>JASGGE010000057.1:0-22455 GCA_047605205.1 Siphonobacter sp.
GGGCTTCCTGGGTTTGATTGCTCATGCTTGCTTCGTAAAGAAGCCCTTGCGAGTCCGAAAAGACAAACAAGGGCATTTATATGCGTATTATTCGAGTGCTAAAATTGTGCAAAGATACACGTTCAACCGGTAATTTCTGCAATTGGCAAAGGTATTTTAACGCCTGATCAGTTCCGTTTTCCGAAGAAGCTATTGACAAGGTTAACCGAGACATTAAACAGGTCAGGAAATTTGATACGATTTTTTGCACACCACGTTCGTCAAGAAAAAAAATCGTACCGCAGGCTCAGCACGAAGTCATAAATTTCTCTGTGCCCATCCTGATCGTTTTCGCCCTTCCAGTAATCGTTTATTTTTTAATCCAATTTTAATATGTTATGCATTTTTTATTTATCAAAATAATCTGTCAATCAGAAGATTAATTTCATTTTTTCAGGCTCTACCGCTATTTCGCTCCCTAATATCAGGCATTCCACTAGAAAAAATTCAAAAAAAATCAAGCCAAAAATTGGATTTTTCCTTGTTTAAGTTAAACTTTTATGAAATAGTTGTAAATAGTATTTTATACTAAATATTTAAAACAAACAGATTTTTGTTTTAAATATTTGCTTATAAACAAAATATATCACTACTTTGAACCTACTTTCCGTCTATACTACTCCTCAATAAATTGCTTGGCTTTTTTAACTATTGTGCGGAAGCACTAAGCAGAGCATTGTTGTGAAGTACTATAAAACGGATTGTTCATCTCCCTTACCAAAACTATTTATCTACATGAGAAACCTTTTAATGGTTTGGATTACCTGTGTCCTTACATGGGTAACAGCGACGGCACAGGATCGGATTATCACCGGTAAAGTCTCATCTGCCGATGATGGTACCCCTCTGGTAGGTGTAACTGTTCACGTTCAAGGTACTACCATTGGGACAATCACAGATGCAACAGGAAGCTACAAAGTCAGCGTTCCGACGGGCAAGAGCATTCTTCGTTTCAGTTTTGTTGGCATGGTAAGCCAGGAAGCTGAAATTGGCTCACAGTCGGTTATTGACATTCGCCTGGCTTCCGACGCTAAATCACTTACTGAAGTGGTTGTAACTGGTACCGGTACGGCAACGAGCAAGAAAAAACTAGGTATTGCCGTAGAATCTATTACATCAGACAAACTCCCCGCTACTCCAACGGCATCTATTGACCAGGCCCTGATTGGTAAAATTCCTGGTGCTCAGATCTCAAGCGTCAGTGGTAACCCTGGTGACCCCGTAAACATTGTATTACGTGGTATTAACACGGTACAAAACGGTACGAAACCCATGATCATGGTGGATGGGGTTCAGGTAGCTGCTACCGACATTAACTCGCTTGATCTTTCAAACGTAGAACGGGTGGAAGTAGTACAAGGGGCGGCGTCTGCCTCTATCTACGGTGCTCAGGGAGCAAATGGGGTAATTCAGATTTTCACTAAAAAAGGAAAAGCAGGGCGGATCTCGATCAACGCGTCTTCTAGCTTCTCAGCAAACCAGTTCATCAACAGTGGGCACGTACAAAAAGCCAGTTTGCATCCTTATTTAACAGATGCAAGTAATAATATTGTTGATGCCTCCGGAGATCCGGTAACTTACAACTCCGTAGGTTCTATTGATTATATTTCCTACGAATACGGCGGAGCTACTCGTTACGCCATCCTGGATCCCCGTAACATTGCAGATAATCCCTACAATGCTAATCTGAAGTTCTACGATCACATGAAACAAATGTTTCAGACAGGTACTACTAGCAACAACAGTGTGAACATTTCGGGGGCTACCGAAAAAAGTGATTTTGCCATTTCGGTAGCAAACAATCACACCGTAACGCCTATTATGAAAAATGGGTATGTAGATCGTAGCAACGTATCCGCTAACCTGGGGACTGAACTATTCAAAGGCTTTACAATTCGCTCGACTACTCAATTAATATACACAAAAAATACATTAGGGCCTAGTTTAGGAGCTAGCTACGGCGGCGATAAAGGTGGAGTAGGCGGTGTATATAGCTTTCTAAATACCTCTCCTTTCTTTGACCTGACCTATAAAATGGCGGATGGGAATTCTCCTGCCTACCAAACAGCCTTGATGCTAAGTATCAATGCATTTAACCCCTATTATCGTAAGCAATATTCGTCTGCTATCAGTAATAAGGTAGATGTCATTCAGAATTTTGAAGGCGATTACAAATTCCCAAAATTTGTTGAGTTAAACGCCAAATACGGTATCAACTATCGTAGTGAAAACTCCAGACGCATCTATTTAAATCAGTCTGAAAACGCTAACTCTAATTATTATGAGACCTGGGCGGGTGCTTATGCCTCTGATAATACGGGTGAAATTGATAATTTCCAATATACCAATACCTTCCAGAACTTCTTAGGTACTGCATTTATCAGAACAGATTTTCAAAACGATTTTCATTCAAAATTACCTATTACGACCAGTACACAGGTTTCGTTCGACTATCGTAAGAGTAAGTATACCGATTACAGAACGTACGGGGTAGGGTTACCTCTTTCTCCACCAATTAAACTGACCTCTACTTCATCGCAGGCCGTTGCCTATGATTACGAAGAGCCTTTCGTAACTTACGGTTATCTGGTAAATCAAAAAATTGATTTTGATGATATTGGTGGGGTAACAGCTGGTTTCCGGAGTGACTGGTCTTCCGCTTTTGGTGGTGGTTCTACTCCCTTTACCTTTCCCCACTTCGATGGATATATCCTGCCTTCTTCTTTCTGGAAGAGTGACAAGCTAACCGATGCTCTCCCCTACTTTAAATTAAGAGCAGCCTATGGCGAAGCTGGTATTCAGCCAGGTGCATTTGATCGCTACCCCATTTTAGATCAGCAAAATTTAGGAGATGCCATTGTATATAGCAACCAAACTTCAAGTAAAAACCCTGATCTTCAGGTAGAAGTTTCGAAAGAATTTGAAGCTGGTACCGACTTTACAGTGAATGTAAATCGTGGTAATACCTGGTTAAGTTCTATTAACGGTTCGTTTACCTACTGGAAGCGTAAGAGTGAGAATGTTATCTACTCGGTTAGTGTAGCACCTTCTACAGGAGCAACCGGACAATTGACCAATGCGATTGGCATGGCTTCAAACGGTATACAATTCCAGTTAAATTTCCCTGTGTTCAAGTCTAAAGCTTTTACCTGGGATTTCACAACCAACTGGAGCCGTCAAATTTCAAAAATTAGTTCAATTGAAGGCGGAGCAGATATTATCCTGACTTCTTCAGCAGGTTCCACGGCTTTGGTATTAACCCCTGGTGAGCCTATTGGGCAAATTTACGGAACCAAAGCTCTAACCAGCGTAGACCAGCTTAAAACAGATGGCACCCGCTATATTTCAGAATCGGATGCTTCTAACTACGAAATTGTAGATGGGCGTGTGGTAAACAAAACGACAAAAGGGATTCAATTTACTGAAAATACCTACGCGTTCGGCAACCCTAACCCTAAATTCAATGCTTCGTTTATAAATAACTTCAGTTATAAAAACTTTGTAACATTATCCTTCCAGTTAGACTGGGTATACGGCAGCCACCTATATAACCAAACCAAAGAATGGATGTATCGGGACGGTATTCACAAAGATTTCGCAACCCCAGTAACCATTGATGGTACTACTGCTGCTTATACCGCTTATTGGGCTAGTGCTTATTCAGCCTCTTGGGGTAGTTTATATGGAGCTGGTAACAACGGAACAAAAGATTTCTTTTTAGAAGATGCTTCTTTCCTGCGTTTACGGAACATTTCTCTTGGATTCGAACTGGATAAGATCTTCAAACTTCCAGCATTCAAAAAATGTCAGTTAGTGTTTACTGGTCGTAACCTTTTCACAGTAACCAAATATACTGGCTTTGATCCTGAAATGAGCTCAGGTGCTTCTAACTCTTCGTATGACCGTGGTGTTGATCACAGTACTCTTCCTAACACGAAGTCTTATCAAGTTGGTTTGAACATTGGATTCTAATAGTAAAAGTTCCTAAAAGATCTCATATCATGAATCGATATATAATTTTTATTTTCTTCGTAATCTCTCTCTTCTCAGCAGTTGGCTGTAAAGATCAGTTGGATGTTGGAAACCCTAACTCCCCAACAGTAGCAGGAAATGTTACTGATGAAACCGGCCTCATTTCATACGCTCAAGGTGCCGTTTACGTCAATGGGTTTATGAACAATAGTGGCTATTTTTATCTGCCATATGGATACATTGAACTAATGGGTGACGTAATTGGTGCACAAGCATCAAACTACCTTATTAGTACCATGGCCATTCCTGATTATGCAACATTAGATGACGGTACTACTCTAACTAATTCCTCTCCTTCTATTACTCAATTAAGAAGTAATAATAGTCGAGCACAAACCGGTTCTGGATACAACCCATTGTACTATCAATGGACCCAGATGTATTCCATGAACATGGCTCTCAATGATGTTTTAAGTATCATTGATGACATCGTTACGGATGAAGACAAGGCTAATACCTTTAAAGCATGGTGTTATTTCTGGAAAGGCTACGCCTATGCCTCGATTGGGTCAATGTATTATTCTGGTTTAATTATTGATGAAACGAATGGTACAAGCAGTGAATACGTAACTCAGGATGTTGTCATTGAACGATCCAATTATTATTATAATCTGGCTACTTCGACTTTGGAAAGCATCAGTACCTCTTCTACGTATGAAGATATCCTGGGCGAATTAATTCCTACGGCTTCACAAACCGGAAACGGGGGCGTATTGACTATTGATATGTTTAAAAGAAATATCAATACTATGCTAGCTCGTAACATTCTGTTAAATAAGTTAGCTCCTTACGTCAATAACGATCCAAGTGCCTCAATAACGACAGCCACTATTTCAGCTATGACTACTTCAGATTGGAATAGTGTACTGACTTATGCCACGAATGGTATCCAAGAAGGGGATTATGTCTTTACGGGTAGATCTACTTCGACAAACTCTCTTTTTTCAGCAACTGGCGGAAACCCTGCGGCTTTAACTACTGGAACGAATACTTCAACCTGGTTTAAGTTAACGGAGCGGTTTGTTCAAAACTATAAATCGACTGACCAACGATTGGCCAACAATCTAGAAGCAGTAGATACTTATTTGGACGAAATGACCTACGGCACACGTTGGAATATTATAGACGGGGGCAACGGACTATCAGGTGTTAGCGTACTAAGTAACAGAACTGTTGGAGAGTACGAACTATACATTGCTGGTAGCTACGAAGAAAATGCCCTGATGCTCGCAGAAGCCAATTTACGCCTCGGAAATATTGATGTAGGCTTAGCTTATATTGATGCCGTTCGTACGTATCAGGGTGCTGGTGTAACAGCTGTTTCTGGTACAGGACTTACCCTTGCAGAAGCTATGCAGGAATTAGTCACCGAACGCCGCGTAGCTTTGGTATTCCGTGGAATTTCCTTCTATGACAGCAGACGCTGGGGCTGGACGTATGATATCAGCAATGGTGGTGGTAGTTACGGTAACGTTGTACTCTCCTCTGCTGGTGACGTAAACACGGATGTAACCATCAACTACAACTTCCTTGATTACTGGGATGTACCGGCTGATGAATCGGTATTGAACCCCAGCACTAGCAGCGTAGCGACTACTAATCCTAATTTCTAGTACGTATAGAACGTATATAAAGACAAAGAGCCGGACTGTTTAGTCCGGCTCTTTGTCTTTATACCTATTTCCCCAAAACCAGAAAGGCCTGAGTCTATGCCCTTATCTCTTTTTATGGCTAACGTATAAACTATTCAGGATTCTTTAAAATGCCTTTTAATAAAAAACACCCTCCTATACAATATATAACAAAACCTGATTTTTCTATAAATTATAGAATAATATTCTTTAAAAAAGAAGAAATAAAAATTAAATTTTTATAAATTTAACCTTCTCCAAAATTTAACTAATCAAAAAATCCCTATGAGAATACTTTTAACAGTATTTCTATGCCTATGTTCATTTGGCTTGCTACATGCTCAGGACCGAAAACTAACGGGTAAGGTAAGTAGCAATGAAGACGGTACCGCCCTGCCTGGTGTTACCGTTCAAGTAAAAGGCACTTCTATCGGAACCGTTACCGATGCCAAAGGTTCTTACTCCATCACAGTACCCTCTTCCGGAAGTACTCTTGTTTTTTCTTTTGTCGGTTTCCAGACAGTAGAAATTCCCGTAGGTAACACCTCGGTTATTGATGTACAATTAAAAGTGGATGCCAAACAACTCACCGAAGTAGTAGTAACCGGGGTTGGGGTCGCTACAGACAAGCGTAAGATTGGTATCGCCGTGGAATCAATTACAGCAAGTGACCTGCCTCAGGCTCCCACTGCTTCCATTGATCAGGCTCTGGTAGGTAAAATTGCCGGTGCTCAGATCTCCAGCAAAAGTGGTACTCCCGGAGCTGATGTAAACATTCTCCTTCGTGGGATTAACACCCTGAACCGGGGTACTTCTCCCATGATTATGATTGACGGGGTTCAGGCAGGTGCTTCCAGTTTCCAGACTATCGACTTAAATTCTATTGAACGGGTTGAAGTTGTTCAGGGTGCCGCTGCTGCGACCATTTACGGTGCTCAGGGAGCCAACGGGGTTATTAGTTGTTCACCAAAAAAGGGAAAAGCGGCCGTATTAATGTGGATATCTCCTCAAGTGTGTCAACCAATGAATACCTGAATGTAGGCGGAGTAAGTAAGGCTAAATATCACGCTTTTACTACTGACGCCAATAATAATGTTATCGGTTCAACCGGTAATCCTATTACCTACGTATCTGACTATGGGTATTACTCTGAAAACGTTCAGTATAATTCTACGGATCCTACTGCTACTAACAGCAAAGCATACGACGCTAACCTGAAATATATTGACCATTTCAAGTTTTTCTTCAAACCAGCTACTACTGTTAACAATAGTGTAGTTATTTCAGGAGGAAGTGACAAGTCAGATTTTGCTATTGGGGCTTCTAATAACTATCAGGGAAGTAACATTATCAACAATGGTGATTACTCAAGAAACAACCTCACATTGAACCTTGGCACTAAACTATTTAAAGGATTCTCCATACGTTCAATTACTCAGTTGGCCTATACCAAAAGTACACTTAAAACATCTGACCGTACCATCGTTTACTCAATGCTAAATGCCTATCCATTTGCTGACTTTTCGCTAAAGACAACAAGTGGTGACATTCCTTATTACATGAACCAAACGATCGGTATCAACGCTTCCAATCCTTTATACCGTCAGTATTATACAGACAACAACGATAATACAGTAGACGTTATTCAAAACTTTAATGCGAATTACAAGTTTCCGAGGTTTGTTGAATTGGATGCCAAATATGGTCTGAACTACCAGACTCGTGACCGCGTCCTAACCTATGCTAACCAGGCCAACAACGATAACATTGCTTATTGGGCAAGCCAAGGAACCTATCGTTATATTTCTAATTATAACACAACCAGCACAGGGGATATTACCAAATATGCAAACAGTAAAGTTTTCCAGAACTTTTTGGCCTCTGCTACCGTAGTACTCGACTTCAAAAATGATTTTGGCCTTAACCTTCCTTTAAAATCAATTACTCAGGTATCTTTCGACTGGCGTAAAAACGTACTGAAAGAATATACCAGTGCATCAATAGGGTTACCAGCCGATTATGAGCCATTTACTTCTGCAAATGCCAGTTCGTGGCGGGTATATCGTGACTACACAGAGCCTTTTGTAACCTATGGATATCTGATCAACCAGCGTTTTGAATATGGCGATTTTGTAGGGGTATCCGGCGGGTTCCGTAGTGATTACTCTTCTGCTTTCGGTCAAGGCTCAAAACCATTTACATTCCCTCGTGGAGATGCCTACTTCCGTCTGTCTGCACTAGATTTCTGGCAGTCAACAGCCGTAAATTCCTTTCTGCCTGAAGTAAAAATCCGTGCCGCTTATGGTGAAGCCGGTATTCAGCCAAATCCATTTGACCGTTACGTAACCATTACCCCAACTACAGTGGGTAGCGGTACAGCTTTCTACTATGGTAACGGACAAAGTAACCCTGCGTTAGGTGTAGAAGTATCCAAAGAATTTGAAATCGGTACAGACCTTTTATTCACAGTAGCTAAAAACAGCCCATGGCTGAATGACATCACCTTTGCAGGTACTTACTGGAAACGCAAGACCGAAGACGCCATCTATAAAGTGGATGTTGCTCCTTCTATTGGCCTCGGTACACTGGTAGACAATGCCTTTTCATTAGCTTCTCACGGTATTCAGTTCTCATTGAATTCTAAAGTATATAGTGGTACTCATTTCAAATGGAATACCACCATTAACTTTGGTAGACAAACTTCAGAAATTGCCAGTATCAGTGGTAATCAAACGGTAGTCGTTACTTCTTCTGCGGGTAGTACAAACTATGTGTTAAAAGCAGGTGATAAAATCGGGCAATTATATGGTTATAAAATGGTTCATAGCCTTGATGCAAAAGATCCGGATGGTAACTATTACATCAGTGAATCTGAACGTGATGGCTATACTGTTGCCAGTAACGGATATGTAGTAAGTAAATCTACCAAACAACCTTTTGTTTCAGCTAACCGTTATAGCTTCGGGGATCCGAACCCTAAATTCAACGTATCTTTTATTAACGATTTCACTTATAAAGGTTTTCTGACATTCTCGTTCCAGCTCGACTGGTTACAGGGTAACCACCTGTACAATCAGACGAAAGAATGGATGTACCGCGATGGTATCCATAGTGACTACGCCGTGCCACTTAGCATTGATGGAGAATCAGGAGCCTGGACTGCCTTCTACAGAGGTGTTTATGCCCAACGTTCAGCTAACGGTACCAAAGATTACTACTATGAAGATGCTTCTTTTGTACGTTTAAGAAACGTCTCCATTGGTGCCGATTTATCTAAAATTTTCTCTTTGCCCGTTTTCAAAAGATTGCAACTGGTTCTTTCGGGAAGAAACCTGTGGACTGCTACGAAATACACTGGCTTTGATCCAGAAATCAGCTCAGGCTCATCTAACTCTGCCTGGGATCGTGGTACCGATCACAGTACACTTCCTAACCTGAAATCTTATCAGGTATCATTAAACATTGGTTTCTAATTAAAACTGGCAAAACTCAAGATAATGAATAAGTTAAAGATATTTTCCTTCTTACTGCTGTTGGGTCTGTCGGCGTGTAAAGATCAACTGGACGTAGAAAACCCCAACCAACCCTCTTCAGGTGCTGTAACTACCGAATCAGGAATTATGTCATTTGGTCAGGGCATTTACATAACTGGCTTTAAAGACCTGAAATATTACGACGGTGTACCCGGTTATTTCTGGTCAGGAGCAATTGGTTTTCATGAACTGATGGGTGATGTTATTGGGACTGATATTGCCAACGTATACATCAACCAGATTGGTTGCCCTAATTCGGTTACTCTTGATGATGGCACTGTGATGCTTAATCCCAGTTCACCTAATGAGCAAATTACATTCATTCGTACTACTGCTAACCTGATTTCTGCTGCTGGGGATAACTCTACTTATTACGAATGGGCTTATATGTACAACCTGAATAATGTATGTAATACCCTTTTAGAAAATGTAGACAACATCACTTATACTGGAGACTCAGATACTAAAAAGAATACCATTAAAGCCTGGGCTTACTGGTGGAAAGGGTATGCATACTCCCGAATCGGTTCCATCTATTATGCCGGCATAATCAATGACTTGGCTAACGGAGCCGTATTAAACGGCACAAATGGGAACTACGTTACCAAAGAAGCCATGATTGCGGCTGCTACTGAAAATTTCGACAAAGCCATCACTGCTCTTAATGCGATCACTACAACGTCTGACTACAATACCGTTCTTACAGGTCTGATCCCAAGCTTTAACTTAACGGGTCATGGTGGGCTCCTCACTCCTGAAATGTGGAAACGCAATATTAACACTATGAAAGCCCGCAATATTCTGGTGAATACAAAGGCTTCAGCAATGACCGCTGCTCAGTGGGCACAAATACTGACGCTTACCCAGGATGGCATCAAATCTTCAGATTATGTATTTACAGGACGTTCGAATACAAATGGAGATTTTCTGTCTCCCACTACCGGAACGGTATCAGCAAAAACCACCGGTGCTTCCAACACCTATAAGATTTCAGAACGCCTGATCCAGGATTTCAAAACGGGAGATAACCGTTTCTCCAATAATTTTACTCAGCGTTCATCAGCTTATATCGGGGAGGTTTCACGTGGTAACTCCTTCTATACCCGCTATCAGCTGGTAAACAGAGGTTCTGTAACAGGTGATGCCACTGTGATTGAGTATAGCAATACCAACGCAGGTGGTTATGAACTTTTCCTGGCAGGCTCTTACGAAGAAAATGCACTGATGCAGGCAGAAGCACTCATCTACACAGGCTCTATTGAAGAAGGCCTTGCCCTGATTGATGCCGTACGTACTTCTCAGGGAGCAGGCATAGATGCTGTAGCCGGAACAGGCCTGTCACTAACTGAAGCGAAAGAAGAGCTCCGCCGTGAACGCCGTATTGGCCTTTTATTCCGTGCCTTATCTTTCTATGATGCAAGACGCTGGGGTGTAATTGATGCCGTTGCTGATGGTGGTGGCCGTACTAATGCCGTTGCTCTTAGCACCACAGGCGTTGTGAGCACCAGTGCTACGATTGACTATAATTTTCTGGATTACTGGGATGTGCCCGCCCAGGAACTTACCTATAATCCAGCCGCAGAAGGTAGTGCAACGACGACAAATCCGAAGAATTAATCGCATTTATTCGTAATTTAAAGGTCGTGAAGTGTATGTATCCTTATACTTCATGACCTTTATTATTTTAGTACTACTGAATCAAAACTGATTTCATTGCCTTATGAAAAAAGTCATCCTGACTGGATTATCCCTGATTGTTTCCTGTACTCTTTATGCCCAGTCTTCTACAGAAGTTCTTAATGCTCTTGAAAAAAAATCCTCCTATTATGGAACCATTTCCAAGAAAATCTGGGATTATGCAGAAGTGGGTTACCAGGAAACCAAAAGCTCTACTTTGCTACAGGATGAGCTAAAGAAAGAGGGGTTTAGTATTAAAGCCGGTGTAGCGGGTATTCCTACTGCTTTTATTGCTACTTATGGCAGTGGCAAACCCGTTATTAGTATTTTGGCTGAATATGATGCTCTTCCTGGCTTAGCTCAACAGGCTGTCCCGGAACGTAGCCCTATTGAAGGCCAACGAGCAGGCCATGCTTGTGGTCATCATTTATTTGGTACAGGTTCTACCGCTGCGGCTATTGCTGTTAAAGACTGGCTTAAACAGTCCGGTAAATCGGGCACTATTCAATTAATCGGTACACCTGCCGAAGAAGGTGGCTCCGGTAAGGTGTATATGGTTCGTGACGGTATTTTTGATAATACTGATGTAGTCTTACACTGGCACCCTGGTGATGAAAATGCGGCAAACCCTTCTTCCTCTCTGGCAAATATTTCCGGGAAATTTCGCTTTTATGGCGTTTCGGCTCACGCAGCTGCGGCTCCTGACCGAGGTCGCTCCGCTCTCGATGGCGTTGAAGCAATGAACGATATGGTGAACATGATGCGGGAGCATATTCCCTCCGATACGCGGGTTCATTACATCATTACGAAAGGCGGAGAAGCTCCTAATGTAGTGCCTGATTTTGCAGAAGTATATTACTATGCCCGCCATAAAGACCGTACTGTACTGCAAAATGTCTGGAAACGTATTACCAAGGCCGCTGAAGGAGCTGCCTTAGGAACTGAAACCCGCATGGAGCTAGAAGTTATCGGAGGCGTGTATAACCTGCTATCAGTAGAGACCTTAGCAAGTGTCATGCACAAAAATCTTCAGACCGTTGGCGGATTTACCTATACCGATGAAGAGAAGAAATTTGCTGACAAAATTTCTGAAACATTTGGTGCTTCCTTTGGCTCAATAACCCGGCCTGGCTCAAACCAGATCGCTCCTTTCTCTGCCGCCAGTTTATTAGGCTCCGCTTCAACAGACGTAGGTGACGTAAGTTGGGTAGTTCCAACGGTTGGGTTAACCGCTGCCACCTGGGTGCCTGGCACAGCCGCCCATAGCTGGCAGGCTGTTGCGGCAGGTGGTACCAGCATTGGCGTAAAAGGAATGATGGTAGCTGCCAAGACCATTGCTCTAACCGCCATTGATCTCTATAATGACCCTGCTCTGATTAAAAAAGCTCACCAGGAATGGGAAGAGGCCCGGGGCAAGAATTTCCATTACGAAGCTTTATTAGGTAACCGTAAACCCGCCTTAGATTACCGTAAATAAAATAGTATCTTCCCTGTATTAACCAAAACATTCTTGATTATGAAAAAATACGCCTATGCCTTGCTGCTACTCGCCTGTAGCTTAACAAGCCAGGCTCAGGACGAGAAAGACAAACAACTCATCATTAATCAAATTGATAAGAAGTATGTCGATTATTGTCAGGTTGCCCGGCAAATCTGGGGATTTGCAGAACTAGGTTATTTAGAATCAAAAAGCTCTGCTTTGCTTCAGGAAACATTAAAAAAAGCCGGGTTTCAGGTAAAGTCTGGTGTAGCCGATATTCCCACTGCTTTCGTTGCCTCGTATGGTAGTGGTAAACCCGTTATTGGTATTCTTGCAGAATTTGATGCCCTCCCTGGTCTTTCTCAGGATAGTGTCCCCGTAAAGAAGCCCATTATTAACGGCGGCTCAGGGCATGGCTGCGGTCATAACCTATTCGGCACTGCCTCTATGGCTGCGGCTATCGCCATCAAAGACTGGATGCTACAAACTAAGCAGGCGGGCACCATTCGATTATACGGAACTCCTGCCGAAGAAGGTGGCGGCGGAAAAGTATTTATGGCTCGTAGTGGTTTATTTGACGACGTAGACGCCGTTTTGCATTGGCACCCAGGCACTAATAACAATGCTTCTGCCAGCACCTGTTTAGCCGTAAAATCAGGCCTATTCCGTTTTTACGGAAAAACTGCCCACGCCGCCGCTGCTCCTGACCGAGGCCGCTCCGCTCTCGATGGCGTTGAAGCTATGAATTACATGGTTAACCTCATGCGTGAACACATTCCCGAAAAATCTCGTATTCACTACGTCATTACAAAAGGTGGATTAGCCGCTAATGTGGTTCCTGATTTTGCAGAAGTAGAGTACGTCATCCGCCACCCGGATGTCGAAGAAACTGAAAAAATATGGAATCGGGTGGTAGAAGCCGCCAAAGGTGCCGCCCAGGGAACCGGCACCAAAGTGGAATTTGAGATTCAGTCTGGACTTTATAACATCCTCCCCAACGAAACCCTTGCCAAAGTGATGGATGCCAGCTTGCGTAAAGTAGGCGGTGTTATCTATACGCCCGAAGAAACCCAATTTGCCAATAAGTTACGTGAATCATTTGATGAGAAGGTTCCTCCTTTAAGTGAGGCAGCCGAGGTACAACCCCTCAAAATGGGTTATTTTCCAGCTTCCAGTGACGTAGGTGACGTAAGCTGGTTAGTGCCCACAGCGGGTTTATCAACCGCCACCTGGGTACCTGGTACCGCTGCCCATACCTGGCAGGCTGTTGCTGCCGATGGCATGAGTATTGGCTTCAAAGGAATGACCAATGCCGCCAAAACCATCGGATTATCTGGTATGGAACTTTTCAAGAACCCAGCCGTAATCAAACAGGCAAAAGAAGAATTAATAAAGCGTAGAGGGGCCGAATTTCAGTATAAGCCCATCATTGGTTTTGATCAGAAACCCCCTCTTGATTTCCGCAAAAATGCGGTTGTTACAAAGTAATCTACTTATTTCTCTATTAAAAACCACGTTGAATAACGTGGTTTTTAAGTTGCTTTAATAATCTTTAACCAGATTCTGTATCCACATCTCTTCACCAATTAGAGATTTGAGAGGAATCCTTAGTATTTCAGCCAATTTAAGTTGTTGCTCGAATAAAGGTGTGCCTTTCCCAACCTCCCAACCACTATACGTACTTTGAGAAACGCCTAGCTTTTCTGCCACTTCCTGCTGCGAAAGCCGAAGCTGCCGGCGAGCCTTAATTAACATACTGTCCTTGTCCATATACTTACATTCAGTCAGACACTATTAGTTTATATCTTGCAATAATACTTAAAATACCTAAATTAGAAAAAACCGAATAGTAAGTATAAAACACAAGAAACTATTGTGCAGGTTACTCCTGATAAATAATCCGATAATAGAGCATGCCCATAAACAGAGTTTACCTATTGATTATCAATAACTTACATATCTACTTAAGCATTATTTATCCACAAGACGAATTAAATATCCTCATACTCAAAATGCCACAAATTAATATTCCTAATAAATACTTAATAATTTTTAACAAAAATCTTTTAATTATCATTACTCAACTAATTACCTTTATTGCGTTTTATACCTTCTTTTGATCCATCAGTTCAAAGTATTACACGAAGTAGTATCGGAAACTGTAGAACATTAATACTTAATTTCATGAAAAGATTATCATTAGAAGAATTAAAAAATCAAGCTAGCTTAGCTGAGAAAAGTACAAAAGATCTTGAATCTATTAAAGGAGGTGATTTGGATCTTTGCCATTATATAGATGTTATTGTAGATGGACTTATACGAGGCTTAACGACTCCTAAACAACAATAAATAACTTTAACTTCGCAGGAATATTCCTGCGAAGTTAAAGTTATTTACACGCAAATTTTTATTTATATGATAACTTTTTTTAAAAAAATAACATTTTACATTAATGAAATATTTATATACATAAAAACAGGAAATACAAAACAAATAAATATCGAAAACACAATTGGAATAATATTCTATTTATATATTATAATTGCATTCGTATCATTAGTATTAATATTAATTATTTATCTAGTATTAAACACATTTAATATACCACTCCCTAACAGTAACCTGTCTGATTTACAAGTATTAGAATTCAATAAAATATTAATAGTATGCATTATAGCTCCTATTACTGAAGAATTATGTTTTCGTTTACCGTTAGTATATTCTAAATTAAATTTATCACTATCTGTCTTTTTTTTTAGTTATTTTATTTCAAGTGACATATCAAAATCAGGCCATTATGAACTAAACAATTACACAACAATAAAATTAATTATTGCAGCAATAATCTCTATATCTTTTTTTCTTAATCTAAAATATTGTAAGGCTTTTGATTTAAAAATAAATACAATGTGGGCCAATAACTCTAAAATAATTATGTATGCATCATCTATTCTATTCGCACTCGCACATGCATTCAATTTTTATATTCCCATAAATCAACTATTTTTAATTCCTTTATTAACACTACCACAATTATCATATGGCATCATATTAAGTTATTCCAGAATAAAATATTCTATATATTATTCTATTTTATTACATATAATGATTAATACAATACCGACTATTCTCCGTCTTCGTTAGTTTCTTTAATTATACAATCATGAAATTACCGTCGTTGATGGTGCTTAACGAAGCGTAAGCAACAACAGCTGAATATTCCTAATGTAAACTTAATAATTTTTAACAAAAATCTTATAATTATTATTACTCAACTAATTAGCTTTATTGCGTTTTATACCTTTTTTTGATCCATCAGTTCAAAGTATTACACGAAGTAGTATCGGAAACTATAGAACTATTAATACTTAATTTCATGAAAAGATTATCATTAGAAGAATTAAAGGCCGGAGCAAAACTATTTAATCTCGAAGCCATTAAAGGAGGCGATACAAACAGTTGCCATATTGAAAATCCAAAACCTAATGCGAATGTTTGCCCTGCAGATGGCACAAAAGTATCATCAGGAGGGCTTTCTGTTTGAAATAGCAAATACTACTTAAAAGACTGTTACATGCAGTCTTTTAAGTATCAATATTTACCAATATGAGATTTTTATTAAATATATTATTCGTTTGCTCATTTTTTTCTGCTTGTTCTCAATCATATAAAAACGCAGAAAAACAAATCATTTTTATAAATCCTTCTTCAGTTATTAACAACAATGATCCTGAAGTAAAAATGGTATTATCTACCTGGGAAAAATATCTTCAAACAAAAGATTCTCTATATGAATATAATCCATATTGGTCTAGCATAGAATATAAAAACAAAAAATATCCTGATCTTTTTTATAAAGATATAAACCACTCAACACTATTTAATATAAAAAATTATTACAAACCCACTGTATTATCTGTTGAGAAGGTGGATAGTTCTTACATCATAAAAACTTTATTTGCAAGCGGAGAAAAAGATAACGGATTCAATAGGGTATCTGCAATTTTAAATATTGAGGCAATAAAGGAAAATAACGAATGGCGTTTAAAATCAATGGAAGATCGAATTTTAAAAAGTTTATACAAACAATATAACAGCAAAGAAATAACATATTACTATCACAAAGACCATGTTTTAGATACTTTGCTTTGCAGTAAATTTAACATTGAAAATAATAAATTAGCACATATATTTCAAACAAACACAATAAATGTAAAATATTTTTTATGTAAAAAAAATAAAGAAATTCAAAAAATAAAAGGCTTTGATTTTGCAAATTCAATGGGCTATCCTAATCAAATTAGTGGTTTAGCAGAGCCACTAAATAACATTATTTACGCGGGCAATGATAGTGAATGGTATTTACATGAGTTAGTACATCTTTATGTATATAAATTATATGGGAGCAATGTAAATAATTGCATAAATGAAGGTATAGCTACTTATTATGGCGGTAGCTTGGGCAATACTTTAGAATATCATTTGCATAAGGTTGCTTTATATGTTAAAAACAATCCCGTAGACTTTTCAAACTTATCTAAATTAGAGCGTATTGATGACGAGACAAATTTTCAATACACTATAGGTGGTTTATTGTGCAAGACTATCGACACAAAACTAGGTTTCAATGGAATAAAAAAACTATTGGCTTTAAAAGGAGATAGCGATGAATTGTTATGGAGCATAATACAAGAATTATTAAATATAAAAAATAGTAATTTTAATGATTTTATTCATAATGAACTGAATAAATACAATTAATTTAGATCATGAAAAATACAATCGGAGCATTACTCGCTTTATTTGTTATTGTCTGCACATGTGTAATTGTGTGGCTACTTTTGAATGGTACTCCTACATTCGTATTGTTGATTCAAACATTCGTAACATTAGTCCCAGCGTCAATATTCTATGCCTACTTTCGTAAGAAGCCATCAAATAAGCACAAAAATGCAAGCTAGATTTTCGTTAGTGTTTAGTGAAGTCAACTTGATTATGTAGCATGATGAGTAATGAAACCAAAGCAGTCCTGATTTAATTCGTAAAACTGCACATTGGAAAAGAATACTTTTTCGGAAAACTCTGCCCGTTTCTAGTCTGATTGTATAAGACTATTCAATAGGTTGTTGGTGACGCTTCGCTAAACACCAACAACGGCGGAAACAATTATAATATTATTAATAATCTGTACAATAGATAAATAATCATGTTAAATCGTATTTATATAATCATTAAATTTATTATCTTATTATTTGTGACTGGCATTAGCTGTCATCTATTTGCAAATAATATATTAGCACATATTGGCAAAAATCTTTCATTAAGTATTCATATTCCTGCAAGTTATCAAGAAAGCAAATTTATTTTCATCATTATTACAGTTTTATTAGGACCTGTTTTAGAAGAAATTTCATTTAGACTACCACTAGTTTTTAGTATAAAAAAATTTTATTATCTACTACATTAATTATAGACATTATAATAGTAAAATGGTTCGGTTTAAATATATATAGTATTTTATCTTTTTTCATATTTATATTTTCAGTTTTATTACTTAACTTAAATATGGGTTCAATTTTAAATGTTATAAATTTTAGTAAAATTCATTTTTTTATAAAAAAAACACAATCGTATTAGTTACGATTTACTCTTTTATATTTGGCATACTCCATATAAATAATTACAAAATATCCAGTATAAATGTTTTTACTGCATTAATTATCACTTTACCTCAAACGTCAATAGGAGTTATTCTCAGCTATGTCAGAATAAAATATGGAATCTATTTTTAAATAGTTCTGCACATTATTAATAATTTTTTAATGATGATTTTAGTATCAACTCACTACGTTTTAAAATGAAATTTAATATTATTTTAGTCGTTGGTGGGGCTTAACGAAGTGTAACCAACAACGGCTGAGAATACTAATACGACTCATATTTTTTATAATCTCGGTATCCATCGGGTTAATATAAAACAATGAAAATTCTTAATTTTCAACTTTCAGAAAGCATTATTGAAAGCAATCAAGCAGTGCTTTCTGATACTATAAGGTCTGCCGTTTACGAAGAAGATAAATCGTTTTTCGATTTACTGAACTACAACGATGATGCGACTTTTCTGGAACCATCAGCATTTTGTCATTTTCTTTTTGATTCAAAAGAGAAAATTTCACTACAACAATCACTAATTGGTTATGGAAATGAAGCCTCCCGTTGCATAACCTTTAAGGCAGTATCTGATCAGTTTGGGAAAATCAACCTTCCCAATAAAGGATATCTTTCGGTCAATGCCAACAGCGAAAGATATATCAACATAGACACTATTCACTCGGAGTTTTGTCCAAACGAATTTATACCAGATACTCAAATACGTTTGTGTACGCACCTAACAGATCTATTGGACAAAGCTGAAGGATTGGTATTTCACCAATCCCCCGAAACAACTTCTAAATCTAACAAAATGACGTTGTTGATTGCCACAAACTTTCTGCGAAGTTATTTGCCTGATTTTTGGAAATTACTAAAATACGTCACAAAAGAGATTGTGATGTTCAGTAGCTCGAATTACAATTCTTTTGCAGGAATCATGCATCACGGAACTGCTTATTTTAATACAGAGGGGAAATTACAAACCCTGTCTTTTTTATTGATGATATTGCTCATCAGTGTGGTCATATAATCTTTAATGTTCTGACTCTACAAACCAGTGATTTTCTGAAAGTCTCCAAAGATTATCCTTTAAGTACCTTTACAGGAAAACAGCATGATACTCGCAATGTATATGGAGCTTTTCATGGTCTATTCACTTATAGTACTATTTTATATTCTCTCGATACTTTGCTAAACTCCAATACTCACCAACTCGATAAACTCGAAGCATTGGGTCGTTTAGGGTTTTATATACGTAAATTTCAGATTGACCTGATCAACATGAATAATTCGGACATACTAACCGATCAAGGCATGGACTATCACCATCAGTTTCAGTGGGGATATTCATACATAGTTGATAAATATGCAAAACAAATTGCTGAATTAAACTATTCCAATCAACCTTATACATACCAACATGATCTGTTTCTTTTGGCAAATTCTAAAGTATCCACTCTCTCACTTTGATCGTAGTGTATTATTATTTTTACTGATTGATGTTTTTACTTGCAGTGCACAAAACAACAATGAAAAAGCCATTCGCTTAATTAAAGAGACAATTCATACTCCTTCGTCCTCCTGTCTGATTAAAGCTAAAGGCACCATCTATAATTTAGGGCATTATAATATCCCTGAGAAAACAGTAGAAATTCCCCTGGAAGACACCTATGGTTTTTTTCCTGAAGAGCAGGTAACTTATTTGTACAGTCAGATTCAAAATAATGGAACTTTTTTTACTCACGAAGCTGTAAGCAAACAGGATACTCTGTGTGAAAAAAAATACTATGAAAGTAAATATAAATTTTCCGGGAAATCTGTTTGTGATGAGTTTATTTTTCAGGTATCCAAAGTGTGGCCTGAACACTTGTTACGGTTTGCCCTGAAAAATCAAAAAGCATTACAATGGCTCCGTAAAGAGGGTAAAAATGATCTGATTTCTTTCAGCTATAAGGGCAATGATGTTGTTATTCTTTACATCAATTCCAGAACCCACCAGTTAACCAAAGTAAGTCAGCCATTTTATGATAACGTATATGGAAATACTTATCATATCACAGAATATAGTGCTTACAATAAAGACGGTTATCCTACGCATAGAGTTGACTGGGAATATGGAATTAAAGAACGGGAACTTACTTACGAGTCCGTACAAAATGGGATAAAAACAGATGTAATATCTCTGAAAAAACTGCCCGATAATTTTAATCAAAAACTATCTGAACGAATTGATAAAAGAGAAACACTAGTATGGGAAACCCTTACGCCAACACTGGATTTAATCAAAATTCAATCTCAAAACAATAAAGTATTAGTAGCTCATTCGGGCAGTCAATTGGCATTGTTTGAAACGCCAGCCGGCATAGATTTAAATCAGCAAATTCTGGAAGAAATCCGAACACATTATCCTGACAAAACGCTTGGTTATCTGTTTGTCACCCACCATCATCCCGACCATGCCGGGGGTATTTATACTTATAACACTTTCCCGATAACACTGGTAACTACACCTGGCAATCAGTCCTATTTTAATAAACTCCTTCACGCCAGTCATTCCTGGGCGGGTTATCCTTCACCGGTAAAAAGCCAGATACAGCTGGATTTTGTCCCACTTAATGGCAAGAAAACGTTTGACACATTCGGTGTAACGGCTTATGAAATTGGTAAAGAAAACGGGCATACAAATGAGCATTTAGTCTACTATTTCCCACAGGAAAAACTTCTCTGGACTGGCGATCTGCTGTTTTTTCGAACAGATGGACGCATTTATTCAGCAGGCAACCGGGGGAAAGCTGTCTACGATTTAATAATGAAGCACAATCTGGTGGTTGACAAAATCTTCACCTCCTGGCCCTTATACAACCAGAAAGTTTTTGGAACACTGGAAGAGTTGAAAAAATCAGTAGAAGCAAAGTGAGCAGAAAATTTCCATTCTATCGTCAGTATGATCAAAAGGACTGCGGGCCAACTTGCCTTCGAATGATCAGTAAATATTATGGTAAATCTTATGATATTACGTATCTAAGAGAACTTTCCCATTTGGCCAGTAGTGGTACAACCCTGGGGGGCCTGGCTGATGCCGCCGAAAAAATTGGGTTCAGCAGAAATCATTACCGAAGATTTGCGTCTGATAGAACGTCTTTTTTACCAGTTCAGGAAAATCCATACATTGAAGCTCTTAAACGTGGCTACAGCAGCCTAATAGGCAAGCTATAAAACAAAATGAGCTGGTTTCAATAACCAGCTCATTTCATAACTAAAGCATAAAACGACTATTCTTCGTCTTTTTTCTCTTCTGAAGTTTCAGTTGTTTCTTCACTTGCAGGAGTTTCTTCTATAGCTTCAGCAGCTACCGGAACGGTTTCTACTACTTCTGCAGCAGGAATGTTATCGGTTTCTTTTTTACCACCACGGCGGCTACGACGAGTCGTTTTCTTAACTTCTGCTTCTTTCGCGTTGTAGAGTTCATTGAAGTCTACTAATTCAATTAAAGCAACTTCAGCGTTATCGCCTAAGCGATTGCCAAGCTTGATAATACGCGTGTACCCGCCTGGGCGATCTGAAATTTTTTCAGCTACAGTACTGAATAATTCTTTAACCGCTTCTTTGCTTTGCAGATAGCTAAATACCGTACGACGGTTATGGGTCGTATCTTCTTTACCTCTGTTTAAAAGAGGTTCGGCGTATTTACGTAATTCTTTTGCTTTTGCTAAGGTCGTCTCAATGCGTTTGTGCAAAATCAACGAAATAGTAAGGTTAGCTAATAATGAATTACGGTGCTGTGCCTGACGGCCAAGGTGGTTAAATTTTTTCCCGTGTCTCATAGGAATCGTAAGTTGCGGTCAGGGCATTGGTTCGCAGCAATCCGCTGCCCCACCTATTACGAATATGGTTTGATAAAAAACAATCGAAGGCTGCGGCTTCGATGTTAAAAAAGGGAGTGTTCAGCCATATGGCTAAACACTCCCAAAAGTACTATTTATTCTTCTTCTAAGCGATACTTACCTACTTCCATTCCGAAGTGAAGACCTTTATCAGCAACAAGTTGCTCTAACTCAGTAAGAGATTTCTTACCAAAGTTACGGAACTTCATCATGTCAGAAATTTCAAGTTTCACCAGATCACCTAAGGAACGTACATCTGCTGATTTCAGGCAGTTGTAGGCACGTACCGAAAGATCCAGATCTTGAAGAGGTGTTTTGAGCAATTTCCGCATATGCAGGAATTCCTCATCTACTACATTTTCCTCTTCAGGCTTAACCGTTTCAAACGTCATGGTCTGATCACTAAAGAGCATGAAGTGCTGAATTAAAATATAAGCAGCTCCTTTTAAGGCATCTTCCGGGTGAATAGAACCATCTGTCATTACTTCAAGGATGAGTTTTTCGTAGTCAGTACGTTGCTCAACCCG
>JASGGE010000058.1:0-22208 GCA_047605205.1 Siphonobacter sp.
ACAATTGATGAGGCTAACATTGCTACACTATACGTAATCCAGATAGAAGAGATTGTTAACAAGAGACCAACGGCATAGAGAAACGTTACGGAGCCAATGACATTTCCCCAGCAACGGGCCACCAATTAATAATGGCATTAATATTATTTCAGTAAAAGTGTGGTTATGAGAAGAAATGAAGCTATAAGGACTTTTGCAGCCATATTCGGTTTTGACCAAGCTGCTCGGCTGGTTCAAAGCCGCTGATCTGGAACCCATTTGCTAAGGCAAAACGTAACATAGCCGTGTGGCTATTCCGGGTTTTGAATCGTAATGAGTGGTAACTCTTTTCACGGCACCAGTTTTCCATTTCGAGCAATAATAGTCTGGCAATACCATGCTGACGGTGACTTAGAGAAACACCACCCATCCAGGAATAAAAACTACCGTCAGAATCGCGTTCGTAACCAATTTTAAAACCAACTGGCACGGATTGCTCATAGGCAATCAGAATCAGGTACGCATTAGTAGAGCGAAAACGTTTTTCGTAATCTTCCTGCCTGTAAGGATTAATGAGTTCAGGGATAGAAGGATAGAGAGCGATAACTTCTTTAAGAGTTCCCTGACGGATAATGATATCAGACATAATTAAAACACGACGAACCTTTTCGGTCGTCGTGTTTGCAAAAATAGATGATATTTTTCGATATGATCTGACTACATCAACTTACTGACGAAATAAGAAAAGCCTTTTTAATAAAGTATTACACAGCAACCGGAGCCTTAATTGCAGGCCAGGGGTGATAATCTTCAAGGGTAAAGTCTTCGTATTTGAAGTCAAATAAATCTGTGACTTCAGGATTAAGCCTCATGACAGGCAGTGGCTTTGGCTCGCGGCTTAACTGTAATTCCACCTGTTCCAGGTGATTCAGGTATAAGTGTGTATCACCGCCGGTCCAGATAAAATCACCAGGTTCCAGATCCGTTACCTGGGCAATCATCATCGTCAATAATGCATAACTGGCAATATTAAAAGGTACTCCTAAAAATACATCGGCACTTCGCTGATATAACTGACAGGAAAGCTTGTTATCGGCAACATAAAACTGAAATAAGGCATGGCAGGGTTGCAAGGCCATTTGCTCGATTTCGGCAGGATTCCAGGCAGACACCAGAATACGCCGCGAATCGGGCGATTTACGAATGAGGTTAAGGGCTTGGGTAATCTGGTCAATAACACGTCCGTCGGGAGCTTCCCAGCTACGCCATTGTTTGCCGTATACCGGCCCTAAATCACCCTTTTCGTCAGCCCATTCATCCCAGATGCTTACTCCATGATCTTTAAGATACCTGATGTTGGTGTCGCCCTTTAAGAACCAGAGTAACTCATGAATGATTGATTTAGTATGGACTTTCTTGGTAGTTAGCAATGGAAACCCTTCGGCCAGATCAAAACGCATCTGATACCCAAAAACAGATAAAGTACCCGTTCCGGTGCGGTCTGTTTTGCGAGCACCCTTTTCGAGAATATGCTGAAGGAGGTCTTGATATTGTTTCATGTGAGCAAGTTACTGAATAGTTTGATGTTTCTGGTCATTATCAAAGCCCCGAAACACTATCAAGCTTTGTTAACCTTCCTTCGAGGCAGTGATGGTCAGGGTATGCGTAATTTCAGCAGTAGGAGCAAACTGAGCTGTTGCTGAACAGTATTTTTCCATGGAAAGCCGAATGGCCCGTTCTGCCTTTTCAGTTGGAATATTTCCCGTAAAGTTAAAATGCACATTGATTTTTCGGAAGGGGCTCATTTCAGTACCTTCTATTTTAACACGTTCTCCGGAAACGCTAATTCGCAGATCATCAATTTGTAAACGCTGTTTTTTTAAAATCAGGATTACGTCAATGGCAGTGCAGCCGCCTAAACCCATTAAAAGTAATTCCATCGGACGGACACCAGTATTATGCCCTCCAACGGCTTCTGCGGCATCAATAGAAACAGTGGCTTCCGAAGAACCGGAAGCCTGAAAATGGAAAGCGTCGTCAACGCGTACTAGTTCAACTTGCATAATTATATACCGTTTTATCACGCCTTTGGTTAATCTATAACATTCAGGTTCCTAAGTACTGGGCAGATGAGTTGCGTTATTTTATACTCTTTCACGAGAATCAGGATTTTCTGGTTTTTTGGGGGGAAGTACTATTTTTACCAGCATGACACCTGGTCATGACCTTATTCTTCGACTCAAAATTCCCAGATCTAAAGTGTCAAATGGGGCAATCGGTGCTCCCTCGCTTACGGGCAGGCCTTTTGGGTTTGAGGGCTTTTCCTTTGGCATAGGTATAGGGTTGAGGCTCCCGAGGTTTTTCCTGTGGCTTCGGGGGCTCAGGTATGAACTGAAAATCTAAATACGACTGGAAATCTTTGGGAATGCCAGCATCAGGGCGAATGGGGAAAACAGGGTTACCTTCATATTCGTATTTATTGTATTCATAATCAAAGAGATAGATAGTGATGTAACCATCGGGACTATATTTTAATGCAATGGCCGACTTTGAGATAAACTGTTCTGCCTGGGCATATTCTGGGTGATACCTAAGGGAATCTGGAAATTTGGTGCGATACAGACGGGCCCGGTTATACAGAAAGGCGGCACTGGAACTATCTAGTTGAATGGCTGCTGAAACATAAAAGTGAGCTAATTTTGCCTGATTCGTTGCTGCGTATAAAACTCCGAGGTTATCAATGGCTGTCTTACTAAAATAAGCCTGATAGCTATCAATGGCTTTATCAATCTCATTGATAAGTCGATACACATTTCCCACGTTGTTATTATAAAAACCACGGACCGTATCTAGCTGCATGGCACGTTGGAAGTCGGCCATGGAGCGGGCATAATATTGTTTGGAATCGTGTGTCTGATGCAACTGTTCAAGTTGTAAGCCCCGGTAGGATCTGGTAATCCCTCGATTGTTTAGAAGCATGGGGTTACGGCTATTTCGTGTCATCAAACTGTCATACCGCACCAGAGCTTCTTCAATACGATCATTTTCAAGGTCCGTGATGGCCAGACCATTATGAGCGTTTACATCTTGGTTATTTAGCTTTAATGCTGCTTTGAAGTCATCAGCCGCATCGTCGAACTGCTCAATTCGTAGCTGTAAATTTCCTCGGTTGGTCAATAAATCAGAGTGCTTGGGCTCAAGTTTCAGTGCCTCATTTATGTTCTGATGAGCTTTTACCAGGTCGTTCATACCTATGTAGGCCTCAGTCAGGCCTGCATATAGAGCCGGGTTTTTAGGCTGGATTTTTCGGGCAATTTCAAATTCGGCAATGGCCGCCTGAAACCGGTTCGTTTTCAGTAAACAAAATCCCCGACAGATGAAAAAGTCAACCTGCTTGCTATCACCAGGATCTAATAAAGTAGTAGTAGCTGAAAAATCCCGCCAGGCCTTTTTATATTGAGCCAGGCGATAATAAGCCATTGCCCGGCCTAGCCGGCCTTGTTTATTGGTAGAATCGAGCTGAAGGGCTTTATTATATTGAAGTAAAGCCTGTTGATTATGATGTTGACTTAATAAAGTATGGCCCATCCAGACAGTGGCCTCAACAGAATTGGGTCTGATTCTAAGAACTCGCTGAAAAGATTGTCCGGCCAGTGAATAATTCCCCTGGCTGTAATGGGTGTATGCCAGACCTAAATGAGCCAGATAGCCTTCTTTACCCCCTTTTTTCAAATATTCCTGGAAAGAAGCAATGGCAGCGTCTAATTGTTGGTTGGCCAGCTGGGCATGACCTAACCGTAACAAAATGTTAGGGTCTGATCCGTTTTGATGAGCTTGCAAAAAGCATTTTTTTGATTCGTCCCAACGTCCCTGAATGGCCATTAACTGACCCAAAGCAACCTGAGCTTTGGTTTGTCCTGTCTGATTGGCAACCTGTTGCAGTAAATATTCTACCTGTGGGTAAAGATTAGGGTTATCGGGAGCAGAATGCCATAAAGCTAAAGCCTGATTATACAGCAAGACATTCGAATTTTCGGGCGTAGCCGGAGTCGTGCGGTAATACCCCAGAGCTTCTACGTATTTATCTTTTTCTACACTTGCCTGGCCCTTTTGTAAGCCGGCATTTAAAAATGGGCCGGGTTTTTGTAAAAGCTGAAGGGATCTGTCATAATTGCCTAAGGCCAGTTCTACTAAAGCCAGGTTATAGCGTATCGTATCGTTGGGAGCCTGTATAGCGTGTAAAAGTTGCCAGGCCCGATCATAACGGCCACGTTTACCTAATTCGGCAGCAAGATTATTGATTTTACGCAGGGAATCAGTTTGGCTTGGCTGAGCCATTATACTTCCTACCCATAGTGTAAACCATACCAATGGCAGCAATCGAAGCATGCAAAAAGAGGTCAAAAGGCCGCTGTACATGTAGCAGTTAATGGCCTGGTAAATTAGGGTTCATATAATTAAGCTGCGGAGCGAATTCCTTAACGAACCAGGCAGGATAAATGTCAAATGGGAAGATTTCGCTCAGCTTCAATGGAAAAACGAAAATAGTATTTTTCCATTATATTTTCTTTATTCTAATGAAGCAGGTTTAATTTCCTTTACAGGCGTAAACCCAAGTTTTTTTCCTTCCTGCAGTAAAAATGCATAGGCAGGCTCCCACTGGTTAAGAATAATACTCTCCAAAATGGCTTCTCTAACCGCATTTTTTAATTGACCAACTTCGCGAGAGGGTGGAAGATTGAACAATTCCATAATCATTTCTCCGGTAATGACAGGTTGGAAATTTCGAAGCTGATCCTGCTCTTCCACTTCCTTCATTAATTCTTCTACCTTATCAAAGTTGGCCAGGTAACGCTTCACCCGGTTGCCATCTTTCGATGTAATATCGGCTCGGCAAAGTCGCATCAGATCATCCAGGTCTTCGCCTGCTTCTACCATCAGGCGGCGTAACGCGGCATCGGTAATACCGTCTTTGGCGAGAGCAATCGGGCGTAAATGCAGCCGAACGAGCTTCCGTACTTTTCGCATTTCTTCGCCTAGGGGCAAACGAAATCTGCGGAAGATATTCGGTACCATGCGGGCTCCGAGCTCTTCGTGCCCATGAAATGACCAGCCAATTTTAGGATGAAAACGTTTCGTGGCTGGTTTGGCAATATCATGCAGAATGGCCGCCCAACGCGTCCAGAGGTCGTCGGTCATGCGACAAACGTTATCGAGTACCTGAAGGGTATGATAGAAATTATCTTTATGCCCTTTGCCATCAATTTGCTCGACCCCTTTGAGTTCGACAAATTCCGGGAATATTATTTTCAGCAGTCCAGCCAGTTCCAATAATTTGAAGCCATAGGAAGGCACCGGCGTACGAATAATTTTATTGAGCTCATCTGTTATACGTTCCTGAGAAATAATTTCAATGCGAGGAGCCGTGCGAATAAGCCCATCAAAAGTGTCAGGATCAATATCAAAATTCAGTTGTGTTGCAAACCGAATGGCTCGCAGCATTCGCAAAGGATCGTCTGAGAAGGTAATATCGGGGTCGAGTGGTGTACGGATAATCTTGCGTTGTAAATCTGCCTGGCCTTCAAATGGATCAAGCAAGGTTCCGAAATCTGCCTGATTCAGGGAAATGGCCATCGCATTGATGGTAAAATCCCGCCGATTCTGATCGTCAATTAAGGTTCCATCTTCCACGACGGGCTTTCTGGAATTCGAACGATAGGACTCTTTTCGGGCTCCGACAAACTCAATTTCCCAACCATCATATTTTACCTGAGCCGTGCCAAAGTTTTTGTAAACGGCTAGTGAAACCTGATCAGTCCCGGCGTTATGAGCTACTTGCTGGGCAAGTGTAATTCCACTACCAACACAAACAATATCAATGTCTTTTGAAGGTCTTTTCAAAATTAAATCCCGTACATACCCCCCAATTACATACGTGGGGAGGCCTAACTCAGCGGCTGATTTCGCAACCAACTGAAAAACAGGATGGGTTTTAATCGAAGTAATCATAGAATAAAGCTACTTGAAGCAGCCTACATATTTTGTATGGAATAGAGGATAAACCTGTATTCACTTACTTTCTGATAAATTCAAATTCTCCTCCAAGCCCTAGCCGCACCATTCGCGAAAGTTTTTGACTGGGTTTCCAGGTAGTCGGAGGGTCTAGTCTCGGAATATCACTTCCTTCGGTTATTTGCGTAGAAACAATTGGACGGCCAAAAGATTCAACCAGTTCCCGAATGGGCGATGTTTTTACCACCCGAATGGCAATACTGCCATCGGAAGCCAGTACATTTTCAGCAATGTTTTTGCCCTTTGGGAAAATGATGGTAAGCGGATCTTCCGCATATTCGATCAAATCATAGGCAAGTTCAGGAACGCGAACTACATAACGATCCAATACGGAGGCATCCCATACTAACACCACTAAGCCTTGATCAGCAGGAATAGTACGAAGCTGGCGAATTTTATTAACTACTTCAGGACGGGTGGCATCACCACCCAAACCCCATACGGTATCGGTTGGATAGATTAGTATCTCTCCTGAACGGAGAGTTTGTATGGCTTCACGGGTATTCATTCAGCAAAAATAGGAGCTAAGCCCGCTAATCCGAATGGTTTGCCTGAGGAAGTAAAACCAGAAGATGGGTAAGTGAGTGCTCTAGGGAATACATAAATCAGTATATCAGTCTTTGAAAAATACGGGTTCATTCTTGATTATCAGGCTGATAAGCTAGCTTATAGACAAAGAAAACGGTTTTTGAGGATTCGTTGTACGGATTTGGAATTCGTCGGATGCCCCAGGTAAGAAAGTAGGGGCCGTACCATTCTTCCAGGGTTGGGCTGTCATCGCCCGTTAAGTTCTTTTTTACTTCTTCAGGCAAAAGGGGTGATTCTACCACTTTTCCAATCACTTTATTCTTTTCAATCATAAGCGAACGGACTTTATCATCGTGAGGATAAGCCAGAATCAGATTTTTGCCTACGGGCTGCAATTGTACCTGCTGTTCAAGAATACCACTGGTCTGATCGTCCAGGGCTAAGCTGTTATCCCAACGCAAGTTGCCGTCCAGATCTAAACCACACAAAATGGTATGAGTAAAGTGGTAACTATCGCCTTTACGACTATTCGGACGAGTCGTCATGGTCGATACAGATTGGGTATAATAAGCTTCTGCCACTAATACGTAACCATCAGGGGTTCGGGTCAAATCCTGAATCTGAATCAGATAATTATTCTTAGGTTCCTTGCCCTGTTTCTGCCATTCAGTAATTCGGTTTTTCATACGTTCCTGCTGGCTGGGTTTTAGGTAATTGAAAAAGTGTTCCAGATCAGAAAAAGGCACATATCGAATGGGCGAATATCCGGGCTCATTACTCAGGTGCGTGAAGTATAGGCCGCGAGAGTAATCAGAGCAGTTAGTTGAATAAGTGCCAGTTACCAGAATTTTTCCATTAGGTAAGGGAATGAGCTTTCCCGGAAGTAGCGTTTTCCCGGAATCATCTATTGGGGTCTCTTTACGTTCCAGTTTGCCGTCGTACGAATAGATGTGCAGATTTAGCTGACATTTACCTTTACGGGTAGTACGGGTACTCACCAGAAGTTCATTCGTAGATTCATTGATGGTCAGGCCATTAATTACCAAATTGTTGTCGTGAATATCACGTAAAACCGTAGAGCTTTTATCAAAAAAACTGAAGCCTACCACAACGGGCCGATCATTATACTTGCCCGCCAGAAATGCTTTATTGCCAAGAACTATAAATTGCGAGACTTCATCAATGGCCTGTATTTCACCCTCAATGAGTTCAGTTTCTCCTGTTTCCAGCCAGATTTTCCAGATTTCTACTTTCTGTGAAGCGGGTTCGCTGCATAACCAGTACAGGCATTCATGGTTATGATAGGACAAAAGCCCGGTGAACGTATGCCGGAGCTTAAACTCAGTCTCCCAGCGGAGTGTCATCGTTGAATCGTATTTCGTAAAGTGGAAGAGTTCGTTTACTCCGTTACCAGGGTTATCTACTTTACGAGTAACAATTAGCCCTTTTTCGGCCAGGGGCAGAATGCCGAAATCCTCGTATTTTTTGTCATCGCACAAAATTTCCAGGTGTTGTGTAGGCACAACCTGAGCCCACAACGCCGACCATGAAAAGAGCCAGAGGGTAAGTGTCCGAATCATAAACGTGGTTTTGTCTAAAGTTAAAAGGTTTTCCTTTTAAGCAAAAACGACATTTAAAATTCTGGTTCTACTTCGGGTTTCAAGAGGTGAAGTTGATAGGCCCAGTCTTCCCAGGGAACATAATCTTTGAAGGTCAATACACCAATAACCACCGCAAATAATGCGGCCACTAATACGGCTCCTGCGGCCAGATCTTTAATGTCTCCGGCAATTTTCCGGTATTCCGGCGATACCATATCTACTGTTTTTTCAATAGCCGTGTTGATTAGTTCGGTTACCCAAACCAATACAATGGCAATGAGCAAGGAAACCCAGTCGCGTTTTGAAACATTCAAAAAGAGGGCCAATACCACCACCATACCGGTAGCAATCAGGTGAATGCGGGCATTGTTTTCCGAAAAGATCATTACCCGTAAGCCCTTTAAAGCAAAACGTACGCTACGGAAAAACTTGGGAATATCAACGGGCATGGGTAGATTATTATTAGTAGATGGTTATTGGTAATGTATGTTACTCCATTAATTAAATAGTTAATGAATAACCATCCTTAATTCCGTTCAATTTTCATCAAACTTAAAAGCAACAGGTAACAAAAACCAATCAGAAAGGAAAATTCGATGGTCATGAGTAAGGCCTGCCTGCTAACCAGACTTTCAGAAATAAGCTGGATCAGCAGTTTGGGTTTAGTGATGAGGTGCCAGCTATTCAGGCGTTTTACTCGCCCCAGATAGATCCCGAACCCCGCCAAAGGTAACACCACCATCATGACATATCTGCTCCAGATGGGGAAAATCCGCTGCATGGATTGATTCATCCAGTGATATGATAGCAAGCCGCAAAACAGACTAGCCAGAGCATAACAGAAAATCATGATGGCATCGTGCCAAAGCGGAATCTGGGTAGTATTCTGAATATGAATGAGATCTGTAATGACGTAGGGAGCGTTTGGAAAAAATAGTACCCAGGCTGAGCCGACGGCCAATAGCTTACATTTAGGCGGACTTGGGCGAAAGGTTAATTGTTCGAAGTAGAGTGAAAGACCTAACGGAATCCAGGCTAGAAATAAATTCCAGTTGATGAATACGTACCAGCCCATCCGTAAAAGTCCAAAACGAATGGCCAGAAAGCAACCTGAAAGAATCGAGAGAGCCATTAAACTCGCTAACAGGCGAACACGATAAGGTATATTGGGCATGACAGAAAAAGGTTGAAGGTTATTCTTTAGTGTTATACCAGTCTAAATGACGGGTGAGGTACATAACAAGGCCGAGTACGAGGCATAATCCGATGCTTCCTAACAGCAGAGCGTAATCTTCCAGCTGAAGCAGCGAGTAAAAGAAAGCATACAACAGAGCAAGAATGCCCGAAAAAACCAGTGTATAACGAAGGTTTTTTACCACGTATCGGGCATACAGGCTCACCATTGTCAGGATAACAGCTGTACTGATCAGATAAGCGATATGGAATGGCAATTGCTCAGAAAGTGAAAGTAACAAAACGTAAAATAAAGAAATAGCAAAACCCACCAGTAAGTATTGGATAGGGTGGATGCGTCGTTTGCCAAGCACTTCCATAATAAAAAAAGTCATGAACGACAGAACAATGAACAGAATACTGTACTTGGCTGATCGGGTTGTTTTCTGATATTCGTCGATGGGAAGGAGTAGTTTTAATCCGAATGCTCCTGAGGCATTTTCGGATTCAATGGACTCAAGTGCTTTCACCGGAATAAAGGTATTAATACCCTGCTGCGGATAGTTCCGATTGTGCTGTAAAACGTTCCATTGCACCGAGAAACCATCTTTGGTAATGCTTCTTTTTTCGGGTAAGAAGCTTCCAATAAAGCTGGGTGTCGACCAGGGTGATTTAAGCTGAACATGGGTCTCTTTGCCCAATGGGACAAATTGCAAAGCAGTGCTTCCATTTAAGTTTAAATTCAGACTAAAGGTTGAAGGAGAACGATCTACCGCACTAATTTTAACGGGCACGCCAATGCCTGACTGAAACAGATCGTTAGTAGCCTGACCGGGCTCAAATTCCGTTTTCTGATCTCGAAAGGTCAAAAAAATGGCCTGCCTTATGCCTTTTAAATCGATAATGCCAAGGGAAAGAAATGCCTCATTCCAGAGAATCTGATCAGGTTTAATTTTAAGCTTTTCAAAATCAGGAGCTGCAAACCGGCCACTCAATTGTAACCGGGTGTTGTAGAGCATTACGATGTAAATGCCCCGATAGCGTTTCTCCGGCAAGATATTTCCCATTATGTTGAGTGACTCAGGTAAAAAATGGGCATTTTCAATCCTGGTAGTTGTTTTGCCCTTATCATCAGTTATGATGGTTTTGAACGGAATCGTTAACACCGGCCCGGCTACAATCTGAGGGCTTCCCCATTTTGAGCTTACTTCTTCAACGGCGGTATTCCGTGTCAACTCCCGCTCTGTAATCAGATTTTGAATAAGAACCGTTGGGATTAGTAAAATCAGAGTGAGAAACCCAATGGTAAACAGTTTGAGTGAGAGTGACTGCTTGACCCAATGGCTAAAGCGTTCGAAAAAAGTGGGCGTTGTTTCCATAAATACTGGGCTACGCTTTGGTATTGAAAAGATTTAAAAAGACAGGTTGTAGGGATTTATTAAAAGTACTTTGAAATACAAAGTTAAAACTCAAAAAAATTAAGGCTTAACCGGAAGGCCTTTCAAGAGCCTTTCAAGAGCATCCAGATGATCCTGAAAAGCCTGACGACCTTCGTCAGTAACCTGAAAAGACGTATTGGGTTTTCGGCCAATGAACCCTTTCCGGACAACCACATAACCTACTTTCTCAAGGGCAATAAGGTGGCTGGCCAGATTCCCATCTGTTTGCTGAAGGGTATCTTTTAGGGAGTTGAATTCCACCCAGTCGTTTACCATCAGTACCGACATGATGCCGAGCCTAACGCGGTTTTCGAAAGCTTTATTTAAATTTTCAATCAGGTTTTTCATGAATACTCAGGAGCCGTATTTTCGATACAGCACCGCTCCATACACGATATGCAACACACCAAAGCCCAGTGCCCAAAATAACAGACTGACGCCCATTCCGGCAAACCAGCCAGCTAATAAACCCAACGCAATTTCACAAATGCCCAGATAACGAACATCGTTATGAGTATACTTGCTGGCATTAATCAATGCCATACCGTAAAAGATTAGGGTAGTGGCGGCAATTAGTTCAGGTGCCCGGTGTAAAAGTAAATAGCAAAAAGCACCCCCCACAGCCAATGGAATGGCCAGGTTAATCAGCAATCGTTTACTGGTATTGTCCCACACTTTCCAGCCTCGTTGCCGGGCCCGGCGTGTTGTAAAGTAAATGCCTCCGATTAACGACAGTATTAGTACGCCCCCGAAGTCGATGATGAAAAAACGATAGAAACCAATGGGCCAGTTGTCTTGCGACATGGCTAAAATGCGGAGGTTACCGTTCAGAAATCGCCAGGCGGCCAGAGCTCCTAATAAAGCTACACCGCCAGCAAAAATACCCGAAAGACCACTTAGTGACAGGAAACGGGATGAGCGTTCCATCATTTGCCGGATTTCGGAGAGTTCGCGTAGAGGGTCGTCTAGATGGGTCATTTACGAAGTGCTTTGTATTGCAAAGTAAATTAAACATAAACGTATAAAGCAAGCTACTTTTGAAAAATTTTGTGGTTCTTTATTTTCTATTCTCTGAAAGTAGATAGCAATAAAAATAGCGAGTGATGTAAGTACCTCGCTATTAATTTGTTACCTGAATTGAAAAAACAAATATCTAGAATTCTTCAATCAGGGAAGTACCCGACTCTCCGTTTGTCCACTGCCAGTATTCGTTCAAAATCAATCGGCCATCCGCTAATCGTTCCGGTACGGAATGGCAGGTACCCGTACGTAATTCGCCAGCCGAGTTAAGATGCTGGTAAGCCATATCAATTTCTCCCGAAGAACTAACGGTGCCAATAATGTGCCCTTTTACAATCAGTCCGCCAGCATACTCAGCCCATAGCACCTTTCCATCCTGATAGTAATGAAAGGTCGTTGCATCACTTACTTCACCCGACTCGCTATTACGTAAGGTACGGAAACGCCGGTTGTTATAGTCAATCATTATATCAAAGGTTCTTGCTGGCTCAGGCAATGGAAACTTCCCTGGCCCCAGATGATTTCATTTGCTAATAAAGGAATTACTTGCCGGGTAGGAAAAGCTTTTTCGAGGATGTCGATGGCTAACTGATCATTAGCATTATTGAATACCGGGACAATAACGCCTGCATTGCAGATCAGAAAGTTTGCGTAGCTGCCCGGCGTCCGGAAATCGTTGATATATACCGGTTTGGGCATGGGCAATTCAATGATATCCAGCGGCTTTCCATTCAGTAAACGCATTTGCTTCAGCATGGAAAGATTGGTATTGAGAATGCCATAGTTTTCGTCATCGTGATTGGTTTCTACGCAGGCTACTACGGTTGTTGGGTTAACAAAACGAGTCGTATCGTCAATATGGCCGTCTGTATCGTCGCCTTCTATACCACCCTCTACCCATAACACCTGACTCATACCATAAAAATCGCAGAGGTAACGCTCAATCTGTTCCTGTGATAAATTCGGATTCCGGTTTGGATTCAGTAAGCAGGATTTTGACGTTAGTACTGTACCCGCTCCGTTAAATTCTACCGATCCTCCTTCCATAACTACACCGGGCGATATGCAGGGTAAATCTAGATACCTGGCAATATGGACTGGTAACTGATTATCATCCCCATAAGGCGGGTACTTGCCTCCCCAGGCATTATACTCCCAATTAACAATCTGTTTTTGCTTTGTTGTTGGATTAATCAGAAACGCAGGACCATGATCACGGCACCAGGCATCGTTCGTTGGATTGACCAGAATTTGAATCTGATTCAGGTTTACACCTGCTTCGTCCAGCCAGGTCAGAATGCTGCTTTTCAGCTCTTGGCTGTTTGCATTGATGCAAACGAGTTCCCCCTGTGAAATTGCTTTAATGAACTGAATGTATTGTGGACGCATTTTTGCCAGCTTATCGCCCTGCCAGGAATGGTCGTTATGTGGGAAAGTCAACCAGGTAGCCCGATGGGGATGCCATTCGGGTGGAAAGAAAAAACCTTGTTTTTTGGGTGTCATTAGCTTGAAAAAAATCAGGTCGCAAAGATAGACAATCAGAATTTACCCCGAAACCTTATGCCTGTCGGCTATGCATATGCTTATCTTTGTGTGTGAAATTTATGAAAGTATGACTATTTCAATGACTTAATTCACAAGCCTTACCTGATTCATGAGCGATACATTGGCATTTTATCAGCAGTTTTTTGCAAACGATCAGCTTTTTCTGATTCCTTCAGAACAGAAACCACTTACTGCAAAAGAGCCAAACATAGTTGTTGAAATTGCTAAAAAAGAACCTGAAATTGAGGCAGAAGGCGTTCGCATTCAGCAGGTGCCGGCTATACCTGAATCTAGTCCAGTTCAGCTTACATATGCTCCACCACGATTACTGCACCAGGTACTCATATTGACCGATAACCCAACAGAGGCTGACCTGATTCTGCTGGAAAATATTTTGAAGGCAGTAGGGCATACACTCCAAACGATTGATTTACTGGATATTAACAAATTAATGGGTCAGAATTTGAATTCGATCCTTCGCGAAAAGTCGGTTCATCATGTGATAACGTTTGGGGTGCCACTGAAAAAAATCGGGTTGCAAATTTTTCTGATGCCTTATCAGATCAGATCCGTCGATCAGATGAATTTTCTAATGGTTGATTACCTCAGTGCCTTACACGACGATAAAGCCAAGAAAAAAGCCCTTTGGATTGAACTGAAAAAACTCTTTGCCGTATAAGGGTTGTGTGAGTTAGGTCGAAGGAGAACGTTTCGCGTTTTTCTGTAAAATCTAACCTTATTCGTATTAGACAATCCATTACCTTTTCCGGCGTAATGGGTGTTTAAGCAAAGCAACACCCATTACGCCGGAATAATGATTCTTCCCTATTTATTAATTTCCTTCCCGATAGAAAACCCGGCGGACGCGTTCACCCACACTGGTTAAGATTTCATACGGAATGGTATTGGCCCAGGACGCCAGATCACGAATGCTTGGGTAATCGCCGAAAATGATTACTTCATCACCTTCTTCACAGGAAATATCCGTTACGTCAATCATGCTCATATCCATACAGACATTTCCTATTACCGGGCATAATTGTCCATGAATCAGTACTTTCCCAACCCCACGACTAAACGTACGGTTATATCCGTCGGCGTAACCAATGGCAATGGTTGCAATACGTGAATCACGGGTTAAGGCACCTTTTCGGCCGTAACCTATGGTTTCCGTACAGGGAACGTTTTTAATCTGGGAAATAACCGTTTTTAAGGTACCTACCGTTTTCATATTTTCCTGATCTTCGGGGCGAACGGCCGTTCCGTACAGGCCTTTTCCTAGCCGAATCATATCAAAGCGGGCTTCGGGGAAACGAGCGAGACCAGGTGAGTTGGCCAGGTGACGAATGGGTTGATAGGAGAGAAACGAAATGATTTTGTTAGACATTCGCAAGTAACGGGAAATTTGTTCCCGCGTGAAATCATCGTGCCGGGCTTCGTCAGCCGCTGCCAAATGACTGAAAATAGAGGCCACCCTAATTTCAGGATGCTTCTGTAATTGTCCTCCCAGCCAGTCCAGATGCTGATCTTCAAAGCCCAGACGGTGCATGCCCGTATCAACTTTGAGGTGAATTTTTTGCTCCTGCTCCGATCCCCCCAGAAAATCAATAAACTCACTCCAGATACGAGGGCTATATATTTCAGGTTCCAGCTGATAATCAATAACCTGCTGAAAGCTTTCGGGTGATACATTAAGTACCAGAATGGGTAAGCGGATACCAGCTTTGCGTAAGCGTACGCCTTCGTCTGGGTACGCCACGGCCAGGTAATCTACCCGATGAAACTGCAATAAATTTGCTACTTCTTCAATACCGCTGCCGTAGGCAAAGGCCTTCACCATTACCATTACTTTGGTTTGGCGACCAATTTTTTCCCGAAAATAGTTCAGGTTATGAGACAGGGCGTCGAGGTTTACTTCCAGCACCGTTCCGTGCGTGCGTAGGGAAAGTTTACGAACAATTTCCTCAAAACGAAAGGGGCGGGCTCCTTTAACGAGTACCACACTATCGCGAAAATCGGACATGCGAAACCGCTCCAGGAAGGCTTCAGTAGTAGGGAAAAACTTAGCGGGAGTACTGAATGTCATTTGGTTGCGGCACAAAGCCTCCCCAATGCCAATGAGTTGATGAACGCCTTTATCTTTCAAAAGCCGGGCAATCTGCCGGTATAGCTGGTTTTCGTCGATTCCACTTTGGAGCAAATCCGACAGAATGACCACTTTATGAGGCCGTTCCTGCTGATTACTCTGAAAATCAAGAGCCATTTTCAATCCAACCAGATCATTGTTATAGCTATCGTCGATGAGGTAACAACCATTAATGCCTTCTTTGAGCTCTAATCGCATAGATACCGGACGAAGAGCGTAGATGCGTTCCTGGATATCATCTTCGGGTACACCCAGAACCCGCATCGTTGCGATGCAGTGATTCAGATTTTCCCACCAGGCTGCACTGATATTCGTTTGAGTTCGGAACGAATGCCAGTTTTCCTGCTTCGACCAGCCAATAATCTGGCAATCAGACGCCAGAAAATTGCCTAATTCATTTGTGATTTCCTGAAAATCAGAACAATAAATGAATGTTTTGACGTGTCGGAAAAGTGCCAGTTTTTCCCGGATTTTCTGTCTGCGATCGGTAAAGGCTTCGTCATGGGCTGAGCCTATATTGGTAAAAATACCAATGGTGGGCTGAATAACGGCCTCAAGACGTGCCATCTCGCCGGGTTGCGAAATTCCTGCTTCAAAAATCCCCAGGGTATGGCTTTCATTTAACTGCCAAACCGAAAGCGGAACCCCCAATTGAGAGTTATAACTTTTGGGGCTTTTACAGATCACGAAATCGGGCGAAAGCAACTGAGCCAGCCATTCTTTAACGATGGTTTTGCCATTAGACCCCGTAATGCCGATAATGGGTATATGAAACTGACTCCGATGCTCGGCCGCAATTTCCTGTAAGGTATGAATGGCGTTCTCAACCAATTGGAAATAGGCTTCAGGATACGCAGCCGTTGGAAAGTCCGGATCCTCAATAACAAATTCGCAGACGCCTTTTTGGTAGAGTTCAGCAATAAATCGGTGCCCATCGTGGTGTGGGCCGCGGATTGCAAAAAAAATAGAATCTGACGGGTTCGTCAACTGACGACTGTCCGTTAATAAAGTTTTTACAGCCATGGCAATACTATTCGCGGCAAAGGTAAGAGCCTGCCCGGATTACAGCCATTTTTTCTTGCGGAACCAGAATAACATAATAACCACAATAATTGCCATCATGCTAAGGGCAAACGGATACCCATATTGCCAGTGTAATTCGGGCATAAACTCAAAGTTCATTCCATAAACTGCTGCGATAAAGCTCAGGGGCATAAAAATGACGGAAATAACCGTCAGGACTTTCATGGTTGCATTGAGCCGGTTGTCGAGGGCAGAGGTATAGAGTTCCATGAGCTGTGTAATTTGTTCCCGGTACATTTCCGTAGTTTCATATACCTGGTGGATATGGTCGTGTAAGTCCCGGAAGTAAGGTTCCATCTTCGGGCTAATGAGCTTCGTGTGGGTATCACTGGTTTCTTTTCCAATGGTATTGATAATTTCATTCAGCGGAATTACCGCTTTACGTATGGTGGAAAGCTGCCGCTGGATAGTATAGAAGGAGCCGATGTCACGGGGTTTGCTGAGATTCTTGAAGAGTTCGGCTTCCAGGTCATCCAGATGATCCCCCAATTCCTCAATAACGCTGAAATACTGATCTACCACTAAATCAATGATGGAATAATAAAGATAATCAGCCCGGCTAGAGCGGGTGTTTCCCACTCTTTCCTGGATACGTTTTAAGATGGGGCTAAAAATATCCCGTTTACGTTCTTCCTGAAAAGAAAGTACCCAGTTTTTCCCCAACACAAGAGCAACCTGTTCTAACACGACCTCGTGGCATTTTGAGTCATACTCAGGCCATTTAGCCACTAAAAACACTACAGAATCGTTGTAGTACTCAAGTTTGGGTTTTTGAAGCGTATTTAAAATATCTTCCAGCAAGAGGGGGTGTAAATCATAATGTTTCCCGATTTCACTCACCACTTCCTCCTGATGAATACCATCAATGTTAATCCAGGTAATAATTCCCGGATCGGGGTTCGGTTCTACTTTGTTGAGATCCGTAATAGTATTGCTCTGCTGGAAACTTTTGTTATACTCGGTTTTTGTAATCGTAACACGACTTTCAAGATTTGGGCCGACGTATCTGAGTGTACCGGGAGATGTTCCTAATGAAGTATGCTTAAAATTGCGTTTGTGGGAAGACATGTATTTGCTTGAAAAAGGTTTATAGACACATTAGAGCATATACGGAAGAAAAGTCAAATTAAGACATTCTTCTTTCAGATTTCAATTGAAAAACGGGCTACTCCCTTACTGACTCACTCCCGGAAAGAGCCCTCCGATGGCGTATATTTAACAGAATAATTTCCTTTTTCAGTCACTCATCGAGCATTTTTGATAGCATTCTTTTTACCAAAAGACAATTTTTACCTGCTTCAATGAAAAATGATAGCCAGTGCAGGTCTAAAGACAACCAAGACGGATAGGGGCATAAATAAGAATAGAAAGTTCTTTCGAACCGAATTTATAATTTACAATCAACGCTTTACAGAGAGAGAATATGGGTATTCTACTCGATTTAGTTTTCATGTAGAAGAATATACTGCCTTGCATAGTCTCGATAACGAGTTGATTGCTTGGAGAGGATTTTAACCGGCGTAGCTAAAATAGTAGTAGCCATTACTTTCGCTTTTTCCACTTGCCTGTTTTTTTCATAAAGTCGTAGCAATTCATATTTAGCCAGCAATTTTGCGGGAACCATTTTCATTGCATGAAAATAGGCCAGTTCAGCCAGTGAATCCGTGTGAAGTTTCTGATAATTATTTCCTAAATAAACGTACAGATTAGAATGACTATACCGGGTTGTTGCTGCTTTTAACAAGGCAATGCTTTTCTTAATATCACCCGAAATGAATGTTTCGGCTCCATAGTTGTATAGAAAAACACCGGAATACTGTAAAGCAAGAACAGATGCTTCATACCGCGTTTTGGCTTGCTGGTAATGCCCCGTAATAGCTAATTGAGCGGCCTGTTCCCAGTCTGACAAAGCCTGCATCCGCTTATATTCCCACCAGCAGAATACTATTAGGACTCCTATGAAGCTTAGGCCAATAATTTGCATTCTAGGTAAAGAAAAGTCTAAGACCGTCACGAAATGCATTTTTAGTTCACTTGCCACTACAGACAGATAAAAAAGACAAAGGACCAACATTCCAGACGATTGTAATGGGTAAGAAAACGAGCAGCAAACTAATACAGATATTAAGGAAGCATTTGCTCCTATAACCAGAGGCCGCATTCCTTTAAAAATCCGTTGAAACGCAACTTTTATTATATCTCCCAATATAAGTCCAACTAAGAACAGCCCTGTCAGCCCTTCTTCAACCAGTATTTGTAAAAATTCATTAAACGCGTAAAAAGAATTATTCGCTAAAAGTTGTTTAGTAATTGGCACTTTATGAGAAGCCATGAAGGCAGCCTGAGCATTATTATAATGACTTTTGAATTCCTGAAAACCAATTCCTAGGATAGGATGCTCTTTAACTAATTCAATGCTCACTTCATAGATTAAAAAGCGTCCTGATACAGAAGCAGGATTACGTTGATACAGATAGACTAATCCCATACCGCTTATTAGAATCAGTAGACCGGAGAGGAGTAGTTGCCAAACTGGTCTTTTTAAAAGAGGGATTGGAAACCGTTGATAGCCTACATAGCTTACACTAATAGCCGTAGCGACCCAGGCCGTACGGGCATGGGTTAAAATCAATAGGTAACTACTTGCTAGCAGCGTAATCCAGACCAGCCAATACCACCCATTTATGATAAGCTTGGAATTGGATTCCTTTGAAAACAAAAGATACGCTATTAAAAAAGGGATGAAGGCGGCCAGGTAATTGGCTAACTCCCCGGTATTCATTCGGGAGCTAGCTCCCGGGTAAAGTAGATTTTCAAAAAATGAAAGATCAAAGCCAACCTGACCTACGAAAAGAAACATCCCAATCACCAACCCAATCGCTAGCTGAGCCTGGTATTGCTCAAACTGGCAAAAGATCAGGAACAAAACATAAGCTCCAAGGGCTTCGTATAGATAATAATTGGTCGGCAGCTGTAATAGTACCTGTTGAATGCCTAAGTACAGAAGCAAACCAGCTCCTGTCATCGTAAGTAGATTTTGTCGAATCGGGAGCCGAAAGCCAGTAAGGATAGCCTTACTGATTAGTATGAAAGCCAGAATACTGATCCAAAATATAAAAAAATGAAGGTCGTATTCCAGATAATTATTCCGGGAACGTTCATAGCTGAGACAGGGCGTCAAAAATAGAACGGATAATAAGATGGGGAAAGCCTTAGTACCAAACTTGTTTTCCATGTTCATACATAAAAATTCGCTCTTCCTTGCCTTCGGTATGATTATGCAGCAACAGTAGGGCTTTTTTAGGTAAACGGGTAAACGTTAAGGGCTGATCACTTTTAGCCAGTTGACGACCGAGTGAAAGCCATCCTTTTGAGGTCCAATACATTAGTTCGTAATCCATACCAGCCATAATCCCATTCCGGTCATTTCGAGGGCTGTAACCTAAAGCAGTAATGGGCTTGGCTAATCCCAAATCTAAACCCACCCACCGTCCGTTATAGTCGGCAGCTTCTGGAGTATGAATAAACTGATCTAGTTGTCCATCAAAAGCTAAAGTAGCATCGGAATCGGCTACGCCAGAATCACGTAGCATAATGCCTGAGAGAAGAGCTTGATTTGAATAAAAAGCCAGTTCCCCTAAGGAGCCGTACTTGTCATCCGGAAACAGATACCGAACATAGCGAAACGTCCCCGGTTTTTTAAGTGTCACTCGGTGCATAGTCATGGAGATCGTATCAGGGATGATATGTAAAGTTACGGCATCAGAAAAATCGGAATGATTGGCCCCCTGAAAACGGCCTTGACCCATTAAGGTCATCCACCATAGTTTGATCCCATTAAGGGGATATTTCCGGTCTATATGGATGGTTTCTGATTGAGAAGGATCTGGACGAATGGACACAATGGAACCATCTAATCCTACTAACACCGGATCAGCCACGGGTTCAAATTTAGTGTGTTTCTTTCGCATGGGCAGGTAAACAATATCTCTTCCGACCTGATCAAAAGTAACTGTCCGGCTGGTTAAGCAAGCAGATGCCACCGGAATCCAGTATACGTTATTAAAGACTGCCAAATATATAGTGTCCCCTTTTTGGATAGAAGTAGCGTGGAACAAGGGCAAAATAACCCGGGCTACTTTTGTATAAGACCGCGTTACATCTTTCCAAAAAGGATTTGTGAAAGCTTCTGATTCAATGGGTCGCTGATAGGAATAGAGCGAGCGGTAAACCTTAGGCACTTTACTGCGAAGTTCATTTTTTCCGGGAGCTAATTCGCCACCTAAAAAATCCAGAAACGTATTCTGTTTGGTTAGAACAGCACTAAAATCGTGTCCCATGCTACGATCTCCCCACTGGGGAATGAGTTCATGGGTAACGGGTATGCCCATGGCACGCATGGCAAAGGTGGCAATGCCCGCCTGATCCAGACAACGGCCCATTTTACAGGTTAAAATACTCGATGGACTTAGGGCACTGGGATAGCGAAAGAATACCTCATTAAAACGAAACCATTTTTTGATATCATTATTAATGAGTTCACAAGCTCTAACGGGATCCGTGCTACCTTTCATGGAATCACTCAGCCAGGCATACTTTTTCATGAAAAGAGGCCGCCAGCTTTCTAACGTTTCATCCTGAAAACGATAGGGAAGCACATATTCACAAAACTGATCAAAGGTTAAATGTTTCGACCAGGGTAACTGCCAGGCCTTAAAAGCATAATCAATATTTTCAATCAGTAAATCGGCAGTAATCGTTTGATGATCATATTGCTTGGTTAATGCCTGAACGTGCGGATAGCCATAAAGCCGGGTCAATGAATCGGATAGGGCATAAATTTCGGGAAAATGGATGCTGCCTCGAAAGGGTTTGATTTTCTCACGATCTGCGATTAATTTAAATATAGAGTTATAGTGTTCCAAGGTTTTCCCCTGGTAACTATAATGATCAGGCATGTTTTCAATCAAAAAATATAGGGCTTTTAACTTAAGTGTATCTTTGTTATTATTCGAGTAATGTTCAATTGCTTTTCTAATTTCTATTTGATTAGAGCCTGCACTTTGTAGAATAGTGTTAATATCAACATAAGGAGAAGTTGAACTATACTCTTTGCAGGATAACACTGCTACAACAAATCCAAACATGAGATAGATCCTAATGTTTTTCATTACATGATATAGTTTTAACAAATGAGCTGGTATCGAAATATAACTCATTTATTTACTTCACTTTCCCGCCGTTGTTGGTGACGCTTCGCTAAACACCAACAACGGAAAGAATTACAATCAATTAAACAATTCATTTATTGACTTTTTCCAATATTAAGTCTTTAGGTAAAGATAGTCCTGGATTTTTTTTATTGAAATAAAAATTACCTGATATGTTCTGTTTAAATTGTATATGATTAGAATCAATAAGTACTAACTCTAATGTAGCAGTGTTATTATTTTCTGGATCAATGATCGAAAATATGACTTTTGAATCACGATAAAATCCAATATTTATTTTTTCATCATGGCTCCTTTTACTCTTAAAAATATAATAGGCCCTCAAGACATCTAAATAACAATCCGAACCTTTTAAAATTAAATTTACAAAGAGAAAAATATTTTTTTAAGC
>JASGGE010000059.1:0-21983 GCA_047605205.1 Siphonobacter sp.
TAATAAAACACCTATTACTGGAATGAGCATTGCTAAGGCTAAACCTACATATCCTCTTAATTTCCTGAAGTATAATAAAACATACAATCCATGAACAAAAAACAGGGGAAAAGTAGAAAAATGGCACATTTCGCAAGCTAGAGCTGAAAAACCGTAAGCAAAATAATAGCCAATGGGTCGTTTATTTCCTTCTTCTTTTCTAATAATCAATAATAATAAATGCGTTGCTAATAATGCAAAGAACATATTCATGCAATAATTGCGTGCAACCTGCGAATAGTTAATATAAAAAGGAGAAATGGTAGCTAATAATACAGAAAATAAAGCAAGTCTTTCAGATTTAAAGTGTTCTTTTACGAAAATATATAATAATAATATTGTGGCTAAATTAAATAAGAGCGAAAGTAAACGAAGATTACCATCTGAAACGCCAACTAATTTCGACCAGAAATGCAAGGTATACGTATAAAGTGCTCCATTTCCCGTATCTAATCTTGAAATTGAATCAAAGAAATCAGGGATTGATTTTTCAGACCAGAACTCTGCAGGTGTAAAATACGGACTCGTTTCTTTTCGGACAGAATTGTGCTGATTATTTCCTTCGTAAGTAACAAATTGGCTGACAAATAAAGAATATTTTTCATCACCAGCCAGGCCATGCTCACCAATATGATAATAACGTAAGCCAAAACCAATAAATAAACAGATTATAATAAAAAATATAGAAAAAGTATTGGGTGATTGCTTCATTTTTGTGAAGGATTATTCAAACTCAATTCGATGTTTAGCCAGCGTTAATAGCTAATAAAAGATCGATAATACAGGTGTATTGGGGGCGGTTGGGCTTAGCTTACAAAATTTTGACTGGATAAAGGTAAGCCTGTACTGGAGAAGTACCAAATTCATGAGTTAGGAATAGGCCTTTGTCCTGGAATCGGGTAGAGCTAAGGTATGAAATGCAATAAGACAGGCAACCCGAACCGATTACCTGCCTTGTTGCGGGGCCGAATAACGTTTAGTCTATAAATAAATTTTTCCCCTGATAGTAGTCTAATACTTTCATTCTGAATAGATATTCGTAACGGGCCTGAATCTGATTCAGTCGAGCCTGATCCAGATTACTTTTGGCAATATTATACTCAACTACATTTAAGGTGCCTGACTGAAAGCGGACTTCTGCTGACAGCACCGTTTCGTTATATACTTTTACCTGTTCGTCTAAAGCATCATAACGCATCTGAGCCACCTCTAAATTGGCATACGCCTGCTCAATGTTTTGTTTCAGCTGTAACTGTGTTGTTTGGGCAGAAATTTGGGCAGTATTCCGGGCAATCACGGCTTTCTGTACTTGATACCGGTATTGTTTGTTATAGAAAATCGGAATGGATAAAGACAGACTGGCTCCTTGATAAAAGTTATTTTTCAACTGCTGGCCATAATCAAGGCTGGCGGTAGAGGAAGTATAGGTATTAAGGTTGCCATATGCCTTGAGGACTGGGTACAGGTACCCTTGCTGAACATTAATTCCCCGCTCGGCACTCAATACCCGTAAATCAGCAGCCTTTGAGATGGCCAGGTTTTGTCTGGCCGACTCATAAATCTGGGTGGCAGTAGTTGGATAACCTATTTCTCCTTCGGCCTGCACACGCTCAAGCGTGAAATCCAGCGGTAATTGAGGGTTATTAAGCGTTTGCCAGAAGGTTAAACGGTTAAGTTTAAGTTGGCCCTGTACATTCACAAGAGCAATTTTATTAGTAGCTACCTGGGCCTGTAAGGTATATTCATCGGAAGGAGCCATATTTCCGGCTTTGACTAATTCAGCCGTTCGTTCAAGCTGCATTTTCGAGGCCTCAAGCTGCTGTGTGGCTAGGGTTACCTGATCTTCACTGCTCAATACCTGCAGGTACGCAATCAAGGTATTGATGGTAACCAGATCTTTTGCCTGCTGGACGTCTTGTTCAGAAGCTTTCAGTAACAAGTCGTTTTGTTTGATGATGTTACGTAGGGCAAATCCATTAAAAACAGTTATGCCAGCATTAACACTAAAACCAGATTGATCAACTTTCTGGTTTATGTACTGGTTGGTATACGGGTCAATGCTACGGCCCCATTGCGAAGCTTGTGAGGCACCAGCATAAGCATAGGGAAGTAAGGCCATTTTTGACTGATTTAACAGGGCTTGGTTACCTTCAGCATTGACTTGGTTTTGCTTTACGGTTAGGTTATTCTTAATGGCAATATCAACAGCTTCCTTTAATGTCATCTTCGTCTGACCAGAGGCCCAGTATGCACTTAGGAATAGGCAAATAATTAGTAATGGGGATTTCATACGGTAGCATTTACGGCTTTATCTTCAACTATCTTTCCATCGTTTAGATACAAAATCCGACTTCCGTAAGCCGCATTTTTTTCAGAATGGGTTACCTGAACAATGGTTACACCTTCTTTGTTGAGTTGCTGGAAAATTTTCATAATTTCTTCTGCCTGGGCCGATTGTAGATTACCCGTGGGCTCATCGGCCAGAATGATTTTAGGTTGCCCGATCAGAGCTCGAGCCACACCTACCAATTGTTGCTGACCACCGGAAAGCTGATTGGGGAAAAGGTCTTTTTTGGCAACCATATTGAAGCGATCCAGAATGTCGGCGATGCGGCTTTTGCGTTCGCTACCAGGCACATTTTTATAAAGCAGAGGGGTTTCGAGGTTTTCGTAAACCGTTAATTCATCAATGAGGTGATAGGCCTGGAATACAAATCCGATGTAAGCTTTATATAATTCTGAGCGTTTTTTCTCACTAAGTTTATGAACAGGCTGATCGAAAAAGAGGTACTCGCCAGCAGTGGGCTGATCAAGCAAGCCGATAATATTTAATAAAGTAGATTTGCCAGCACCTGAAGGACCCATAATACTGACAAACTCGCCTTCTTTAATTTCAGCGGAGACATAACGTAGAATATAGGTTTTGGTAAAACCGTTCTGGAAGTAGCGTTCGATATTCTGGAGTGAAATCATACAACAAGTGTTTGGGTATAACATTGCTAAAGCCATGCCATTTGCAGGCTTTTTAGATTATTGTATTGATAAACAGTTGATTATAAAATGAATCTGTCCGAAAACGTACAAGCCAGTGTACGTTTTCGGACAGATAGAATAAGGGGTTTCTGTATTCTATTAATTGATAGAAACGTTCCCGTTGGCGGAGATGGTTACGGGGATTCCACCACCGTTCAGTTTTCCACTAACGTGATCGTCATCGGCCTGACCACGGAACTGGGAAAGAGGTACTTTAACCTTACGACCGCGTATATCAAGATCTATGCCTTGGCTTATAGGCAGGTTCACCCGAACATTGCCTGAAGAACTACGTAATTTTACATACTGTGTCATTTTACTAATGTCAGCTTCAATACTACCGCCGTTTGTTTCGGCATCTAAAGCAGCCGCAATATTCTGAAGCCGGATGGAGCCACCAGAACTATGAGCGGTCAGTTCGCCAGCAATGTCACTTGCCTGAATACTGCCACCACTGGTACTGACCTGAGTTGTGCCTTTGAGGGCATCCAAATGAATACTTCCACCGGAGGTTTTCATAGTAAGCTGCCCGTCGCAATGATCCGCATGGATGCTTCCTCCGCTCGTTTGTAACGAAATATTTTTCTTGCATTCTGACAGATGAATACTACCGCCGCTAGTACGGCCATCTACATCGCCTTCAATAGTGGTCAGGTGCAGGCTTCCTCCACTTGTTTTAAATTGTTGTGTTCCCTTTAGGTGTGCCAGATGAATGCTACCGCCGCTTGTTTTCAGGTCAGTTGTAAATGTTACCGGAGTAAAAACTTTGAACGAAACACTGATATTGCGATTAGAATCCCAATTGATACCGGGTTTACGTTTAGAAGTAACCACTACGGTGCTACCCTCTGTTTGCATGGAAACATCGTAATCGGCGAGACGCTTTTCGATTTCAGCTTTGTCAATCTGGTTGGCTGGCCAGTTGTTCAGACGGACGTACATTTCCACCGTAACGTCTTTCCCGGATCCGCCTTCTACCTGAATGCTGCCACCCGCTACGTCCATGCGTAGAGCATTGCCATTGAAGGTTTTGGTTTGATAAGGGGTTTCGTCCTGTTTGGTTTGAGCTGTGGCAATTCCCAATCCCAGCATAAAAAAGAGTAGCGTAGGTTTCATGTATTCAGATGATTTAGTTGTGTGAAAGATGACAACCGATCTCTGAATGTTGCACGAAGCCGAGATTATTTGGTAAGATGAATCAAAATGAAATTTGCTTCTGGCGGATAAAACAAATGCTGTTTGCAAACATTGTCTATATGGTTGAGGAAAATGCATTATCCCCGGCGGGCAACGTAAGTCTCTCGCTGGGGATGAAAGATTAGTCTTTTTATAGCAAAAAAGACTAGATGCAAACAGTATGCATTTGTTTTATGAGAGAAGTAAATAAGAATAAAGGCATAACGGTTAAATACTGATTGTATCAGCATCCCAGTGAGCTAAAAGCTCGGCTTTGGAAAGTAGAGTAGAGGTCTTTCCTTCGGCAAAAAAAGGTTTTGAAATACCGGTTACGATTTTTCAAGACCGGGAGCTGAAATAGCAAAAAGCTCATCCATAAACTGACCGAATGTTCGCATCCTTCCAATAGAAAAAGTATGGATCTGATCTTTCGGGAATGCTTCAATAACGCGTCGGGTAAGCCCTCGGTGCCCTTGCCAGGAACGAAGGAAATAAGAACGAAGCAGTACTCATAGACAGTTTAAGTGAAAGGTTTGGCTGAAAATAGTAATTACTTTTTGCCTCACAAGGATTCATAAATCAATCACTCTGTCTTCAAACTTTTCACCGGATTCACCCTTGCCGCCTGAAGAGCCTGATAACTGATTGTACAAAAAGCAAAAACAAGGGTAAGGATTAGCGTCAGCCCAAAATATTCCCAACCTAGCGAAATATGGTATGCAAATTGCTGTAACCAGTGATCAAGTAGCCAGATTGAAATGGGGGTGGCAATAGCAAATCCGACAACGACCAGAAACAGGAAATTCCTGGCAAAGAGAATAACAAGCTGACCTTCACTTGCTCCTAATACCTTCCGTATGCCAATCTCTTTAGTGCGGGTTTCGGCCATGAACCGAATCAGTCCAAATAACCCTAAACCACAAATCCAGATGGCTACACCGGCAAAAAGCAATATTAAATGAGAGAGGTTTACTTCTGCTTCGTATGATTTCGCCAGTGTATCATTATACCATTGATATTCAAAAGCCTGGTTTGGAAATTGTTTTTCCCATATGCTTTGTATTCGGGGAAGCATTTTAGTGAAATCTGCTACTGACAGTTTAATGCCTATTTGCTGGTAAGATCTGGACAAACTCGCGATAATGCAGGGCTCAATGGTTTCGTGTAAGGATAAATGATGGAAATCCTTAACAACACCAACAATAGGTAAAGGCGTACTATTGGTACTCAAATAATACTCCAGTTGCCTGCCCAGAATCTGGTTAGGGTCTTTAATATTAAGTTTTCGCAGAAAGGCTTCGTTTACCAAATACTCGCGAATGGTATCGCTTGGTGTAATATTACGTCCGGCAATGATTTGAATCCCATAGGTATCTACATATTTCGAATCAGCCAGCTTTTCACGAATCGGAAAGGTTTCAAAATCAGCCTTATCGCCAAATTTAAACGTTCCACCGTTCTTCATAGAGGAAGAAGGAGCCCGGTATTGAAACGAAACAGACTGGATTTCAGGATATGAACTGAGAGCCTGTCGCAAAGGTGCCAAATGTTCGTTTGAATGCTTTGGTAGGTTAACGAGCAAAATGTTATCTTTTTTGAATCCTAAATCGGCAGTTTGGAAATAATGCGTCTGGCTAACAATCACCAATGTACTGACAATCAGAATCTGACAAACTACAAATTGGGTAATAATCAAAACTTTGCGAACAGAAACACCTCCTACATGACGGGAACTAAGGGTTCCTTTGAGAGCAACGATTGGTTTAAAATTAGCAATAACCAGGGCAGGGTATAGCCCCGCTAAGAGGACAAGTATGATCAGTAATCCCAAGAAAGAAAGAATAAGCGAAGCACTAACGGGCAGTGATAAAGACGTTTGGCTCCAGCGGTTAATACTGGGTAAAACGAGTTCTACTACTAATAGGGATAATAAGCCTGCAAAGCCAATGAACAGACTGGTTTCCAATAAAAATTGGCCAATCAATTGTCGGCGTGAACTACCCAGGCTTTTACGAACACCCACTTCTTTTGCTCGGCGAAAGGCCTGAGCAATGCTCAGATTAATGAAATTAATGCAGGCCGTTACTACCAGGAAAAGACCTACTAAGGCCAGCGTGTATAGTAACGACTTGCGTATAAAGCCAGGCGTTCGTGAATCAAAATGAACGTCTTTAATCGGTTGCCAGATAAGATGATAATAATGGGCTTCTGTTCCAAATGCCTTTTTGATAATCGCAGGCATAGCGGCTTGCATAGCGTTTATCTGACCTGGATCTTTTAATGTAGCATAAACGCGATTGGTACTATTCAGATACTCCCATTTATAAACATCGTCTTTTGGAAAGATATCTAGCGACAAAAACATGCCTGTTTTAAGGTCGGTCGTTTTTGGTGAATCCGCTACAATTCCGGCTACAATGACACTTCTCAGAGCATCAATCTCTATTCGTTGACCTAGCGGATTTTTATCTCCGAAAAATTTCTTTGCCCAGCTTTGCGTAAGGATTGCCGTATTGGCTTTCAACACATGTGAAGAACCACTAAGCCATTGATAATCAAAAACCTGGAAGAAATCCTGGTCTACCAGCGTAATTCCTTCATGCTCAGCAAAAATCTGGTCGGCAATATGAATACTCTTATCATAGTTGGTGATAAAAAAGGTTGCGTGTTCAACCTGAGGATAATTTCGCCGGAGTTCCTCTGCCAGCGGCGGCATGGCTTCAGGATTTTGCTCTACGCTACCATCATCCAGATGTAAGTCTGTAACCACTCGAAACATTCGATCAAAGTGACTATGATGGCGATCCGTCAGATAATGATACCGGATAAACAGAAAAATCAAGATTCCTCCAGCGATACCAATCGTCAGGCCAAATACATGGAGAAAAGCATATATTTTCTGGCGACGCAATTGACGAACTATAGGTAAAAAGGCATTCATAAAAATAGATTTTCCTGAAGAATAAATGATATTGGCGAATATCTGATGAGCAGATTATTACTTGTCTATCGTTAAGATTTTTTAGGAAAAGATTTCAATCTTACCATAAAGAATTATTAAGTCAGTAAAAATTTCGAGGTAAAAGTAATCCTGGCGTAAGCAACTGAGTCTTGCTAAGAATGAAACCTTTCTGCAGGTAATCGCTATGAAAAAACCTTACTATGTTTGGTTCAGTTTTAGCTAATAATTGAGAAAGAAACTGGTGAAGAAGTTGAGCTGAAACCTTACAAAGCCAGCAGGTTTATTCAGGAGCTTTAATACTATTATCTTGTGTTAAATACTTTTTATAAGGGTTAACATTATGTTGCTAACCTTCTTCTTAAACTCGATACCTCGCGTTGTAAGTCCTGAATCTGTTGGAGCAAATTAGAGATGACATCAATACCTTCCATGTTAATATCGAGATCATAATGTAACCGAATTAGCTTTTCCAGTTGGGGAAGGGTGTCTTCGTGGATATAGCTTGAACTCTGTACGTGTTTAACTTCGATCAGGCCAAACTCTTCCAGCGAATGAATGAACGTTACTTCCACATCGTAGTAAGAACAACAGTCGCGTAGGGTGATCCATTCTTTCGTTTCCATCTTATTGCTGAGCTAATTCGTTAAACAATTCTTTCTGGCGATTGGTCAGATTGGTCGGAATTTTGACAGACCAGGTCACAATTAAATCACCGAACTCCCCTTCTTTTTTGTAAACCGGAAAACCTTTACCACGCAGCCGCATTTTGGTGCCGTTCTGAGTTTCGGGCTTAATGGGAATTTTAACCTTGCCACTTAGGGTATCAATGGTAATATCACCCCCTAACACCGCTGTATAAAGAGGCAGGTCAATGGTAGCCTGCAAGTCATTACCAACGCGTTTGAAAACCGGATCTTCCGCGATTTTAAAGGTAATGTATAAGTCGCCATCCGGGCCGCCATTGGTACCCGGTGCACCAAATCCTTTCAGCTTGATTACCTGTTCGTCAGCAACCCCAGCCGGAATCATAATCCGAATGTTTTTACCATTAACGGTCAGGGTTTGGTTATGCGAGGTATAGGCATCGCGTAGGCTTAAAAACAACTCAGCATTGTAGTCCTGCCCACGGTATTTTGACTGAGCCCGCCGTCCGCCGCTCCTATCTCCGAACATAGACTGAAAGAAGTCAGAGAAATTATCGTCAGCAGTAAAGCTACCGCCCTCTCCTCCGCCAAACCATTCATTACCAGCAGAGCTGCCTCCGTATGAGTTCCCGCCTTGGGCACGGCGAGCCTGTTCGTAGGCTTCATACTGCTCGGACTGTTGCCAGTTTTCGCCGTACTGATCGTATTTTTTACGTTTCTCAGGATCACTTAGTACTTCATTGGCTTCGTTTACCTGTTGAAACGTAAGGGTTGCTTCGGCATTATTCGGATTGACATCCGGGTGGTATTTCCGGGCGAGTTTCCGATATGCTTTTTTTATATCTTCATCGGACGCTGATTTATCCAGGCCCAAAATTTTATAATAATCAATAAAGGCCATGTGTATAGAATTTTTAATGAATGTTAAGACCAGGTTTATGGATATCGTTCTTTAATAATTCAAAAGGGTTAAGTCAGGATGATAATGAATTGTCACTGAATGCCCGATTATCATATATTAAAATTCGGGGGAGTAAATACTATTATTATACTGGTTAAAAACTCCGGGACAATGAAAAATCGAACGATTAATACTATCCCGGATAGCCAAAAACGTATGCCATGAAAGCTAAAAAGCACGGTAAAAGCAGGAATGGCAGCCTGCCGATAAGGGTAATCCTGTTTTTAGGATTGTGCGATTAAGGTAACAAGTGAAATAGTAGAATTATTTCTCAGAAAGACCTATAAAACAAAAAAGCCTCACAGGGTTACTTTGTAACCCTGTGAGGCTTTGAGAGGGTGAATTATCATCCTAAAGAGAAGAGATAATCAGTAGTGAAATGATTCAGATCTGACAAATATTCCAAATGATATTTAAAGATCGTCAGAATGAATATGTAGCTGATACCCAGAGGCTTCTTGGTAGTATGATGCGGCCAATTTGCAATGAACCGGTTGCGAAGTTGCCGTTTTGCAAAAATTGATCACCTCGCACGTTACCTTCTGTTAAACCCCTGCTGTTAAGCAGATTATCTCCCCATACACGAAGTCCTATTCCTTTGATGAGCCGGTAATCAACACCAGCAGAAAGTTCATCATAACTTCCCAGCTGATAAATATTACTGGGAGAACTCCATCTTTTGCCAATGTATCTGAAGCTTGCAAAAAAATCAGCTTTTTTATACGTATATGTTCCTGATAACTCAAGCAAAGCATCCGGAATCCGTTCGGCTTTATTTCCAGACCAAACGAAAGGCTTACCAGCCAGATCAGAGCGGGCGGTTGAAGGAGCTGTGACTTCATAGTGGGTATACTTGCTATTCTGGAATGTAGCAACAAAACGGAAATTAAGATTAGGTTTAGGTGTATAGGTAGCTTCAATTTCAGCACTCAGATTACGGCTTGAGGCAAAAGTCGAAACAGATATAAAGGATCCTCCTGTATCAGGAATCAGCATGGATGATGAAATATTGTTGAGCCTGGCATATACGAGTGAAGTAAATAAGGAAAACTTTGTTGTGCCGACTTTGTATCCGGTTTCGGCCATGAATACATTCCGATCTTTTACCGTTGCAGCATTAAAACTGAAGTTGGCATAATCACCTATTGTCAGGGCACTGTATGTACGGGTAGCTCTGCCAAATAAAGCGTGATGTTCATTGAACTTATAGTTTAGGCCAAGTGATGCTGTGTTGTAAATATTATTTTCATCATATGGGGTATAATTAGTATAAGGGGTTGAATTCTGTAAACGTTGCCCTTTTATATGGAATTTGTCAATACGTAAACCTAAATCTACTGACCAGTTACGCCAGTTGATTTCGTCAGAAAGCCAGGCTGAGGAAGTAGTAGTATTACCCTTTCGGTAGGTTGAAATGGATACGTTACTGAAACCATTTCCCTGGTTGGTATTTATTAGTAAAATACGGGGTCTATTCGCAATCTCGGTGCTAAAAGCAGCTCCTATGGACAATAGGTCAATATCATAGGTATGTACACCGGCACCGAATGATAGTGAATGATTATTAAATTGTTTAGCTATTTCCAGATTGTCAGTAAACTGCTTGTCTTTGTTTGTTGTAGCAGATAAAGACTGACCAGTATAATAACCTTGTGGGCTTGCGAGTTCCTGTCCGTCCTGATAATAATAGGTTACGCTACTGCTGTATTCAGAAGCGGAGGTTACGATCGCTCCATTGTATTTGGCGTCTGTGTGCTGATAGCGGACATTGTTTTTGATGATCCATTCATTATTGGTTACGTGTTTAAATTCAGCACCACCCGACAGTATTTTTGTGTGGAAACCATCTGCCAGATCGTAATTGTAAGTAATACCATTTGGTGCCTCTACACTTACTTTGGTGTCTCTCGTTGCAAGTGTTTGTGTCAACAGATCAAAAAAGGGCAGGGCTTTTCCTAAACCAGAGCCATCATAGCTATAATAGGCCGGAACCAGCCAGGATGTTTTATCATTCAGTAATTTACCGTAAAAGCGAACGTAACTATTTTTACTGAACTGATATGTTACATTAGCTTTTAACTGACCACCGTCATTCGCTCGGTATGAAGGCGGGCGAATGCCGTCATCTGCCCGGTAAAATCCGCCTATATTGTACTTTAATTTCTTGGCTAATGGCCCACCTATGTTAATATCAAGGCGATTGGCATTTTGTGAGAGCCCGCGGGTATATTTTACTTTTCCTGAAAATTGATCTGTGCCAGTATTAGATATGACATTAATTAATGCACCGGGGGTATTGGCTAATAAGATAGCAGCGTGCCCTCCGCGAACGGCCTCTACTGTTTTTATGGTCTGGTCGATTTTATAATATTGGTCAGCAGAGGGAATACTACTATAACCGGTTGGAAGTACAGGCAGGCCATCTTCCATTACACCCATAAACACATAACCACCTCCGGGTAACCCTCGAACCCTCACACTCCCCGGCCCGTCTCCGCCACTTGCTTCGGGGGATAACCCTGGTATGGCTTTCAGCATATCCGTACTGTTCAGCGGAGGGCGTTGGTTTAATTGTTTGGCATTGATGGTTGATATTGCAACACTTGATTCTATTTTCTTTTTTGGAACCCCGCTGGAGGTAACAATAACCTGCTCTAACTGAAGGTTATCTTCCTGGAGAACCAGTGTCAGGAGTGTAGTATTGGCAGTGACAGTGATATTTTTTTTCAAAGTTATAAAGCCAATACTACTTACAGTAAGCACATAATTCCCTTCGGGTATATCATTAAAAACAAACAAACCCGCCTGATCTGTGGCTTGCCCCATGTTTTGATAATTTAGCAAAACAGTTGCCCCAATAAGTGGGTTACCCTTTGCATCAAAGATTTTACCGGATAGTTTGTAGCCATTTTCAGGGTTTTTCTTATCCGTTTCAGAGGGTGTTTGATTCTGTGCAGGAATAATAATAATTAATTTCCCAGAGACACGATAAGTTAAATTTAATGGGGTTAATAATTCGTCAAGTACACGGAATAATGGTTGCTGCTCGGCGTGTATACTAACTTTACGGTCTGACTGAATAAGTTTACCACTAAATACAAACCGGGCGGTAGTATGTTTTTCAAGCAAAGGCAATAATGTTTCTATTGCATATTTTTGAGAATGGATTGTAATCTTTTGCTGCAATATTTCCTGTGCTTTTCCATCTATGGCATAAGCACTGCTCATAAATACTGTGATAATGAAAATTTGAGCGAGCGTAAGACGCATAAAAATGAAGATAGTTTGGAGGTATAGTCGTTTTTTCATTTTTTTGACTATGTATTAAAGTGAACATTTGATACAACAATCCCTTGCCATCTTTGTGAAAGATGTTCAATCAGTCATGAAAGAGTTAGGGAGGATTTAACAGGCAACAGTGGTACCAGCACTGTTGCCTGTTTGTTTAGTCAGATGATTTGATGTTATAAAGACATAAATAGTGAGAGTTTAGAGTTAATTACAACCTTTACTGTTTACAATAATCTGCCCATCAAGCACTTCATATCTGGCTCCTATGGCTTCACAGATAACGGTAAGTTTTTCATACAAAGACTGATCTGTTAAGGTAGCCGTTAACGGGCATTTAAGAAGCACTTCTTTGTCGTAAACAATATTGACCTGATAGGCCAGATTAATCTGGGCAAGAACTTCTGAAACAGGTGTGTCTTTGAATTGAAATGTAGGACACCTTTCGGCAGAGGGTATGATTTCCGGATTGTCCCGCAGGGTCTTTACCATTCGATCCTGATCGGGTTCAAAAATGACTTTCTGGTTAGTAGTGACAATTAGAGTATTTAAATGAAGGTTCTCTTTTGTCTGATTAAACGGGGAACCAGTTATTTCTTTAATAACAGAAACTTTACCCTCTTTTACTTCAACAGTTGTTTTGTTAGCATCAGTAGGAGCTTTTATTATAAAACTTGTGCCTAAAACTTTCGTTACTAGCTCGTTAGCATATACATAAAAAGGTCGTTTAGGATCTTTGGTTACTTCAAAGAATGCGGTGCCGGATAAATAAATCTGTCGCTTATCGGAGGTGAAATGAGGAGGATAGCTGATTCTTGAATGGGGATAAAGCACTACCCGGCTTCCGTCAGACAATAATAAGGTTTGGTTTGCATGGGTCTGGTTTCTCTTTTCAATTAACGCCTGGCCTGCTACCCGTTGATCATACATGCCATTTGTTCTTTGAGAATTCCATAAGACCCATCCCAGTGTAAGTAATGAGACAACGACAGCTACCCGAACAAAAAAACGGTTTAATGGACTTGGTATGTTAATTACTTTGGTTGATCCGGGGCTTGGGGTAGCTATAACGGGTTGCTTGCTTAAGTTAGCCTGTGTTATCAGTTTTTGAATTTCAAAGTGTATTTCACTGTCACTTATCTGGTTTTTGTACATATCGTACACACCTTCCAACAAAAACCTTGCCTGTAAGATATCCTCTTTTTGATGTGGATTTTGATGAATATAATCCTGCCAGAAAACATGTACCTCCGCTTCCTGATACCGCACCCATCGTTGAAAACGAATATCAAGTACAAAATCTTCAAGAGAATAGTTAGTGTATTGATTCATCATAAAAAAGCTTCTATTTATACATAGGCGACTTTTTGTTCAGAATAATCAAAAAAAACTATAATTTTTTCTAATTATTTTACTAAACATATGATGTTTAATTTTTGAAGCAGGTCTGGGTATGCAGGGACAAAGGGTAATTAGCAAGCTATAGGGGCTTTTTGGAGTACTTAACAACCTGAAAGAAAGTGTGACTAATTAGATCGGTTGACGTACTGTCGGAAAAGAAAAAGAACGAACAAAGTGTTTCTGAATCTCCATCAATGGGGTCAATTCAGAATGAATGAAGAAGAAGGTATTAAAATTTGCCTTTTAACTCCTGCAAAGTTCGGTATAGCAGGTTCGCAACGGCAGGACGGGTAATAGACATTACCTGTGCGATGGAGTCATTTTCAAGATTCTCGTAAAACTTGAGATAAATGATTTCCTGCTGTCGTTTAGAAAGTGATGTCAGATGGTGTGTAAGTTGCCGTATCTGCATATGGTACGTTTCATCCTCAATAATTAGCGTTTCAATTGGTAACTCTCCCAAATCGTCAGTGTCGAAATTCAAATCATCTCCGGTGGATAGCCATTGATGCTTTAAGCTTTCTTTATGGATCTTACGTCTTAGAGATTTAAATAAATAGAATTTGATAAAACCGGTATCTCCCAGGGTTTCACGCTTGTGCCAAAGTTCCATGAACAAGTCCTGCAAACAATCTTTCACAAATTCTCTGTCTTTAGAAAACCTGATACCGTAGTTAAATAAATTTTTATAATAACGATGTACTATTTGCCCGAAAGCATCTTCATCACCTTTTCGAAAGGCATCCCATAGATCAGTTTCTGCTAAGTTGGTTCGGATGGGGCTCGCCATGTAATACTACGTGCAAGTCATAATTTAATTTGGCTGGCAATATTACATATTTTTCTATTAATTGTACTTTTTGTTGATTACTGTAATGCCTAAGGCTTTTGTATGCAAGTATTAATACAGCAAGAAACGTATCAATAGCTCTTGGAAGTACCCTGTTTTTTCGATCCGGAACATAATTTGACCCAGTGAGAAAATATTATTCTGATTTAAGGCTCTTTACCGGATCGGCATTGGCGGCCCGAATGGCCTGGCTGCTCACCGTGAGTAAAGCAACAAAGAGAGCCAGGATACCCGCACTGGCAAAAAGCCACCAGCTGAGCTCGGTTCGGTAGGCAAAACCGTTGAGCCATTCCCGGAGGAAATACCAGGCTATCGGAGCTGCCAGGATGAATGCCAGCCCAACTAATACTAAGAATTCTTTGGATAACAGGGTGACAAGTTGTGTAACGGAAGCTCCGAGTACTTTTCGAATGCCAATTTCTTTGGTGCGACGTTCGGCGGTGAAGGTTACTAGACCGAACAGTCCCAGGCAACTAATGAAGATGGCGATGCCTGTCGCCAGATTGGTGAGTTTTACCAGGTTGCGTTCTTTGTTGTAAAGCCTGGCTATTTCATCGTCGAAGAAGGTATATGAAAAAGAATCCCCCAGATAGGTTTCATCCCAAAGCTTTTTGATTTGGGCGAGTGTAGCGTCAAATTTCTGTGCACTTCCTGATTCTAACTTAATGGTGAAATCGTATAAGCTACTCCGGTCATTCATTAAAGCCGTAGGTTGTATGATTTCATGTAGTGAACGGTTATGGAAATCCTGCACAACACCTACGATTGGAATTTTAGATCCATTGTTATACTCCAGAAATTGTCCAACTGCTTCACCAGGATGCTGGAATCCCATTTGTTTAGCCAGTGTTTCATTGATAACAAACTCATTGGTTGTATCACTTTTGGCGAAATTGCGTCCGGCTAATAAATGGAATCCATAGATACTCAGATAATTGGTATCGCCTACTTTGCGATAGACATTAATGGCAACCTTTTCTTTTTTTCGCTGGAAGTTCATCGTTGATGAAGACCAGTTATTTGAGATAGGTAATTGGTTAGCCATGCTAACCTGTTTTACGCCCGATAACTTCCTAATCTGGTCGGCTAGCGTAAAACGTTTGTCGTGATCATCCAGCCAGAAGTATTTATAAGGAACATGAAATGTGACAATGGCTTCGCGTTCGAAACCCAGGTCTTTCTGTATCATAAACTGTAATTGTCGACTAACAAATAAGGCACCAATAATAAAGATCTGGGCAATCACAAATTGAGAAATAATAAGCACACGACGAAGACTAACTTTCCCGGTTGAAGTAAAAAGCTTGTTGCCACGTAGTGTTTCTACTGGTGAAAAGCGAGAGATTAGTATGCCTGGATAAATACCTGATAATAAAGATGTTACAAGAGAAATTCCGATCAGAAATGCCCAAAAACGTGGGCTATCTACGTGAAGAACTACTTCAATTGGCACTAATTCAGCCAAGTACGTAAGAGCTAACTCGGCCAGGACAATTGATAATAATGTGGCTACGAGTGTTACCAAAAGCGTTTCGCCGAGTAATTGTGAAACCAGCTGACTTTTACGACTCCCTAACGTTTTGCGGATACCAATCTCTTTTACGCGTTGGCTAGCTTGTGCAGTAGCTAAGTTTACAAAATTGATGGAGGCCAGTACCAGTAGAAAAATCCCAACGGCTGTTAGACCGTATAAGGTTGGTTTATGAGCTACTCGGATACCATTACTATAAATTTGGTTAAAGTGAACGTCCGTTAAAGGTTGAAGCCAAAACCAGCGTTTCCATTCGAAAGTCAGCTTTCCGGAATGACTGTCTGCTAATTGGGTAATTCGTTTTTCCAGCTGATTGGGGTTAACATCAGGTTGAAGTTTTACCAGACACATGGACGATCCGTTTGTATTCGTCCATTCTTCAAAACCGAAGCTTTTTCTACGTTTTTCGTTCGTAGTAATCGTTGCTAATGAAATATAAGCTGGGTAGGAGAAATCACTGCGATGAACGGCATCTTTTACTAAGCCTGATACGGTTAGATCAATGGTATCTCGGAAGGTAATGGTTCGTAACGTTCGTCCGATCAGGGCATCTGAAGCTTCTCCAAAATAACGCTGAGCCTGAGTTTGGGTTAAGACAACCTGATTTGGTTTAGACAATGAGGTTTGGGCTGAACCTGCGAGCCATTCGGAAGGGATAATCTGGAAAAAATGATTGTCCACATAAACAGCTTCGGATGTCCGGTCATTTCCAGACTTAAACTGTAAGGGCTGCTGACCTGGACGAGTAACTTCTATCTGCGAAAAATCGGTAGTATGAAGTGCTGCGACATTTTCTATCCCCGTTAGTTCACGGCGTAAAGCTTCTGGTATAGGTGCTGATACGCCACCGTTATGACCCGGATCATCGCCAAATTTAAATTCCGAAACCAGCCGGTAAATTCGGTCCGTATCGGGATGATGGCGGTCAAAGCCAAATTCAAAGTCAACCAGAAGAAAAATGACAATGCAGGCTGAAATGCCGACGGCTAGGCCTAGGACATTAATACTAGTAGTCCGGCGATTTCGCCAAAGGTTGCGGAACGCAATTTTAATATAGTTTCGAAACATGACTGGAAGGGGTTTAGGGGCGGAGAGCATAGGGTTAAACATAATCTCTACCTATGATATGCTCTTTGTCCCATGCTCATTATTCGTTTTTCAAACTCTTTACCGGATCGGCATTGGCGGCCCGAATGGCCTGGCTGCTGACGGTGATGAAGGCAATAACTACCGCCATGAATCCGGCCAGAGCAAAAGATATCCAGCCAATTTCAATCCGGCTCGAATAATCCTTCAACCATTCCTGCATAAAGTACCAGGCGATTGGAAAAGCAATACCATTTGCAATCAGGACTAATTTCAGGAATTCTTTCGAGAGCAAAAACGTAATACTGGAAAGGCTGGCTCCGAGTACTTTCCGAATGCCAATTTCTTTCCGACGCGTTTCCACGGCAAACGTTGCCAAACCAAATAATCCCAGGCAGGCAATCAGAATGGCGACACCGGTGAAGATACTTAACATGGTGCCGAGTTTCGCTTCTGCCTTATACAAAGCATCATAGGCTTCATCGAGAAAATAATACTCGAAAGGATATTCTGTTTCGTATTTTTTGAAGATAGATTCAATGCTTGCAAGTTGTTTGCTGACATCTGAACCCGGAGCAAGTTTGAGATAGAGGCAACCACCGTAGGCCATTAAGGCACGCGTTGTATCAGCAACAATAGTTAATCCTAACCCCCCGACTTGGAGTTTACTGGTGTACAGGTTAAAGTCTTTGATAACCCCAACAATTTCAGAAGGGTCTTTTCCTAGTTGTAGTTTCTGACCAATAGGGCTTTCCGTAAAACCAATCTCTTTTAAAGCAGCTTCGTTGATAATTAATGAACGATTATAGTTAGGTTTTGAAGGCTTAATCTTCCAGGGAACATCCATAGTAGTAAAAAAGGAATCATCTACAGAAGATATAGGCAGAAATATATCCTTTTTTGTAATTGGCGACTGTGTATAAAAAGCATTGGTTCCTCCTTTAAACAAAGGCCAGCTCGCTGCAGAAACGCTCTGAATGCCAGTTTGCTGGCGTAATTCCTGTTTGAATGCCAGATAATGATTGCTCATACTGGTAGGAAGCTCAAGAACAACGATTCCGGCTTTATCCAACCCAATATTTTTTGTGCGTAAGAACTCAAGCTGATGTTTAATAACCAGACTGCAGATAATCAGGCCAACCGAAACAGAGAATTGGAAAATGGTAAGGCTTTGTCGAATACGGATACCACCCCCTTGGTTGGAGAATCGTCCTTTTAATACTTCAACCGGAGCGAAGCGAGAAAGTAAAAGAGCTGGATAACTTCCCGCTAAAAGTGTGGTAACAACGAGTAAACCAAGCAATGAAAACAGAAAAATCGGGCTTCGTAAAAACGAATCACTAATCCTGAGATCTAGCAGTTGGAAGAATACTGGGCGTAAGATTTCAACCAGCAACAAACTAATTCCGAAGGCAATTACCGTAATCAAAACCGATTCGGCATAAAACTGAGCAGTAAGATTACTTCGTAAACCGCCTAATACTTTTCGAACCCCCACTTCTTTGGCCCGTTGTGTAGCCCGAGCCGTAGTTAGGTTCATGTAATTAATGAGTGCCAAAGCGAGAATTGCGAGAGCAACACCAAGAAATAACCTGTGAAACTGTTGCGAATGATCCTGCAACGTGCCATGCAGGTGAAGTTCTGTTAATTTTTCGAGTAGATATTCGTCCTTAGTTATGTCTTTTGACCTTGAGTCCTGCTGACTAAGCTTGGCAATTAAACGACTGACTTTCGCCTGATTTTCAGATGAGCGTAATAAAAAATATGTAGCAAATGCACTAACCTGGGTATCTTCTAGTAATGATTTCAAGTCTTCGTCTGTACGAGCCAGATTATTCTGAGTATCGAACGAGATTAATCCATCAAATTGTAAGATTGTGTTTGAAGGGAGTTCTTCAAATACCCCAGTTACTTCCAATGGTAACTTGTTGCCATAAACGAGGGTTTTTCCGATGGGATCGCTGGTGCCAAAATACTTCAGAGCTAATGCAGGAGAAAGTACAATGGTATTAGGCCGCTGTAAAGCAGTAAGCGGGTTACCTTTACTCAGAGGAAAAGTAAATACCTGAAAGAACGAAGGATCAGCAAAGGAAAGATGATCTTCAAAAGAATGAAAGTTTTCGGGTGTTTTTACCACCACCCGGGCAGACGCACGCATGCGTACGACTCCTTCGACTAGACCAGAGCCAGCTTGCATAGTGCGAGGCCCAAGTTGAGCCGACATATGATCTATATTAACCGTTTGCTCACCGAATTTAAGTCGCCCTAAGACCTGAAAAATACGGTCTCCGTTGGTCTGGAAATTGTCAAAACTATACTCATGAACAACATACAGCAAAATCAATGTACTGACGGCCAGACCAGTGGCTAGACCACCAATATTCAGCAAACTATAGAGCGGATTTCGCCGAAGATTGCGGATAGCGATTTGCAGATAGTTTCTCAGCATGATGTATGAGGAAGTCAAGGGTAAAAGTCTGCCTTCAGTTTCTTATAAAGGTATGCCTTATGCTTGCCTGGATTAATTTTGTTCTGATAATCAATAGATTATAATTTTGTGATTGTTCATTTTCGAACATTGATATTGTTCAGAAATGGACATTTATTCAGATTTCAAACTTTTAACTGGATTGGCATTGGCGGCCCGAATGGCCTGGCTGCTCACCGTAAGAAAAGCTACTAACAGCGAGAAAGTACCTGCTAAGGCAAATAACCCAAAGCTAGGCTGAATTCGGTACGAGAAAGATGCTAACCACTCATTCATATAAAGCCAAGCAAGCGGAAATGCAATTAGAAGAGCAACCAGGCCAAGCATTACAAATTCCTTAGAAAGTAGATGGACAATGCTCCATTCACTGGCTCCTAAAACCTTACGAATACCAATTTCCTTCGTTCGCATTTCTGCCGTAAAGGTTACAAGCCCAAATACGCCCAGACAGGCAATCGTTATAGACAGAATAGTGAACATACTGAATAATTTTGCGATTTGACTCTCTGTTTTATAAAGTGCGTCGAAGGCCTCATCCATGAAGTAATACTCAAAAGGCTGGTCAGGATTAAACTGTTTGTAGGCTTGTTCAACCACCCTTATCTGTTGTTTGGCCGGAATGTTGGGATGGAAGCGTATGTATAAATGGCCCCCTTCGGCAAGCTCATTTAAGGAATCTGCTTTAACGAATAATAGTAAAGGGCTGATTTTCTCTTTGATGGTTTTAAAATGAAAATTTTCAACCACACCAGCTATCCGCTTGAAATCATCCTTTGAAAGTTCAATCTCCTGACCAACTGGATCTTTGGTAAAATGTAGGGCCTGAATAGCCGCTTCATTAAGGATGACATCCCCTTTTTGTGCCAATGCCGCAGGCATAGCGGACTTCCATTTCACACCAAGTGTCTGGAAAAATTTCTCATCTATGGCCATACTGTACGTATTAACTTCGTTAGGACTTGTCTTCGTTTTGATAGACCAGCTATTAAAATAGTTTTTAAATAAGGGAATCGAGGAAGCCGTAACGGCCTCAACGCCCGTTTGATGACGAATAACTTCTTTCAAAGCTTGATAGGAAGAAAGATTACTTCCCGTAAGTGGAACCGATACTACCTGCCGGGTTTGAATCCCCAGCGTTTTTGAATGCAGAAATTCCATTTGCTGATAGGCGATCAGGCTACAGATAATCAGTCCGCCGGATATGACGAATTGCACAACGATTAAGCTACGCCGTAACCAGATTCCTTCGGCTACGGAATAGACCCCCTTCAATACAGTAACGGGAGCAAATTTGGATAAGAACAGGGCTGGATAACTTCCCGTACAGACGATCGTAAAAACCAGAAGGGTAAATAAAGCAGTAAGAAAATCAGGTGAAATCAGGAATGCATCATGAATCGTCAAATCAAACCATTGAAATACGATTGGACGAAGAATTTCAACGAGGATAATCCCTAAGCCAAAGCTAAGCAGGGTCATCAAGCCTGATTCGATGTAAAATTGCTGAATAAGCTGTTTTCGCTGACTGCCAAGTACTTTCCGAATGCCAACTTCCCGGGCCCGCTGCGTAGCTCGGGCGGTCGTAAGATTCATGTAATTGATAAGTGCTATTACTAAAACGGCAATTCCAATCCAGGAAAAAGTTTGGATGTATTTTTGAGTAGAGCCGTCATTTAAAATGGGTTTTACGTGGAATGTGTTCAGCGGAGTAAGGACTAATTTAGCTTGATCTGCCTGAATTTCTTTTTTAACAAGTTTAGAAAGTAGTGTTTCAATTTTTACTACAACGTCGGAAGATTTGACGTGAACGTAGGTTTCATAACTTCCCTGAAGCATACCATGAGTATGACTATCCTCGTAACGAAAGGAGTCGATGGTTTTAAAGCTGGGCAGTGATATAAGAAACTCAAAGGGTAAAGAGGTATTAGAAGGTGGATTTTCGACTAAGCCTGCTATTTGTAAAGGGTGGCGGTGTTCTAATTCCAGAACCTTCCCAACTGGATTCTGGTTACCAAAGTATTTTTTTGCCAGTTTTGGGGTTATAAAAACCGTCATCGGGCGATTTAGGTCATTACTATTACCCTGAAGAATTTTAAAGCCGAATACCTGAAAAAATGAAGGTTCGGCATAGTAAGCATGGTCTGCATAGAATGGCTCATTACCAGTTTTTATCAAAGCATGATCAATCGGAATAACTCTGGTGAAATCGCTTACATCTGTACTCAAATGATGTAATTCCTCTCCTAGTCGATAAGAGGCTGTAGTAAAGTAGATATCTCTTTCCTGATCCTTTGACTTACTAAGAAGTCTATAAATCTTATCTGCTTCGGGATGAAAAGAATCATAGCTGGACTCATGTACAATAAACAACATCAAGAGCATACTAACCGCTAAGGCAACGGCTAGACCACCAATATTCAGCAAACTATAGAGCGGATTTCGCCGAAGATTGCGGATAGCGATTTGCAGATAGTTTCGAAACATGACTGGAAGGGGTTTAGGGGCGGAGAGCATAGGGTTAAAC
>JASGGE010000060.1:0-21930 GCA_047605205.1 Siphonobacter sp.
ATTCAAATATACTACGGGTAGTTTAATGGATTTAATGACTTGGGACGCAAATACCCATATGGATTTAATCAATCAGCCTTTACTGATGATTGCAGGAAGCAAAGCTGACAGTTATTATATGACTGATGAAGCATTTAATAAAGCGACTAACGCAAAAAATAAAGAACTGTTTTTGATTAACGGAGCAACACATATAGAAACCTATTGGAAACCCGAATATGTAAAACAGGCAGTAGATAAATTGGTAAAATTCTATCAAACAAACCTTTAAAATTTAAGAAGCCACAAAGAAAAAAACTTAGAGCCTTAGTGGTAAAAACTTTAACAAAAAGACGATGAAACATATTTTTAAGTATCTCCTACCGCTTGTAATTGTCCTTTTAACAGCGTGTAACAGCAATCAGAAAACGGAAGAAGCAAAGCAGAAAAATGACCTCGTATTTCCGCAAGGCAACAAAATAACGAATGCCAATTTCACGGGAACAGCCTACCTGCAATCGCTTATAGAAGCCGACAGCCTTAATGCTATATCCGTAGGAAACGTAACCTTTGAAGCAGGAGCAAGAAGCAAATGGCATATACACCCGTCAGGACAAATATTGTTAGCTATTGACGGAGTAGGTTATTATCAGGAAAAAGGAAAACCAAAACAAATACTCCGCAAAGGCGATGCGATAAAATGTCCGCCAAATATTCCCCATTGGCACGGAGCAAGTGCCAACACCGCTTTTGTACAGGTAGCCATTACAGGACGGGAAAAAGGCGAAACGGTTTGGTTAGAAGCGGTAACAGATGAAGAATACTTACAAAAATAAAACGAAAACCAACCGCACAAAGCCAAAATTGCAAAAAGACTTACCCTTTCCGACCCCGATAAAAAATCCCCTCCCCTTCTTTTTTTAATTTTTTCCGACACCGACAACGGACGATAAAAGCCCTGCCGTTAAGAAAAATTTGGCATCAGGCGGGCTTGGTATTCTCTAGGCTCAGGGAAGAAACCAGGCTTTTCAAAAATCATCTCACATGGTGATTTTTTACCGATGCCTGGCCATATAACTTAAGTAACCTACAATCTCATCAATTTCCTTCGTTTTTAAACCCAATTGCGGCATTTTTACATTATTCCGATAGGCTGATGGGTTAGCAACAAAGGCTTTTATATCCTCAAGTTTCCAGTATTCCGTAACACTTTTAGGAGAATTGAGCTCGGGCCCCAGCCTTCCACCGACACCATTCAGGGCATGGCAGGTAAGGCAATACGTTTTAAACAGGCCATATCCTTTCACGACGGAATCATCTTCTTTCGGAAACAATGCTGCGGTTTCTTTTGAAGTGGCCGTCAGGCTAATTTTCACCAGATTATAGGGCCATTTATAGGTAGGATCATCCCCCGAGACATCGGTATAGCAAACGTAAAAGGGAGCAATTTTTTTGGTTTCAGGCCCTTTTTTTAGGGTAGTCCAGTCTTCACCGGGAGTGGCATCGGCATCATGAACGGCCAGATACACTTTGGCCGCCAGTACTTTTGATAAGGGCATCGAAGGGTTATAGCCATCTTCGCATTCAAAGACAACCTGCGTTGCTTCGGGTTTGGCAGCCTTATAGCCAGGAATTTCTTTTAAAACGTTTTCGAGCGGTACCGCATCAAATGATTTTGTCTTATGAAAAACGGGGTCCTTCTTTATTGTGATTCGTTCGGTCTTACCCATTTTTACTTTCCACCTGATCAGGTCAATAGAGGCGGAATATGTCACAGCCACCTGCGAAACGCGAGCGGAATCAAGCATACTACTATCTTTTTTTTGCCCACCCGGCTGGCAGGCCGTAAGCATGGCTATACAGTAAAGACTACTTAAAATGGCTCGTTGCATATGCATCAGGAATTAATACACCAGAAAAGAAACTATTCTGAATAGCATAAAACTTTCATCTTTAAATCAGGCATTTAAACACCATTCACTGAAACATAATCCCCAAAAACACCCATTCAAAACAACCTGAAAAGGACATTAAGGCTCTATCACAATCAATTATTCACCCACATAGGCGGCATAAAAGTTTGACAGAGTTAAGGTTTGACGGTGCATATCAACCCTTAACCTAATTCTTCTGAAGTTTATACCATGTTACTTTACCCAATGGTTTGCGACGGCCATCAAACGTTACTTTGGAAGGGCCATAGTATTTTTCCAGATAATCCAGAATAATCGGTTCGTAAATACCCAGCTCCCATAGCTTATGGTTGGCCTGCATCCACCTGATTTTTCCAAGCCAGCCTGCCCGGGTGAATTTATTTTGGATAATCAGTTTACTAGAATGACAGGGGGTACAATGAGCCTTCACCAATGGTAGCGTACCATCGCTCACCAAACCCGTTTCCGGGTCTGTCTTAACTGTGTCAGCCCAGGTCACTTGAGGTGATATACGCTGTTTTTGACGAGTCGTCCAGGCTAGACTCCCGATTAATAAAAACAGCGAAGCAATGCAGAATTTCATATCAGACAACCTTCACGGCAATTCGATGACAGGAGTTATTGATATACCCCTCCGGATTCCACTGCGGCATGACCATCGGCTGGCTTACACCTTGTGAATCCGTAGCTTTTGCCCAGACTTCATAATAGCCTTTTTGGGGAAAGCGTACCTCCGCAGCCCAGTGTTGCCAGGCTAAGCGGTTTTTAGGTGCTTCAAGGGTTGCTTTTTGCCAGGTAGCCCCAAAATCAATTGATATTTCTAACTTATCCACCATCAGATCTCCGGCCCAGGCATGCCCACGCAGAGTTAGCGGGTTCCCTAAATCAAGCATAGCTCCGGTTTTCGGATAGGTAATAAGTGACTTTACTGGCATGGATTCTATGATTCGGAACTGATCCTCCGGCGGATCACCCCCCGGCTCTACAGGCTCGATGGGCACTTTATAACTTTTACCCGTCATTTTTGGGCCGTCATGAACTTTGTTTCGAACGGCAATGGTATGCAGCCATTTCCCAGATACAGAAGCCGGCCAGCCCCCAATAACAAGTCGGAGCGGGAACCCGTGTACTACCGGAATGTCCTGTCCGTTCATTGCCCAGGCAATAATTGTCTCTTCTTCCAGAGCTTTTTTTATGGGTACACCCCGCGAAATAACCACCTTACCAGGCTCCCGGCTGGGATGAATGTCTTTTCCATAATACCCGATATAAACGGCATCATCTTTTAAACCGACATCTTCCAGCAAATCTTTTAAGCGAACTCCCGTCCATTCCGCACAGCTAATCCCACCCTGAGTCCATTGGTTTCCAGCAGTACTGGGAAAATAGCCAGCCCGGCCATTCCCCCCACATTCAAGCGTTAGCTGATACGTATAGGATTTGAAGCGTTTTTTCAGTTCTGCTAATGAATAGGTTTTCCGGGTTTTAACCGACTCTCCATTAATCGTCAGTGTCCACTTATTGATATCAATGGTTTCGGGTACAATTCCGTTATTACGAATGAACATCTTCTCAGCGGGCGTAATGGCATCATCCAGCAAATGAGCCGGAGCCTCTACGTTCCAGGGGCGATCATTCAAAACCACCATCTCCGCACTTTTGCCTTTTAGAGCATCTTTGTCATTATCAACCCAACCAATGGGGGTATACCCTTCGGGTAACGCAAACACAAGGTCTGTTCTGAAAACAGTACCCATTGCTCCTAGCACAGATTTTTTGATGAAATTTCTTCGGTCCTGAGCCATACTCTTTACCTATACGTTAATGTACTGAAAATGTTAATTCTGTTCAATAGACATTTTCTGGTTAAGGAAGCCCCGGCTTTAGTAACCAACAGGCCTGATTTATTCATTTATTTGTATTCTCCCTACTGAATGTTTTAACGCAATTACCTATGCCTAGAGTAGAAGTGGAACGTATTACTACCCTTTTTAATGCCATTTATGACGGAGAAGCCTGGCATGGCCCCAGCATCAACGAAATTCTGGATGGCATAACTGCCGGGATGGCCGTCTATCGCCCAACTCCACAAGTTCATAACATTGCCGAATTGACAGTACACATGACGAACTGGCGAGTATTCGCCCTGGAAAAACTAACCGGTTCTGAAACCTATGATATTATCCTTAACTCAGAGGCCGACTGGACTCGAATTGATTCATTGACGCCGGAAAAATGGGAAGAAATTAAATCAAACTTGCAAGATACGCAAGAAGAATTAGTGGAAACCCTGAATCGTATCAACTCGAAGAAATTAAGTGACCCTGTTCCCGGCCGACGATACACCTATTATATTCTACTGCATGGCTTAATGGAACATGATATTTACCATAGTGGCCAACTTTCGCTGCTTAAAAAAATGCAGTTATAAAAAAGGAGCTTTCATCAGGCTCCTTTTTTGCTGGCTTATGCTTCTGCCAATTCAGCGGGTTTGGCTAAGGCGGGTAAACGAAGTGTTACCGTGGTTCCCTGTCCTAATTCAGAGCGAAAATCAATATTACCGCCGTGTAAATTCAGAATTTTCTGCACTACAGCCAGCCCAATTCCGAAACCGGTTACGTTAGATACTTCATTACTTCGGAAAAACGGTTCCATTAAATGTGGCAGATCTTCCGAAGCAATCCCCTTGCCATGATCCCGTATGGTTAGGCTGATCATTTGTTGGTCCGCTTCCTGGCTTAATACAATCTCTACGCGGCCTTCGGAATATTTACAGGCATTGTCAATAATATTCAGAATACAGGTAGTTAATAATCCACTATTGCCCTGTACTTCAAATAAGCCCAAATCAGAATCTTCCGGTAACGTTCCAAAGTCATAGTGAATTTCCCGTTTAGGGTACTTGTTGTGAATATGAGAAAGAGCATTTGTTACACAATCGTCCAGGGAAATGGCTTCTGTGCCAACTATACCTTCTCCGGTACGGGCCAGTGATAAAAGGCTATTGGTAAGCGAAATTAACTGCCGGATTTCTTCCATTGCCGAATGCATAGCGGCCTTCAACTCATTCGGATCGTGATCATAATCATGCGAAATTTGCAGCGTCCCCAAGACATTCGTCAGTGGTGTACGTAATTCGTGTGAGGCATGAGAAACGAAGCTTCGCTGTGTTTCGAACGCTTGCTGCAAACGATTCAGCATCTCGTTAAAGGTCATAGCCAACCGGGCAATTTCATCTCTCCGGTTCCCTTCATCCAGCCGCTTATCAAGGTGCTGAGCTGTAATGGTATCTACTTCATCCATTGCTTTTGAAATAGGCCTTAATACCCGACGGGAAAAAATAAACCCTACTCCTACTAACAATAACATACTACCCAAATTCCCCCACAACAGTAATTGCTTCAGCATGATCAGACGGGTAAAGCCTACTTTATCATAGCCCAGAGCTACTACTTTAAAGGTTTGGCCCACATCGTGGTGAATGATACCAACGGCTTCATTTTCACCAATATTAAAAGAGGTTGGGTGGTTTTCTTTTAACCGTGACAAATAGTTAACTACCTGAGGCATCGGATCTCCCCGCCGGTTGGTATAGACTTGTTTACCCTGAGCATCAAAAATCATAATATGCTCATCTACAATGGTCAACATGTCACTTTCCATCAACTGGTCAAAGAAATCATCAAACTCATGGCGACGATTAATGAGCAGGCCAGCAGCCGTTTGGGCCTTTTCCATTAAACGCGTCCGAAAAATTACCTCCCGATACAAAGAGAAGGTAGAATATAAAAACGCCGACAAAAGACCCAATACGCCCATAGTCAGGAACGTAAAGAGAATAACAAGTTTATTACGGATTAACATGACTCAATAGTCATTAAAAAATCAGGAAAGAATGCCTTTGATACGTTAACATCCTGACTTTAAGCCTAGGCATAAAATAGCTTTTTGTTAGAAGGATAAATCAGCCAAAATCGTTCAGTATACCCGAAAAGAGTAAACCCGCCAGGATACTATACGTTTGTAAATTCGAACATTACTAATCGTGTCAACGAGTGTATACTTATGCTGAATATAGGTTTTTACCTCTGGATAATGCTCATGTGGTTTGCCCAGTCCTTCTATGAATACCCATTCAGGTGTAGCCGCATCTATAAAGAGAGTAGGCCGATTTTCTTCCAAGTCTTCGAGGAAATTACCCATTCGAGCTTTGTACAGACTTGATTTCATAAAAAGCTGATGGCTATGCGGCATTCGATACCCACAGGCCCTATTACTGTAGTAATACCAGCGGTCTACCCAGCCCCAAATCACAATATTGTCAGCAGCAGTAGAGTGTGCTTTTATTGATTTAACAATTTTAATATCGGCAGGGCGGTTTTGTTTATTATACATATAACTAGAGCCATTTGTACTACAGTTAATGTATACCTGATAGCTATTGAACACAAGTAGTGTCGCCCAAAGAACGCCTTGTATATGCGGGGACATCCCTGCCTCAAATGCCGCTAACCAGTAAACCAACGGTATAAAAATGTATAAGGTATAATGCAAAAAATCATTCCCTGATTGCAAAATCGCGTATAAGGTAGCCACAAGCATCCCTAGAGCAAACCAACGATTGGTTCGAGCAAATTGACTTGAATGCGTTGTCCATACACCCGCAATACTTACTACAGCCAAAGACAGTAATGTCATTACATAAAAATGTGATTGCTCGGAAAGTAACAAAAAACGCACCGCTCTTGCCGGGGCAAATCGTTCGCTCATTGGCATAGCCTGAAATTGGGTAGTGTAGGAATACAGTAAGTAATTCCAGAAATAATTCGTCCAGAAGTCATTTACCTTTCCATGTATTAAATAAACAATATTTACTAGAGCCGTCGGCAGCACGCTTCCAATCACTAACCATACCATATGCTTCCATTGATGTTGCCTTAAAAAAAGCAACAGGCTGAAACTTGCAATAACCAGCCCCATTGGAACATTTTGAAACTTTGCGTATACTAAGCTACCGAGCACAAGCCCTAACTCAAAGGTTTTTAATAACGTAATGTCTCCGCTTTTTTCAGCTTTTACATACCAATAGGTGGCAACGGTTATCAGAAAAATGCTTATATGCTCTGAGTTATAGGCCGTATGATCCGAATGCCCGGTGGTTGCTATAAACATACATAGGCTCCAACTTAGTAAGAGAGCCCCGTTCGAAGAAATAAATAAGCATAAGGTTCGGTAAGTAATCAGTATACTGCCCAACCATAGCAGTACTCCTATCCATTCTGCTACCAGGTAATTAGCTGGTATTCCCAGCCAGGTAACCATCCAGAGGGGCAAAACCGTTAAGGGGCGGGAGTCGGTATAGTTAAGCCACTTCCAGAATTTATCCGGATAATAATTCAGTGAGATAACACTTGAGAGCCAGGTGCTTGTATCTACGTCTGTTTCAATATTTTCCAGATAACAAATACGCGTTCCGGCTACTACTCCCAACAAAATATACAGGATTAGTGTATTCGTTTTTTGAGGAGTATTCAGACCCCTAAAGTCTGTTCTTAAGTATCTGTATAATAACCAGGCTGTAATTCCTATATAGATAACAGTTAGAACTGTTTTAAAATAAATGGCGGCGATGATCATATGAAGCAGTTATAAATTCCTGGCGTATTGATATATCCAAAAATATATAATTATGGGGTAAAGTCTCCGTTGGCCAACAGCTATTCTGAAACAAAAAAAAGGCAATTAGAGTGCCCTAACCGCCTTTTTCTTTACATAGCCAAGCTTATTTTTACCCTTCATCCCGAAGAACGTAACCCATGCCAATTACGGTGTGAATAAGCTTCTTTGAAAAATCTTTATCTACCTTTTTTCGCAAGAAGTTGATGTAAACTTCAATGGTGTTTGTGCCGGTGTCAAAGTGCAGGTCCCAGACTTTTTCGGCAATATCTACCCGGGAAACTACCCGGCCCCGGTTCCGCATGAGATATTCCAGCAGACTAAACTCCTTAGCCGTTAAATCAATCCGTTTCCCCTCCCGGCGAGCCACTTTTTCTTCCAGATCAAGCTCCAGATCGGCCACCTGCAAAACCTGCTGGGCCATCGGTGCGGCCTGACTACGGCGATACAATGAACGCAACCGGGCGAGGAGTTCTCTGAATTCGAAGGGCTTCACCAGATAATCGTCTGCTCCGGAGTCCAATCCTGTTACTTTATCTTCCAGTTCGCCCAAAGCCGTTAGCATCAATACAGGGGTATTAAGGCCTTCCGAACGCAGCTTCTTTACCAGGTCAAAACCATTAATATGAGGAAGATTGACATCAAGAATAATTACATCAAAAGACTCACTCAAAGCTATTTTCTGGCCCATTAAACCGTCGTAAGCTACTACTGCTTCAAAGGCTTCGGCCTCCAACCCTCTTTTTACGAAGGCTGCCAGCTTGGGTTCATCCTCCACGATTAATACTTTCATAGGTATCACCGGAATATTTTGTTCCCGGAAAGTAGCAATATTTTGATAGAGCAGCATCTCATTTCTGAATTTAAGTAATCTCTAAACGTAAGGAACCACGGTTATTAATACTCTACTCATTTGATTTTCAGAAACAACCTCTTCCAATCAATTCTTTATTCGCCGGGGTCAATTCATTATAAATGGGTTTCATGGCTTTTCAATACTCCATTGGCTTGATTATCTAAAGTCAAATCCAGAACCTAAAAGCCATTTTTAATCTGCTCTACTCCAGGCTAAAAGTCATTCCGTCGACCCAGAATATATTTTTCTACTTTCTGGACGGCTAAATGGTAATTGGCTTTCAGGGCTCCTACAGATGTACCGGTTTGCGTAGCAATTTCTTCATAGGGCAATTCGCCGAGATACCGTAAGCGAAATACAGTGCGTTGTTTTTCGGGCAAAGCATCAATTGCCTGAGTTAACCAGTAGGTTATATCATCACCGGACCAGGTCGTATCGACATCAGCAAGTGCCGAACGGCTCTCCATCAATTCCAGATCCCCCGGCACGGTCATCTGATGTTTTTGTTTTCGAAGGAAATTTAAGGCTTCGTGTGTAGCGATTCGATACATCCAGCTGAATAACTGTGAATCACCACGAAAGGTTGGTAACCCCTGCCAAATCTTCAGAAGAGCATCCTGGGTTACATCACGAGCATCCTCAGGATCACGTACATAGCGACGAATGTGATAATGAAGTTTGCGTTCATATACTTTCACCAAAGCATTAAACGTACCGCACCGATTTTCAGGTTGAAAGACGACCGTTTGCATGTTTATTTAGTTAGTAGGTAGCTCAAAGGTCTAGCGGGGTGGTTAACTCGAATTTAAAGCCAGATTAAATAGAGCTTAAAGAATTGCATTCCTTGAAATAGCTCTACAATGAGGTTATTCCTGAGTTACTAACTATTCTATGTTTATATTATCGGTTGTTAGGGAAGTCGCTGTTCTTACCTGATATGGTTAGTTATGATACGGGATTCTGACGCTCTTAAGCAAAAAACGCGGTTTGGAGCTTATCCAAACCGCGTTTTGATTTTTTAAATAGCGATTGATTCAGGTCATACCCAAACTCAACATCTATTTCTATTTTTTGCTCTGACGATCATATTTCTCAGTGAACGTACGGTACAGGCGTTTTTGCTTGTCGTCCAGATTGAGGCTTTTCCCCTGAATAAAGGCCTGCTCTACCTTTGCCGTACGCATGTCCAGGATATCCCCAACGGATACCACTAATGTAGCGTGTTTGCCTTTTTCGAGCGTTCCTACCCATTGGTCAATCCCCAGAATTTTAGCATTGTTTGATGTTACCAGTTTGAGAGCTTCTTCGGAAGTCATCCCGTGGCCACCAACTGTTCCCGCCAGGAATGGTAAATTACGAGTTCGCCAGTTTAGTCCGATATAGCCTAGTCCCACGGTTAACCCTTTTTGCGTCAGCAAATAAGGTAACTTATAAGGCAGGTCTGTGTCGTCGTCGGTATGGTTAGGCAACCGGTGCGTGGTATTTACAATAATAGGAATGTTATTTTCCTTCAGGAAATCAGCGGCCATTAAGGATTCTTCCCCACTGATAATCACGATTTTCCTGACCCCTTTTGCCTTAGCAAAGCGGACGGCCTCGATAATCTCTTTACCATAATCAGCCGTAACGTACAGATTTTTTGAACCATCAAACAAGCCCTTCATTGCTTCCAGTTTCATATTTACGGTTGCACCGGTTGCTTGTGAGTAAGCAATGGCATCGTTAAAAATCTTATCCAGCTCACGAAACTGCTCTTCACGGCGATCATTTTTAACCGTGCTGGCACTACCTGCATCAAAGTTAAACCCCCGACGAAAATAGCTGGGCCAGCTCAGGTGTACGCCATCATCTTTCTTTAACACGGCATCTTCCCAATTCCAGCCATCAAGCTGCATGACTGATGACATTCCTGAAATAATACCTCCTACAGGGGTTGCCTGTGTTAGCAGTACGCCATTTCCCCGAACGGTTGGAATAACTTCTGAATCGGTGTTATAGGCAATCAGAGCCCGTACGTTAGGGGTATATTCGCCTACTTCAGCATCGTCATTGGTAGCACGAACCGCAGAGATTTCCACTAAACCCAATTGATTCGCGGGAGAAATCAACCCTGGGTAAATGTGTTTGCCAGTTACTGTAATACTTTGTGTTCCAGAAGGTAAGCTGGCACTGGAGGTGCCCACATAAGTAATCACACCTTTATCGAAAATGATTGTTCCATTTTCAATAACTTGGCCGTTGCCCACGTGAATGGTACCACCAGTAAGAGCAACCGGGCTCGTCTGTGGCTTGGCTGCCGCCTCATTCTGGGCATACGAGGCTTTCAGAAACGCACTGAAAGCCAATATCGTGAAAAGTATTTTTTTCATTTTAAAGCTTCTTTTCGCTTGAATTGTCAAACATGACTCTTAGTTTCCGCAAGAACCATCACATGAGAACTGACCAAAATAATGCAGTTGGCCTTCTTCTTCAGAAATACCCCCTAATGTATTGCAATGGAAGTGACGAGGGCGTTGCATCACGGGGCGTTGTGTTGGCATACCCGTTGTTTTAGCCGCCAACAATTTCTGGATCAGACGGTTACGTTCTGTACTTACTTCTGCACGAAGTTTCTTATCTTTCTCAAGATCAAAATAGATTGCCCCCTCGATGATCGTTTTTTCTGGTTTTGCGTATACCGAAAGTGGGTTAGCGGTCCATAATACCACATCGGCATCTTTACCCACTTTAATACTACCCAAGCGGTTATCCAGGTGCATCATTTTGGCAGGATTCAGCGTAACCATTTTCCAGGCGTCTTCCTCTGAAACTCCACCGTAAAGTACTGTCTTGGCGGCTTCCTGATTGAGGCGACGAGCCATTTCGGCATCATCTGAGTTGATGGCGGTATTGACGCCTACTTTTGTTAGCATGGCAGCATTGTAGGGAATGGCGTCTTTTACTTCCATTTTGTACGCCCACCAGTCAGAGAAGGTAGAACCATTCGCTCCGTGGCTTTTCATCTTATCGGCTACTTTATATCCCTCCAGGATGTGCGTAAAGGTATTGATCGAAAAGCCCAGTGAATCGGCTACTTTCATCAACATGTTAATTTCAGACTGCACGTAAGAGTGGCAGGTGATGTAACGCTTCTTATTCAGAATTTCAGCTAATGCTTCTAATTCCAGGTCTTTACGTGGAAGCGTAAGCGTTGCTTTTTTGGCGGAGTTGTTATAGTCCTTCCATTCTTTTTCATAGGCTTTAGCACGGATGAAGGCATCCATCATTACCTGCTCTACCCCCATACGGGTTTGCGGGAAACGTACACGAGCTCCATCACCCCAGTTTGCCTGTTTTACGTTTTCACCCAAAGCGAATTTGATAAACTGAGCTTCTGGAATAAGCATCTTATCAGGCGTTTCACCCCATTTCAGCTTCACTACTGCCGACTGACCGCCAATACAGTTAGCTGAACCGTGTAAAAGTTGCGAAGTCGTCACACCACCAGCCAACTGACGATAAATGTTGATGTCATCTGAGTTAACTACATCTCCCATTCGCACCTCAGAGGTTACGGATTGAGAACCTTCATTTACGGAATACAACGCAATATGTGAGTGCTCATCAAAGATTCCATTCGTCAGGTGTTTGCCCGTTCCATCAATAGTTTTTGCACCTGATGGAGCCGAAAGATTCTTACCTACTTTAGCAATTTTCCCACTTTGTAATAAAACGTCTGTATTGGTTAGTATTCCATCTTTTTCATTGGTCCAGACAGTTGCGTTTTTGATCAGGATCGTCTGAGTCTGTGGCTTTTCTTCTGACCCAAACCCAGTAAAAGGGAAGGTCACTTTGCCTACCATCTGGTTAGCCCGGCGTGCTGAATCCGAACGAGCCGGCATTGCTTTAGGTGCTTCTTTATACGTAGCCAGGAACGTAAGCGGAGCCCCAGCCGCATCAAATCCATCCCCTTTGATATTTTTTCCATCGTAATAAGCCGCGATTCGGTTTTCTCCCTGATCCTGACGATTCAGTTTGAAAGAAAGCGTCAGCAAATCTCCCTGACGAGTCACTTTAGGGCTTATTCGCATGGTATCTACCATGATCTGGTAATCAGGTTTATCGGCTTTACCGGTAATATTCAGTTTTAATCCCTGACGTGAACCTACGGCCAGATCATACGAGCCGCGTAAATCCGCCTGGTTCATATCCGACAGGATGTAGCGGGAACCACGAATCCAGTTCTCGTACATGGTGCTTGATTCATGGAATAGATCCCCCGACGTAACTAGAAAGTTAGCCAGCATACCGGGTTTCAGGGAACCAACCAGATTCTCAATTTTCATCATCTGGGCAGGAACCGATGTCAAAGCAGCCAGGGCTACTTTCGGATCAAGACCGGCAGCAATGGCTTTACGAAGATTAGGCAGAAAATCGGCCTTATTCGCCAGGTTAGAAGACGTAATGCTGAACGTAATACCTTCCTTGGCGAGCATCCCTGGGTTTGATGGGGCCAATTCCCAGTGCTTCATATCAGCCAAATCTACTACACTGGCATCAAACGGATCTTCTACATCAAAAGCCGTTGGGTAGTTCAGCGGAAGAATGAAAGTAAGGCCCGTTGCTTTGAGTTCAGGCAAGCGTTGATATTCATCGCCACTTCCTTTAATGATATACGATACGCCGAATTCTTTCCCAATTTTAGCCGTCCGTAATGCACCTAGTTTGTCGGTTACTTCGAATACCTGAGGTAAGCTCTGATTTGCGTTAAAAGCCTGTAAAGAAAGGTTTGTTTCTGTTTTATCCTTTACTCCTTTATACCATTCAGCATCATAATAGGTCTGACGAATCAGAGCAACCGAGCCCATCAGTGAATTCGGATAGTCTTGGGTAGAGCTGCCTTTTGAATATGAATAGTGAGCTGATACATCCCCTTTTAGCAGGGCTTCCTGGTCGCGGCCATCCAGCAATGCAACCAAAGCCGAAGTTCCTCGAACGATTCCATCCTGCGAGTGCGTTACGGCCGAACCAAACCCAAGTTTGCGTAAGTCAGCTGCTTCTTTGGCATTACCCGTAAATACTTCAGAAGCCTTAATTTCAGGCAAAACGGCCTGGTTCCAGCCAAATGCCCCCTTTTTCTTTGATTCAAGCTGAGGAGTTCCACGGCCAAAGCGAGGTTCGCGTTTTACTTCGGGCATTCCATAGGCCGAATATACTTCCACAAAAGATGGATAAATGAATTTCCCTTTCAGGTCGATAGTTTGAACGCCTTTGGGAATAGCGACATTCTTACCAACTGCTTCGATATACCCACCTTTAATGAGTAAGGTTGCTCCTTCGAGTATGGTATTCGCATCGGTAATGATGGTAGCGTTCGTGAAAGCTACCCGGTCAGGACGGTCATCCTGAACCCCATTGACGGGAAATGTAGGCGTTTGTGCCATGCTATTCAAGCCAAACAAGAATACGCATAACCAAAACAATACATGTTTCTTCATAGAAGATGAAGTAGAATTGATGTGGAAACAAGGGAAACCCAAAGATACTATTTGGTTATCATCGAATATAAAGCAGGATTCACTCCGAACGACGTTTCGGGATAAAGTAGCGACAAGGCCCTAAACTTCTGTTCAATGTATTCTTACGCATTGATAATTAACCCATTTTACCGACCTGATTCTGTTCGATTTACTCCTAATATGACTTATGATTTGCTGGTTGCCTGTGTTCAGTAACTATTCATTTTTTCCTACTTACCCATCCTCGTAAACAAATTTTTATATGATAATTTCTATTCATACTACTCACATAACTGCCTGTCTAGTTCTTCTTCACATTCAGCTTTTTAACGTATTCATCTGTTCATGACCAGCAAATGGCTTGCCCTCGTTAATCGCCACAGTAGTTTTCTGGCATAAGAATTTTCATGGATGTTTATCAGCTATGAGCATGGAAATTGATCTCCGCGAAGATGTTAACCCTGAAACAGAAGCCCTAAGGATGGAAATGTGACTTTTGCGGATCTGATCCAATAAGAAATATCCAATTGATACCTGACGCATTCGGGCAGCCTGAAGTTACCTTTAGCATAAAGACAATTCCTCCAAATGTAATCCCGAGTGAAACAGAGGTTATCAAGAGCCGCATTCGCAGAGCTGCCAAAAACATGGCATTGATATAAAAAAGAATAAAATATATGTAAAAATGAATCGGTTCCCCTTATTTTCCCACCGGGGTTAACAGAAATACATAAACTCTTGACTGGTTTATATTTTTGGAATACTTTTATTAGAGTATTAGTACTCACTCAACATTATCCATTTTCATCATGAATTTAATTCTTCACCTTCTTATTGATGCCGCCGTTATCTTTGGTATGGCCTACATTTTACCACAAGTTGAAGTGAAAAGCTTTGGAAAAGCCTTCCTGATCGCTATTTTACTAGCTATACTAAATGTCACGCTGGGCTGGATATTACGTGGTATGGGCAATCTGGTTACTTTTTTTGCACTATCTTTTATTGTACGATTAATCGTAACGGCTTTGTTGCTTAAGCTTATTGACAAAACCATGAGCAGTCTCACTATTAATGGTTTCTGGCCTGCTTTAGTTATAGCCCTGGCCGTAGCCATTGCAGGAGCCATCCTGGATCAGACCTTAGCACCCAGCCCAGAAGTAACGGACTATCGGGCTTTTTTAACGCCTTATTTATGGCGAGCATAATATAAATTAACTCCAAAAACGGCCTGAGTAACTCAGGCCGTTTTTGGAGTTAATCTTCCAGGGCATAATTCTGGATTTGATACTGATAATTCGAAACAAAACCCGGTTCTCTTGCCGTGAATCGAAAGGCGATAATTCTGGTATTTTTTATCCCACCATCCTGAAACCAGTTATAGTGTTCTTCTTTTGAGTTGATACGTTGCAAGGGAAAACCACTAGTAAACGTAGTCGGTACAGCGGGACGTTTCTCGATGGTTCCATCCGCATATTTTACTTCTAAATCAATCCGTGGCGGTTGAAAGAAAAATCTCCTCAGTTTACCCCATACTGAATAATCAATTTTACAGGTTAACCACTGCAAATTAGCTGTTTTTTCAGGAGGTATATAACACCAGTTCTCTACTTGAGCGACTGCCTCCTGTTTAGCTAAGTTTCTATATTTTTTTACAGTTGGCTGTTTTTCTAAAATCAGCAATGTATCGTTTTGTGCGGTAAAGGTTTCTTTCTTAATCTTATAATGTTGGGCCATTGCCAAACGGGAAAGAGCATCCAAATGAAAATGATATAGCCTGGTCAATTCATATAAAACGTAATCAGTTGCATCCTTAGAAACATAAAAATCATAATTTAATTTTTGTAATTTCTCGCTATATGCTTTATACCCTAAAATCACAGGACGAGGTTTGTATGTCAGCTGATTATAAAATACGATATCTACATTTGTAGGAAAAACGTCCACCTTTCCTTTGGACAGAGTCGCTTTATCTGTCTCTGGTAAATAATGCTTTTTCTGTTCTGCTCGGTATAGGTCCTTTTCAGGATCCGACGTCAAAATGCCAATTCCATATGGGAAAACGATAGGATTTTGCGGCCAAAATGGGGAAATAGCAATTGGACCGACTAAAAGGTTAACTACTAGTATCTGAATGGTTCTTTTCTTAAGTAATGTGTCATTTGAATATAGCCACATTAACCCCAGCCATGCTGGTGCAGAAGTGAAAAATTCACATGAAGGGGCTCCAGAATAATAAGTAAATGAGTGTTTATATACTAAGAAAAAGATAATCGAAATAATAATCCACACGAATGCAGTAAACCAATCATTCTTGTAAGCTCTTAAAAAAAATAATCCTACTATCCAAACTGGCAGTACAATTAAAGGAGCCAAAACTAATGGCCCAATAGCCCGTCTTGTATTGTTTATCTGAAATTGATTCAGAATATTCATTCCATCATTATAGGCATTGATTATTTCCAGACCATATTTTACATATCCGTTTATATTCACATTTAGAGTAGCACACACCATAAACAGGCAGGCTATATAGCCTAAAAACCCGCCACACAGACGTATTTTCAAGCGGGAATCAGAAGAAGTAATAAGGGTAATAAAACAATAGACAAAAAGTATTCCAGTACCTATAAAGCCATAATTAAGCTTAATAAAAAACATTGCCAAGCTTATTGCAAAGGCTATGCTTATGTTAAGGTAGTTTTTCGTTTTATGAAATTGAAACAGAAAGAATAAATATAGATAAAGCAGTTGAAGCATAATGTCTGGAATCATATTGAAAAAAAAGACACCATACATAAATATCAAAATGCCATATATATTCTTCTGTTTTTTTATTGCTTGCAAAAATTCAACAAGTGTCACCGCAATAAGCGACATAATAATCAAATCAACTATAAATAAAACGTATTTATCTAGCAAGTACTCTGCCCTTGTACTAAGCCAGCCTAAAGGTCCGTACGTAAAAACCCAATCTGTACCGAATGTAAATTTATTTTTAAAAGCATACGTTAAACTTAACATCCAGCTCCAATCTAAACCTATACCTGGTATGTTAGTAAATTTTTTAGGCCATAGCCAGTAAAGGCTTACGAGTATTAATATAATATCTGAAAAATTAATTTTAGAATAATATTTTAAATTACGTTTCATAAAATAATAAATGATTTCATAGCAAAAGTTATCTAACAATAATAAAAAACTATTTTATTTAAAAAAATGTGTGTTTAATAACTTGGCCCAAATAATGAGTAAATTTACTTATGTAAAAATTATTTTTTAAAGTGTCGACATGAGTATTTTACAAATAAGATTTAACATGAAATAATTACTGAATTTTATCGGGGAATTAACGTAATAACTAAAAGCCAAACAATAATATTGTTTGGCTTTTAGTTATTACGTTAATTCTGATATTGTGTTTTATTGTTTCGCATTCTTTACATAGGTTTCCAGCCAGTTGTTCATCTCTGCCAGCATATGCATGAGTGACTCCCTGGAATCGTAATGATGACTTTCATAGGGTAAAAACACTAGTTTAACGGTGGCTCCCATTCCTTTCAAAGCGTTGTAGTATCGCTCTGACTGAATGGGAAAGGTGCCGGTATTATTATCAGCTTCACCATGAATAAGTAACAAGGGTGTTTTCATCTTATCGGCATTCATAAAAGGTGACATCCGGTTATATACCTCAGGAGCCTGCCAGTAGGTACGTTGTTCGTTCTGGAAACCAAATGGCGTCAATGTACGATTATAGGCTCCACTGCGAGCAATCCCTGCTTTAAATAGGTTACTATGCGTTAACAGGTTAGCCGTCATGAACGCTCCATAAGAGTGTCCGCCAACACCAACACGATTCGGATCTACTACCCCTAACTTTACGCCTTCATCAATTGCGGCTTTTGCGGATGCCACCAATTGTTCCACATACGTGTCGTTAGGCTCTTTATCCCCTTCTCCGATAATGGGAATAGAGGCATTATCCAGAATAGCATAGCCCATCGTAACAAACGCGGCCGCTCCCCAGAAACTAATAGCGTTGAATTTATAAGGTGAGCCCGTCACCTGACCTGCAGCATCTTTGCTCTTGAATTCGGCGGGATACGCCCAAAGGAAAGTAGGCAGCGGGCCGTCTTCTTTTTTATACCCTGCGGGTAAATACAGCGTAGCCGTCAGATCAACCCCGTCGTTACGTTTATAGCGAAGTACTTGTTTCTGAATACCTTTCAGCTGAGGATATGGATCTGGGAAGAAACTTACCTGGGTTAGAGCGGGCTCATTTTTCTTGCGTTTGGGATTCAGATTACGCAAAAAATAATTAGGATTCTGATCTACTGATTCCCGGCGTGTTAGCAATTCTGTATCGGTAATGAGCGAAATCGGTACTTCAAAGTAAGGGGCTTCTGAACGCCAAATGATTTTGTTCTCTTTCGTGGTCAGGTTCATAATACTCACAAAAGGATGGTCACCTTCTGGGGAAGCTCCCGTTTCATTCAAGTAATAAATTTCGTTTTTAGGCGTAATCGTCAGCACCTGACGGCCGTACTGGTTTTTATGCGTTTCTGGCTGGCCCGGATTCGCATATTTATCTTCTGAAGAACGTTCGGCCAGCACTACTGAACTCGCTGGATTCGAAGGATTCAATACTTTCGTAACCAGTTTACGGGTTTGCCACCAGCGTTCATATACCAGAGCCGTTGTTGCATTTCCCCACACAATACCCCCAAAACGCAGTGCACTCGAATATAGATCTTTTGATTCACCAGTAAACGGAGCATCTAATGACTTAAGCACATCCCGGACGGCCACTTTTTTACGGGAATCTCCCCCATCTTTAGGTTCAATCCAGGTAACTGTTGCCGGAACATCAGCCCGCCAGTTATAATTTCGCGGAAACGGAATAACGGCATCGGAGCCCCAGGGAGCATTTTCTACCAATGGGTTATCTACCAACGTTTTAACCAAGGCACCAGCAGCTGCATATACCTCTACTTTTGTTGGAAAATAATGCAGTGGAACAATATATGAGAAGGGACGGTGAACACTTTCAACCATGATATAACTTCCATCAGGTGAAGGCGTTACATCAGACACCAGCATCGGTTGACCAATATTCTGCACCGAACCATCTAAGCCTAGCTTAACCACCTGAGCTGTAGCGTGATATTCGAACAGCTTTTCGTCAGAAGGATTTTTAAGTAAGTCCTGATACGTTGGAGCTTGGCCCTTTTTGCCCAGGTTTTCCTGAATAGTTGGGCCCGTAGGCACTCGGCTAATTACGGGAGCTGCTCCGCGGGAGGTTGGAATAGTGGTAACGACCAGGCTTTTTGAGTCAGAGAACCAACTCATTGGAGCCCCCAAGGCTCCATTTAAAGCTAGATCCGTAACCTTGGTAGCTGTTGCTGTAGCAACATCAATTACGTATAACTCAATTTTCGTATCTGTAGAGTTGGTGAATGCAATTTTTGTTTCATCCGGCGACCAGGCTACGTTCGAAATATGGGCGTCAGAGGGTAACCCTTTTACCTGAACTTCGTCTTTACTGCGTAGCTTTCGTAATTTCAGGTTAATCAAGGGAAAACCGCGGCTAGGCCCGTTGTTGGCAGGATTGATACGTAACCCGGCAATCCGTAATTCTGGTTGTGATAAATCAGCAATCGATGGATTGGCCGCTCGTTCGGTAATCAGTACCCAGTCACCTTTTGAATCAACGCTAAAGCCCGGCGTGGGCGGCGTATTCACCAGATCAGCAAGTGGTTTTGGAGGCGTCAGATAAGTAGCGTCCTGAGCTTTTACGAAGGAACCCAACGCTACGAATACGATCGCGAGTAGTTGTTTTTTCATGGAAGATGAAGAGTGGTTATCCCTATTACACTTTATTTAACTGCTCATTACCAGACGGTTTACGTCAATAACAAAACGAGGCAAATCAAAGGTAGGAAATACGTTTTTCATTCTGAACGCTTCCGCGACCAACGGCTAAAAAGTGGATACAACAAAACCGCTCCGAGAATCAGAATAGCTCCGAGATAAAAACCTGTGTTCATTTTTTCAGCTTCTCCAAAAATGCAAAAGGCCAGTAATATGCCATAAATCGGCTCAAGGTTAACGGTGAGGTTCATCACAAAAGCTGAAAATTTCCGAAACAGATTCACAAAAACCGAATAGGCATAAATGGTGCATACGCCCGCCAGAATAAGCACCCAAAGCCAATCCCAGCCTTGCGGAATGATTTGTACTGATTCATTCGGTGCAATTCCCCAATAATAAACGAATAAAAACAGGCCCGTACTCAGGCAGGCTCCTGTCATTTCGTAGGTGGTAATGACCCGCGATTTTACTTTTTCACTAAAGAGAGAATTAAATACTGAAAACAGGGCTGCCAGCATAGCTGAAATCAGCGACATAGCCAAGCCTAAGGCATGGTTGAATTCAAACAGAAAAATCAGATATAGACCGCCCACCACCAGCAAACCGAAAAGCAGTTCAAGTGGTTTAATGGCCTTTTTGCGAAAGAGCGGTTCCAGCAAAGCCGTCCAGAATGAACTGGTTGACATGCCCGCCAGACAAACCGAAACATTAGAAACCCGGGCTGAGCCGAAAAATAAGATCCAGTGGGCGGCTACAATCCCACCGGTTAGTAAAAGTCTGATTTGGGTAGGGCGGCTCAGCTGCTTTGAAGTAAATAAATCGGGGCGAAATTTCCAGAAAAGCCACATTCCTGCCGCTGCCAGACCCGTTCGCCAGAATACGAGTGATAAAGCGGGAATAGTCATTAACCGCCCTAAAATCGCTGTAAAACCAAAAATCAGAACTACAAAATGTAACTGGAAATAATCTCGTAATGCTGGTTTCATACAATCAATGGGCTAAAAACATAACCGCTGGCAACGTACCAAACTATCAACCATTGCTAACCAATACAATGCAGGTTATTTGGGTACTGTTCGGTACAGAATAACACCAATGCAGGTAAAAACAATATTGGGTAGCCAAACCGCCCAGAAAGGATCAAACGCCCCTTTCTTAGCGATACCGCTACTCATCATGAAGAAAAGAATATACAGGAACGCCAGGCCAAAGCCGAGGGCAATCTGGAACCCAACGCCTCCTCTGGCCTTACGAGCGGAGACAATAACGGCAATGGCCGTCAGGATGATAATAGCAAAGGGATTGGCAATACGGGAATATTTTTCAATCTGGTATAGCTCGACTCCTTCTGCCCCACGGCTTTTTAGTTTGTCTATATGCTCGTTTAGTTCCGTCAGGGTAAAGGTCTTCTCCAGATCGGCCGTGCTGCCAAAATCTTTAGGCTCTAAAGCCAGTGTGGTATCCATTGACTTTCCATGGGTCATTTGCTCGCCCATATCGGTGATGGTTCGAATGGAATAATCAACTGCTGACCATTTTTTGGTTTCGGGTTTCCAGGTAATGTAAGAGGCCGTCAGTTTCTGAACCAGTTTGTTACCATCAAATTTTTCCAGCGTAAACTTATCTCCCTGATTCGTTGAATTATTATAGCTGTATAAATAGGCATAGACATTCGGGCCGACCTGAATATGAACATCCCGTTTATCGAAATAATAGTTCCCCCCTTTTACATACCGTTGCTCAAAAGCCAGCCGCTTGGTATCGGCTTTAGGAATCACATAAGCTACCAACAGAAAAATAACCCCCGCAATGAGCGTAGCCGCCAGAAAATACGGCCGGGTAAAACGCAGAAAGCTAACCCCCGTGCTCAGAATGGCTATAATTTCAGTACGGGCTGCCATATTTGCCGTAAAAAAAACGACAGTAATGAAGACCATCAGGGGGCTAACGTAGTTGGCCCAAAAAATGGCCAGATTGACATAATATACCCCTAGTAATTCACTGGTAGGTGGTTTGTTTCGTAAAAAATCTTCGACTTTTTCAGTGTAGTCGATCACCAGAATAATGATTGTAATCAGCGTAACAACGAATACGTACGTCCGAAGAAATCGTTTGAAAA
>JASGGE010000061.1:0-21713 GCA_047605205.1 Siphonobacter sp.
CGCACAAGCAACTGGGACAATCCTAAACTTGTCAACCTATATTAGGACGACTCACTGTATTCTTTAACTGTATCAATAAAACAACGGACCTTATCCGGGTCAGTATCAGGATAAACACCATGCCCAAGATTGGCGATATGGCGATGACCACCAAATTGTTGGAGCATCTCTCGGGTTTGTTTCTGAATTTCTTTGAAATCAGCATATAATACGCAAGGATCCAGATTACCCTGAAGGGTCTTACCTGGAATCATTTCCCGGCTTTCGGTAATGTCCATATTCCAGTCTAAACCAACCACAGAACACGTCAATTGATTCATCTCCCGGCGGGCAAAGAAAGCTCCTTTGGCAAAAACCGTAACCGGAACAAGAGCCTGTAAGGCATTGCAAATCTGATCAATATAAGGCAAGGAAAACTCGCGGTATTGCTGAGGAGATAAAATTCCCGCCCAGGAATCAAAAAGCTGCACCAGATTGGCACCAGCAGCTACCTGAGCCTGCAGATATGAAAGGGTAGTATCCGTAATTTTCTGAAGCAAACGGTGCGACAATTCGGGCTCTGCGTACAGATATTTTTTCGCAACGGAAAAGGTTTTAGAGCCTTTCCCTTCAATCATATAGCAAAAGATCGTAAACGGAGCTCCGGCAAAGCCAATCAAGGGAACCCGGCCATTTAATTCCTTTTTGGTAAGCCGGATGGCTTCCAGAACATAGCCCAACTCTGTTTCCGCGTCAGCAATCTGTAAAGCATCTACATCGGCAGCCGTGCGAATGGTTTTGGGGAAAACCGGGCCGTGGGCTTCTACCATTTCATAGGGTAAGCCCATGGCTTCGGGTACAACCAGAATATCGGAAAAGATTATGGCAGCATCTACCCCCAATACATCAACGGGTTGAATGGTTACTTCCGCAGCTAGGTCAGGGGTGGTGCAAAGTGTAATAAAATCGCCGGCTTTGGCTCGTACTTTCCGGTATTCGGCCAGGATACGGCCCGCCTGACGCATCATCCAGACGGGGGTACGTTCCGTTTTTTCACCCCGGGCTGCCCGCAAAAGCAGGTCATTCTGTAAAAATTCCATGGGGCAAAGATAGCTCATGAAATGGTTTGGTCGGGTTGTTTCCTGATGAAAGCAAGCGGCTTCCCTGCGGAATGTGTACCTTTGCAGCAAATTTGATTCTATGCAGATTAAACAAGCTTCTTTTCTGACGAGTAATACCGACTGGCAAAAGTGCCCACCGGCTGATCGGCCGGAGTATGCCTTTATTGGTCGTTCGAATGTTGGGAAATCGTCGCTGATTAATTCGGTAGTTCGTCGGAAAGATTTGGCAAAAACCTCACAAACACCGGGTAAAACCCAGTTAATCAATCATTTTTCAATTGATAATACCTGGTATCTGGTCGATTTACCAGGCTATGGGTACGCAAAACTCAGCAAGTCAGAGCGGGAAAAGTTTGAGCCCATGATTTTTGGCTATCTGGAAAACCGTAAGAATCTGCTTTGCACCTTTGTGTTGGTAGACGTACGGCACGACCCCATGTCTATCGACCTCGAATTCATGTCACAACTGGCTGAAGCCAGAATACCTTTTTACATTGTTTTTACCAAAGCTGACAAATTATCTGCTAATCAGCTGGAACAGAAAGTAAAACGTTACCGGGACGGCATGTTGCAATTTTTTACAGAGATGCCAAAATGCTTTGTTACCTCTTCCGTTGATGGACGTGGCCGCGATGAAATCATCGCAGCAATTGATGAATTAAATACTGATTTTAAGTCAGTTCGTCGATAATCTATAGTAAATAGCTACTTTTACAGTTTTTCGAGGAGAAATAAAAGAATTTTAGTGGCCATTGGCACAAATGCAAATCTGATTACATGGAATTGTTGAAAGAAATTGCTCACATCTCGGGCAAACCCGGTTTATATCGTATTCTGAAACCTACCCGTACGGGCGTAATCGTGGAAACGATTGACGAAAAGAAGGGCCGTACTGTTGTTGGGGCGAATGCTCGCGTATCGGTATTGAAAGAAATTTCTGTTTATTCTGACGGAGAAGAAGGAGCAAAACCACTGTCTGATATTTTTGCGACCATTCGTGCCAGACACGGCGAATACGTTGGTTTTGACGTGAAGAGTGCCAGTGATGCCGAATTGCGTGATTTTTTAGAGGAGGTTTTCCCGGAATTTGATCGGGATAAGGTATATCCCTCTGATATTCGGAAAATGATTACCTGGTATAATCTGTTGTCGCAGAACGTGCCAGAATTATTCGAATCAAGCGAAGAAACAGCGAAAGAAGAAGAAACGAAGGCTTAGAATTCGTTTTTGAAGTGTTAAAGAAAGGCGTTCTGATCATCAGAACGCCTTTCTTTTTTATCATCCGGATACTATTGATAAATCTCATAATAACAAGGCAAAGAAAAAAAACACACGAAAATATTTTTAACAGTGAATAGTAAGAAGTATTATTGATGATGAGTATTTTTATATTAAGTATAAGACACTATACTGGTCTGATTAGCGGATTGGTATTGGTAACTACAGAATGCAGCAATCCTGAATCGAACACGTGGTGGATTGAACACTACGTTTAAACTGTAACCTATTCCTGATAAAACCTGGTCTTATCAGGAATATACAATACATATGCTATCGGTAAGAAACCTGTCAGTTACTTTGGATAAAAAAAGCATTATCCAGTCCATTAATCTTACTATTAATCCGCAGGAAATTGTTTGCCTGATTGGCCCCAACGGGGCGGGCAAAACTACCTTAATCAAATCACTATTAGGGGTGCTGCCCCATACAGGAGAAACCACGTTTGATGACATTGATTTGAACGGTAAAGACCGGATAAAAGCGTTAAGGGAAATAGGCGTATTCATTCAGCCAAATGCCTTTTATGAATACCTTACCGCGTACGAAAACCTGAATATTATTCAAAAATATTACACTTCTACCAGATTTGGTGTTGATCAGATCCTGGATATTTTTAACCTGACTGAATTAAAAAATACTAAAGTTAAAGACTATTCGCTGGGTATGAAACAACGACTTTCATTAGCGGTTTCTTTTTTTAACAAACCTAAATTTTTGCTATTAGATGAACCATTTAATGCCATAGACAGATCTAATATTGATGATATAGTGAAATTTATTAAATTAATACATGCTGAATTTAAAACGTCCTTTTTGTTGTCTACGCACTCTCTGGAAGAAGTACAGAAAATTTACACCAGGCTGTTAATAATGAATAAAGGGAGTGTGTTACTTGATGCAAGTAAAAGCGAAATAGAGCCATTGCCTGTGCAGGACATTTACCAAAATACAATAGCATGACGAATTACCTTCAAATTGAATTATTAAAACTCTATAAATATAAAAGAATTTTACTTTTAAATGCTGTGATTCCTCTCATTAGTTATTTATTTTTAGAATTAATTTTTACTAATTTTTTTCAAAAATACCTAAGCTGGAAAGCTATTCATATAAATGAGAATTTTGATGACTTTTTTTCAAAAAGTCTGGCAACTTATATGGATCTATGGGGAATAATAGTTGCCGGCCTTATAAGCATATTCGTATTTGAAATTGACATTGATTCAAAATTTATTAACCGACTAAAGTACCTGCCCGTCAATTTATATGCCTATGTACTATCGAAGCTATTGATTATGTATGTATTGTACCTGATACAAACAGGGATTCTGGCCGTGATATTATTTTCAAAATTAAATGATTATTTAATGTATTTTAATTCTATCGTTAATTTTCAAACAATTGCTTACTGGCTATTCCTGAAAAGTATTTCGTGTTTACCCTTATTCGTGATATACATCTACATAACTACGCTCAGTAATAAGAAGATAGTGCCAATGGTACTATCCGTTTTATTATACTTTGTCCTGTTCTATGTTGCCTATTCTCCATACCGGCTTTTTGCGAGTATGCGATATAATGCATCTTCAGAGAGAATTATGGATATGCTTGTTTTTTCACCAATTTGGGCAATTCTTTTACTAATTCTATTTCCGAAAATTTTAAACAGAATGGCACTTAAATGATTCATTATATAAAAGCTGAATTTATAAAGGCTTCGAAATATTACCCCTATATTTTTATTTGCAGTGCCGAAATGTTGATAATGATTGGTCTTGCAATAATTTTTTGCATTTCCTGCCAGAACGAGTGAGACGAACTTATACAATGAAATACTAAACCTTACCTGGATTTATTTTGAAATATGTAATGCCGTGATAAGTTTGTCGGCTATACTATTCTATCTGAGCCTGGATGTTGAATATAAAAATAAAATCAATGAAAATATTTGCTACCTGCCAGTAGACAGAACAAATTGGTACCTGTCTAAATTTATCTTCATTTTTTTGCTCTATTGCCTAATCTGGCTTTTAACAAATATAATAAGTTTTAATATATTTTTTTGGGGATATAAAAAAATAGAATGGCTTTTACCCGAGCATGAATTTGATTTTATTAAATATTTTGTGCTCTCTACAATTCATTTTATTCCCTTGAGTTTGCCTTTTTTTAGTACTTATTATCTGTTAAGTATTCTAGTAAAAAAAACATCGGTTAATTTAATCCTGTGGCTATTGCTGGTAATACTATGTTTTTGTGATTTACCCTTTTTTATTCCTTTAAATTCAGTACACAAATCCATTCGATTGATGAGGCATTTTTCTGAAGGATATGTAAACTGTAATTTGAATGATTTTTTTTGCGGTATATATTGCTGCGATGGCTTGGTTTTTGTTTGTTGGCTTATTGTTTAAATTTATATGGAAACAAAAAATAATGTAATTACTGGTAAGTATGAATGGTTAACCATTTCTTTCCAGATCAGTATTTTTGTATTTATTATAGCCTTCTGTGTAACTTTATTTGATCTTGTTATTGGTTCAGACCGGCTCCATATTTTTGGTGTGCATATTGGCATAAAGCTATTCTTATACATTATTATATTTCTTTACAAGAAAAATAGATTTACATAATAAACTTATTTTTACTTCCTTTTTTGTTATCATCTATTCATTTTATACGTTAGATTTTATTGGAAATATGTTTATACACAATTATTTAGATAAAAACTATAAACACACTATTGCTGAAAGGATAATACAGAAGCGTATCGAGAATATTGAAAAAATTGAAGATGAAAAAAATGTTATTATTGAGTTTGATAGAGAAAAAGAAAAAAATATGATTCTTAAAGATTTTAGCTTTGAAAGAATGCTATGGGACTATGTGTTTTCTATAATACTTGCCTTGTTAATAGCTTTATTCTTATCTGCACTGTATAGAATTATAGCATCAAACCAGTTGCTTTGATGTTATCTGTCGAATTAAAAAAGCCCGATGATTCAGATCATCGGGCTTAAAAATACCTGGATTTTATTACTTGTTTTCTTCAGCAACTTCGTCGGCAATCCGGTCAATAATACCCATTTTAATGGTATTCGTCCGGAGGTCCTGTTTAACAGGTACACTCAATAAAGTAACGAATACATCTCCTTTTACCAGGTAACCCTTCTGAACCAGAATTTTGGTAATGTTATGGGTAATTTGTTCGGCATTAAGGTTGCTACTATCATATTTAAGAACCTTTGTCCCCCAAAGTAGCCCCATTTGAGTAGTTAATTCCTCATCATTCGAGAATACAAAAATATCTGCTTTCGGGCGGTGTGATGATAAGCGAAAAGCGGTGTACCCACTATTGGTAATGCAAAGAATAGCCTTAGCTTTAACGTCACGAGCCAAACGGCAAGCCGCTGCAATAACCCGGTCGTTAAGAACAGTTGGTGAATCATCTTCACCTTTCAGCATGTGATTTTTGAAATAGATGGCTACTTCATCACCATAAATGATTGGAATGTCGTTCTGCTGTTTTTCTACAGCTTCTATGATGTGGGTCATCGTAGAAACAGCTTCAAGTGGGTACTGACCGGAAGCAGATTCTGCAGAAAGCATGGTAGCAGAGGCTCCATCTAATACGGCATTGGCTACGTCAGAGGTTTCCGCACGGGTTGGGCGAGGGGAGTTCGTCATAGACTCCAGCATCTGCGTTGCTACGATAACCGGTTTAGCATGTTTAATGCATTTCTTGATCATCGTTTTTTGCAACTCAGGTACCATAGCCCCATCCAGTTCGACACCCAGGTCACCCCGGGCAACCATGATACCATCCGTCGCATCGATGATGGCATCCAGCACTTCAGGCACTACCGCTTCTGGTTTCTCGATCTTGGCAATAATTTTTGCCCGACCGTTTTTCGCTTTAATTTTTTCTTTAACCGCCAGAATATCTTCAGCTGAACGAACGAAAGAAAGGGCGATCCAGTCAACGTTATGTTCCAGGCCAAAGTAAAGGTCAGCTTCGTCTTTTTCTGTCAGAGCAGGCAGACCAACTTTGGTTCCGGGAAGGTTAATACCCTTTTTTGATTTCAGGATACCTCCGTAAATTACTCTGGTGTGTACTTCCTTTTTATCGTAATCAATACTTTCTACTACAACTTCAAGGTTCCCGTCGTCCATCAGGATACGTTCACCAGGTTTCACGTCCAGGTACATAGAGGTATAAGTAGTACCTACCCGTTCAGACGTTCCCAGCAGGGTTTCGTCCATCACAAAGGTTAACGGATTACCCGATATAAGTTCAACGCCGTTGTTTTCAACAAGTTGAGTTCTGATTTTGGGTCCTTGCAAATCTTGTAAGATGCTCAGGTTCAGTCCATGTTCAGCATTTAGCTGGCGAATGGCCTGTAGGCGTGCCAGGTGGTCTTCGTGCGTTCCGTGAGAGAAGTTAAGCCGAAAGACGTTCGCACCGGCCTGGGCGAGCTTCAGCAACATTTCTTTGGATTGGGAAGCCGGCCCGACAGTGGCAACAATTTTGGTCTTTTTCTGGTAAGGCATGTGTACGGAAGACAGGTGTTCAATATTCCGGGTTGCAAGATAAGGGTTTAACGCGGTAAATCCCAGGTGCCAGGTGTATAATCACCGTTTAGAAATGAAAGAATTCTTTTGGTCAGGAAAACTAAAAATAGCTTATCGCAGGTTGTTTCCAGCTAGTAGCCCATTAAAATAACATTGTAAACATTGAATAATGAAATGGATTATTAGGCTGGAATAACACCCTCTACGGTGCACAATGACGTTTTCTTAGGGAATCTGATGGTTTTTGGGGTCTTTATGAAAATATACATTCATTATTGCCTGATAAGACTCCTGCTAAGCCTCCGTTGACGAATGTTACTTAGAATAGCCCTTTTTTTGACGATCATTTCGCCGGTCTTTGCTCAAAACGATACTACCCTTGTAGTAAAGGCTATTTCGGGTATGCAGTATGACCCGCCCCGGATACAGGTAAAGCCGCGGTCACAGGTAACATTGGTTTTTGAGAATTATGATGACATGGCTCATAATCTGGTCATTACGAAACCAGATGCCCGGCTTATGGTGGTGGAACAAGCCTTAAAAGTGCCTTCAGAAAAGAACTACGTTCCCGAAACCCCAATGGTAGTCGCGGCAACGAAAGTAGTTATTCCAGGCACAAATGAACGCATTACATTCCGGGTCGAGGAAGGCGTTTATTCCTATGTATGTACCTATCCCGGGCACGGGTTTGTGATGTACGGAGCTTTATATGCTTCTGGGGAGCTTCTGCCGCCGTTGGAAAAAGACCCGAATGTTGCTTCTTTAATTAAGGAAAAACGTTCAGAACATCAGGAGAGTCCACACGCTTTCCCGATTCAATACCCCATGTTATATCGTACCTGGGTTCCGGGGGCTAGTCCTGCTGCCATTGTAGTTAGTTTTGACGGAAATACCTCGTATTGCTGGGATGCAGGCCAATGTCGGCTCCGTTACGCCTGGACTGGTGGATTTGTGGATAACGAAGAACAATGGTATTCTAAAGGAGATAAATATTCAAAAATTATTGGCGAAGTATTCTGGCGGGAAGATTCACTGAATTATCCTATCCGTTTGGGAAAAGTTGACCATATCCCAACTGTGAAATTTCTGGGCTATACCCTGAAAAATCACCTGCCCACATTCCGTTATTTGGTGGATGATGTTGAGATTCATGAAACACTCAAACCGGTTACTGGCGAAATGGCTATTACCCGGCAGTTTGTGGTAGTTCGGAATCCGGCAAAAAAGAAGATTTTTTATCAACCGAGCCAAGGGGACAAAACGATTACGTATCGGCCTGAAAATCTTGTTCTTCATGAGAACAATCCGGCGGTGTACGCTCTAAAAACGGGGTTAAAATCTTTCACGATAACCATTGCTCGTTAGATGATACGGATTTTATTCATAGTATTGATTGGGTTTGGTGGCATGAAATCTGTGATTGCTCAGGCCCATCATCATCCCATAACTCCGCTTACATCAGACACAACGTACCTTGCTGAAAACATTCCTTTACCCAAAGGCTTAAAGGGTGAGGTTGGAGCAATAGACTTTCTGCCGGATGGTCGATTAGTTTCAGTTTTTCACCGCGGAGAACTATATTTCTATACACCTAAGACGAAGCAGTGGAAGCTTTTTGCCGAAGGCCTGCACGACCCGCTGGGAATTAAGGCTATTTCAGCTCGTGAAATCCTGGTATTGCAGCGATCAGAACTAACACGAGTGAAGGACACGGATGGCGACGGTAAAGCCGACGATTTCGAGACCTTAACGGATGACTTTGGCATGTCGGGGAATTACCACGAATTCAACTTCGGGCCCGTGGCTGATAAAGCAGGGAATCTCTATATTAGCCTGAATACTGCTTCGAATGGGGCAGGTATTCGGCCTGAGCTACGGGGCGAGTACAATTCGTTAGGCCGCCCCGGGCGTATGTACTCTTGCGTACCTTATCGGGGCTGGGTCATGAAACTTACGAAAGATGGAAAGCTGCATCCCTATGCCTTAGGTTTTCGTTCTCCTAATTCATTAGGTTTTGATGCCAGTGGCCGCCTGCTGGTTTGTGATAATCAGGGCGACTGGCTTGGAACGAGCAAGCTCTACCATGTTGTACCCGGAAAGTTTTATGGGCATCCGGCCAGTTTAGTTTGGAAAGAAGGTTTTCCAAAGATTGATCCCCTGACTCTTTCGGTGGAAACGTTAGATTCCATGCGGACGCTTGAGTCGGTGGCTTTTCCACACGGATATGTAGCGAATTCTCCCACACAACCCATTGTCGATTATACCTTAGGGAAATTCGGTCCATTCCGGAATCAGACTATTGTCGGAGATATGGATCATCCCTTTCTGATTCGAGTATTATTGGAAAATGTAGGGGGTAGTGCTCAGGGTGCCTGTATCCCTTTGCATGTACAGGGGCTAAGGCGTGGGAACAACCGGTTAGCCTTTGCTCCGGATGGAAGCTTATGGGTAGGACAAACCGATCGGGGCTGGGTAGGTAGTGAGGGATTACAGCGTATTCACTGGAATCATAAAAAAACGCTGGATATTCTGGCCTTCCATCTAACAAAAACGGGTTTTGAACTAACCTTCACGGAACCTCTGCAGGCCGGTCTGGCCCGCCAGGTAAACCAATATGCAGTAAAACGTTTTTATTACGAATATCACCGGGCGTATGGCTCTAAAAAGTTTGATGAAATGCCAGTTTCGGTGACAAACGTGACCCTATCACCGGATGGGAAAAAAGTAAAAATCGATTTGGCGGAATTAAAGAAAGGCTATATCTATGAGTTTAAACTGGGTGCCTTGCAAGCCAGTACAGGTGAACCCTTATTAAGCCGGCTGGTTTGCTATACCCTGAATAATTTGAAATAACAGGCTATTACTCAATATATCAATCGGCTTACCAACACAAGTCTTGGTATAAAAAAATCCCACTGCTGCCAGTGGGATTTTTTTATACTGAGGTTTCTTACCTAATGCGTTGGCTTGGAAGTAGTAGCTAATACAAGTTTGGCTCCTACTTTAGCGGTAACATCAGCCACATCCACCAGATCCTGAACGGCACTTGTTTTATCAATTCGCACCAGCACAACCGGATTTTCCTGTCCGGCAATGTGACTATTCAAAGCGGCTTCCAGCCCGGCTGCATCAACCGATTCTCCTTCTACGTTGTAAGTCTTATCTGATTTTACGGATAAGTGAATCACTTTTGAAGGCGTAGCCGGAGCAGACGATGACTGAGGTAATAACAGTTGCATAGCTGATGGACTCGCTAACGTAGCAACCATTAAAAAGAATATCAAAAGAAAAAAGAGAATATCCGACAGCGAAGCAGCCTCAATATGAGCTCCTTGCTTTTCCCGGCGTTGTATTTTCATAATCAGCGAGTTTATAAGTTTGGGTTTAGTGCATCGGGAAACGCCAAAACTAAACTCTTAAGCATTAATGGGTTGGTAAAGCACGTCGAGAAACTGGTTCGTTGCGATTTGCAGCTTGGTAACTGCCCGGTCCACCATGCCATTTAAAATGGTCAGTAATACATAGGCCAGAATACCAATTGCCAGACCAGATGCAGAAGTGATCATTTTTTCGTAAATACCGCCCGAAATAGTACCGATACTCAGGTTGTTAGACACGGAAATGTCGTGAAAAGCACGGATCATACCGGCAACCGTTCCCAGGAAGCCGAACATTGGGGCAATGGCGGCGAAGGTTCCCAGCAGACTCAGGTTCTTTTCCATGTAAGCAATTTCAAGCTGAGCCGAATTGCTCATGGCCTGTTCAATTTCAGGGATGGGTGTTCCAATCCGGGAAAGGCCTTTTTCCAATACTCGTGAAACAGCTGACTGATCGTTACGGCACATTTGCTTTGCTGCATTTAAGTTACCTGACTGAATTAAGCCCCAGAAACTAGCCTCAAATGCACTGCTTTGGGAGGTAGCTTTTTTGAGATAGAGCCAGCGTTCCACAAAAATGAAAATGGTAGCGAAAAGCAAAATCGCAATGGGAATCATGATCCAGCCCCCGGCGGCGAGTAATTCAATAACGCTGAGAGAACGGCCAGATGCGTCCTGATTAGCCAGGGCCGCAGTGGAATCGGACATAGAAAGGGTTTGTAACAGCATGCTGCAGAAAATCAGAATGGTTTATGTTGGGGACTTTTACACAAAATAAAGATAATGGTTTAATGTCTTAATCGTTTGAAGTTTCAGAAGTGATTTATTCCTTACTATAAGGTGTATAAATCCTTTGCCATTAATCATGAATTGCTTGAAAACGAATTCAAACCTTACTTGAAACGTTGAACAGGCACCTCATTTTGTGTGCAAACAGAAACATCCCAGTGCGAAAATACTTTTATACCTCTCAAACCAGAACGCTTTGTGAAAAAACTTTCCTTTGATGATGTATAATATCAGGCAAAAGCTAAAAAATCACACCTGAGCTGAATCATAAACGGCATTTTAAATGAAATATTGGATTGTCCTGTTAAGTCTATTAGGGTTGACAGCTTGTGTGGAGACAGAAGATCGTCTTTCTAAAAGCTGGGGAACCACCTTTGTTGACCCGGAATCACGTACGGGGGTCCCTAATGACTCGGCTCAGGGGCTATTTTACTGGCGATTTTATACGAATGGCGAGTTAGCCTGTTTTACGAGTTCTGGTGAATATCGGCTTATAAATTGGGAATTATCACCCGATGAGCAAACCATCTTTATATACCGGCAATCCATGCAATTACCTACCTTACAACTTCAGTTAAATACGCTTTTCGATAATGAATGGTCCGCTAAACTTCCCAATGAGAAAGAAATCGTAATTTTCAATTTACAGCGAAAATTTCAGCACTGGCTCCTGGATCTGATGGCACCTGAGCGAAATCGCTGGCGGTATAAACCTGCCCATAAATTAAGCCCCGATGCGTTAAAGCAAAAAGTAGTGGACCACCTTCGCTATGCTTCTGATTATTTTGAAATCGTTCAGAAACGTGAGCAAACCTACTTCGAGCCCAAATACCTGAATTTACCTGTTTGGTTTTACCGGGGCGGTTTGGTTTTAGAGCCCTTTACTCAGACGAGTCAACATTGGCGAAATTGCTTTTACGATGAGGCAGAAGCCCTGCAAGCCTGGCATTATTATCGGCAGGCTTTTAAAGCTTCTGGTTTGATGGCGAAAAGAAATGATACAGATATTATCATCACATTTCAAAAAAGCTTTGAGCAGATGGCCACTGGCCTGGAGAATAATTGACCGATGAAATACTTACCTAAAACTTTCGTTAATTGCGGAATGTAATAACCCCCAATTACTTATGTTAAGAATTTCCTTTCTGTGTGGGATGCTTCTGTCGGCAATTCAAGTAATTGCTCAGGACCTAAAACAGCCCATTCCTTTTGATCCTGCCACTCGGGTAGGTAAGCTTGCCAATGGCTTAACCTATTACATTCGGAAAAATACGGAGCCTAAAAATCGGGCCCATTTGATGCTAGCCGTGAAAGTTGGGGCTATTCAGGAAGATGATCATGAAAATGGCCTGGCTCATTTTACCGAACACATGGGTTTTAACGGGACTAAAAATTTCCCCAAAAATGAACTTGTCAGTTTTCTGCAATCCAACGGAATTAAATTTGGAGACGATCTGAATGCTTTTACCAATTTCGAGCAGACGGTTTATTTTCTTCCCGTACCCACTGATTCCATGCGGGTATTTCTAAAGGCGTTTGACATTCTGGAAGATTGGGCTCATAACGATACCATGGAGGATTCGGAAATTGAAAAAGAACGGGGTGTGATTCTGGAAGAACTTCGGGGAGGAAAAGGGGCCAGCCAACGCATGCGGGATAAATTTTTTCCGATTATCATGAATGGCTCCAAGTGGGGTAAACGAAATATTATTGGGACAGAAGACATCCTGAAGACCTTTAAACCTGAAACGATTCGTAACTTTTACAAAACCTGGTATCAGCCTCAAAACGAGGCGGTTATTGCCGTTGGCGATTTTGATGTGGAGATGGTCGAGAAACTCATTAAAGAAAAATTTGGAGCTATTCCCAAAGATCCTAACCCCAAACCACTGGGCGACTATCCTATTCCAGATAACACGGAAACGAAAGTCGCTATCGTAACGGATAAAGAACAACCCTATACGATTGTTCAGATTTTAACCCGATTGCCAGAGTTACAGCAAAAAACCTTTGGCGATGCCCGTGAAAATATCAAACGTTCACTGTTTAACCAGATGCTCAATAACCGCCTTCAGGAGCTGATGAAAAAGGCTGAGCCCCCTTTCCAGTATGGGGCAAGCAGCATTAGTGGGTTTATAGGGAAATATGATTCGTTCGGAAGTATTGTTGTGGCGAAGTCGGGTGGTATTGAAAAAGGGTTACAGGCCGTTCTGGACGAAAATGCCCGTGTTCTGAAGTTTGGTTTTACCGCAACAGAACTTGAGCGAGCCAAACAAAACCTGCTGGCACAAACTGAAAAACGCTTTAAGGAAAAAGATAAAACCAAGTCGGAAGAGTTTGCCTCGGGTTATATGAATAACTTCATCAACGATGTACCTTCAATGGGGATTGACCGTTATACCGGATTCCTGCAAAAAGAACTGCCCGGTATTTCGCTGGAAGAAATGAATCAATTGCCGAAGTCTCTGATCACTAAAGAGAACAGAGCGGTGATTGTTTTAGCTCCCGAGAAAGAAAAAGACAAATTGCCAACGGAAACCCAGTTACTACAATGGATTGATAACAGTGGTGGGAATGTAACGGCTTATGTAGACGAGGTAATCACAAAACCTTTATTGAGTACGTTACCTAAATCAGGTAAAGTAATAGCTGAAAAGCAAATCCCGGAACTTGGCGTAACAGAGCTGACGCTATCCAATGGTTTGAAAGTAGTATTGAAACCCACGGATTTCAAGAATGATGAGATCCTGTTTAAATCGTATAGTTACGGTGGCACGTCGCTGTATTCCGTTGCTGATAATCTTAATGCCGACCAGTCTAATGTTATTGCCGCTCAGGGTGGTTTAGCTGATTTTTCTTCTACTCAACTGAAGAAATACCTGACAGGAAAAGTAGCGAGTGTCTCCACGTACGTAGGTGAAATTACCGAAGGAATGAGCGGTTCGTTTTCACCTAAAGATGCTGAAACGGGTTTGCAACTCATTTATGCCAATTTTGTCTTACCCCGTAAAGACTCAGAAGTAGTGAAAGGTTATTTGACAAACCTGAAAGATGAGTTACTGCAACAACAATCTACACCCGATCCGCAGCAGGTCTTTTTTGATACCTTAACGGTAGCACTAAGCAGCTATAACCCGCGACGGATGCCGCTTAAGCCTGCCAATGTAGATGAAATTAATCCCGATAAGGCGTTTGAATTCTACAAGGAACGCTTTGCCAACGCGTCAGACTTTACCTTTTTCTTCGTCGGTAGTTTTAAAGTGGAAGAGTTTAAACCTTTACTTGAGAAATACCTCGGAAGCCTACCCGGAACGGGCAAGAGGGAAATGTATAAGGACCTGAATATTCAACCCTTAAAAGGCAAAGTGACCAAAACGGTTTACAAAGGTATTGATGACAAAGCTGCTGCCCAGTTGGTGTATTCAGGTAGTTTGCCGTATACTTCTGCGAACCTGGTGAATTTACAGGCGATTGAAGAAATCCTGAATATTAAGCTAATTGAAGAAATACGGGAAAAGGAAAGCGGTGTGTATTATATCTACGCTCAGGCTAATGCTGATAAATTGCCTAAACAGGTATATTCCATGTCCATTGGTTTTGGTACGAATCCAGGCCGAATTGAGGAACTTTCTACTAAAACGCTGGCTATTCTGAACGATTTAAAGAAAAATGGGCCCTCACAAAAAGATCTGGATAAGTTTAAAATTGAAACGAAACGTCAGTTAGAGGTCCATCAGAAAGAAAATCGGTATTGGTTAGCTCAACTTTTGGATAGTTATCAGAATGGGGAAGACCCTAAAGATATTCTGACAGAGATGAGTTTGATTGATCAGGTAAGCATTGCGTCGGTAAAAGCGTTAGCGGCGAAGGTGTTTGGCCCTGATTTGATAAAGGTATACCTCCTGCCCGAAAAAAAATAAGTGGCTTCTTAGTCAAGTAATGGCTGGCGATTAGATGTTTAGACCTGAATCGCCAGCCATTTTTTACGGGATTGAGGGTAATAAGCCTAAAAAAACGTCTTTTTGAGACAAAGAATCGATGCTTCTAAACCATACAGTCCGAACATACCCATGATGCAGGCAAATTCTCCAGGAATTAAAGAACCAATGACACAAAAAATGGGTAATTACCGCTGGACAGTGGTGTTCCTCTTATTCTGTGCTACTACTATCAACTACGTTGATCGTCAGATTATTGGATTATTAAAGCCTACGCTTGAAACGGAATTCAAATGGACTGAATCAGACTACAGCCAGATTGTGACGTTCTTCTCGGGAGCGTATGCCCTTGGCCTTTTACTATTTGGTCGAATTGTAGACCGGGTAGGGACAAAAATGGGTTATACCATATCGATTGTCTTCTGGAGTATCGCTGCTATGTTGCATGCTATTGTCTCGACAACAGCTGGTTTTATTACGGTTCGGGTACTGTTAGGTTTGGGTGAAGCTGGAAACTTTCCAACAGCGATTAAATCCGTAGCCGAATGGTTCCCAAAACGGGAAAGAGCTCTGGCAACTGGTATTTTTAATTCTGGAGCAAACATTGGAGCCGTCGTAGCTCCTATTTTAGTACCCTTCATTTTGGGTGCTTATGGCTGGGAAGCCGCGTTTTTAATTACCGGAGCAATTGGCTTTATCTGGTTAATCTTCTGGTTAATTTATTATGAAGTGCCTTCCAAAAAGAAAAATATGGATCCTGCCGAATACGCTCACATTAATAGTGACAGCGATCTGGCTGCTACTACGGCCGAAATGGGAGGTGGTAAAGTAACCTGGGGGCGTTTGCTGGGTATTCGCCAGACCTGGGCATTTATCTTTGGTAAATTATTTACTGACCCAATCTGGTGGTTTTTCCTGTTTTGGTTACCGTCGTACTTCGCTGAGCGTTTCCAACTGGATTTAAAAAAACCTAGTTTGCCATTGGTTATTGTTTACACCGCCACAACCATTGGAAGTATTGGCGGCGGGTACTTGTCAGGGTATTTCATGAAGCGGGGTATGCCCGTATATACCGCTCGTAAAACCGCCATGCTTATTTTTGCTTTAGCCGTAGTTCCTATCATTAGTGCAAAATTCATTACTGATATTTGGGTAGCAGTAGCGTTAATCGGGTTGGCTGCTGCGGCTCACCAGGCCTGGAGTGCAAACATCTTCACCACCGCTTCTGACATGTTTCCCAAAAAAGCGGTTAGTTCAGTAGTAGGAATGGGCGGTATGGCTGGTTCAATCGGGGGAATGTTATTCCCGATTTTGATTGGTTCCATTCTGGATAGCTACAAGGCAAGTGGTGATATTGTAGCAGGGTATAATATAGTCTTTACCATTTGTGGATTTGCCTACTTGGTGGCCTGGCTAGCCATGCACATTTTTGCTCCTAAAATGGAACAGGTGGAACTCTAACACAGAAATAATCGCCCGGAAGGGGCGTTTTTATAAATTTCTTTTTTCCTTTGAAAGGCAGTCAGGGCATAAATCCGGCTGTCTTTTTTATTCTTAAACCTTAAAGCCTATGAAATTTTGCCTTATTTTGAGTCTTTCAGCTTTCATTTTCCTAACGGAAACAGTGAGTGCACAGCAACCATTTGCTGGCGAAATTCAGGCTTTTGAAAAGCAGGATCAGGAACATCCCCCCCTGAAAAAACCAATCGTTTTTGTGGGGAGTTCTACTTTCCGGTTATGGCCCGAAATTCAGAGTTATTTTCCGGGCAAACCCATTATAAATCGTGGTTTTGGTGGTTCACAGCTTTCGGATGTGATCTACTATTATCAACAACTTATTCCAAAATATCACGCGAAACAAATCGTCATTTATTGTGGCGATAATGATCTGGCGAATGGTCAGAAATCAGTTGATGTCGTCTATAATGATTTTGTGACACTCTTTACAAAAATTCGTCAGGATGCCCCAAAGGTAGCAGTGCTTTTTGTTAGCATTAAACCGTCGCCGGCTAATTCTCGCTGGACATATCGCGAAGCATACAAAAAAGTTAACCGACGAATTATGGAGTTTTTAGCAAAGCAGAAAAATGCCCGTTTTCTCGATATCTGGCCCGTTATGCTAAATGCCAGCGGAGAACCAGATATGAGCCTGTTTAAACCTGATAGCGTACATATGTTACCAGAAGGATATCGACGCTGGGCGAAACTAATGAAGCCATTACTGAAATAACTATGAACATTGTATACCTGGACGGACATACGCTGAATCCTGGGGATTTAACCTGGGCTCCCTTGCAGGCATTAGGGAATTTAACCGTTTATGAGCGAACCAAGCCTGAGGATGTAGTACGTGTCCTGGAAGGAGCGGATATTGTATTAACGAATAAAGTGCAGCTTACTCGTGATATAATCGAGCAATTGCCCAACCTGAAATACATTGGTGTAACAGCTACTGGTTATAATGTGGTAGACGTTGAGGCGGCACGTGAGCGAAATATTCCCGTAACCAACGTAAGTAGTTATGGGTCACAGGCCGTAGCTCAGCACGTATTTGCTTTTATTCTTCATTTTACCAACGACGTCGCCCGACTAAGCGATTCAGCCCGAAACGGGCAATGGACGAATAGCCCTGATTTTTGCTACTGGTTCAGCCCACTTACTGAATTATCGGGTAAAACGTTGGGCCTGATAGGCTTTGGGCATATTGCAAAAGAAGTTGCCAGGATTGCTCACGCCTTTAGTATGCGGGTGATGGCTTATCGGCGAAATGCAAAACCCGAGCCAGGGTACGAATTTGTGCAGTTGATATCTCAGGAAGAATTGTTTAAAGAAAGTGACTTTATTTCCCTGCACTGCCCACTTACGGATGAAACAAAAGGGCTTATTAATGCTGAACGGTTAAGCTGGATGAAACCATCGGCCATCCTTATTAACACAGGAAGAGGCCCTCTGGTAGTAGAACAGGATCTGGCAGCGGCTTTACAACATAAAACAATAGCTGGTGCGGCTGTAGATGTACTTTCAGTGGAGCCTCCTAAAAAAGATAACCCACTCTTAGCCGCTCCCAATTGTGTCGTCACTCCTCACGTAGCCTGGGTAGCTCGTGAAGCCCGCCAGCGGCTGTTGCAAATGACAGCTGATAATATTCAGGCTTTTCTGAAGGGGAATCCGATTCATGTAGTCAATTGAATCAATACCAGGGACACTCCGTTGATTCAATTATTATCCAGAATTTTTTATTCAGTATTATAAATTTAGCTATTTTTCCGAAAAAATCGGAAATGTATTTTTATTTTCGGAATAGCTTGAGATGGAAAAACTTACCCCAGCCGAAGAAGCAGCCATGCTGACACTCTGGCGACTAGAAAGGGCTACGCTTGGTGTTTTAGTAGAGGCTATGCCCGAACCCAGGCCTCATTATAATACGCTGGCTTCTACCTGTAAAAACCTCGAACGTAAAGGCTATGTAAGCTTTCGTCGTTATGGCAATGTCTATGAATATTTTCCAAAGGTGAGTCGTGAAGAAATGGCAGGTCGGGTAGTCGAAGAGTACTTCCAGGACTCATATAAGAATTTGGTAACACACTTTGCAAAGGAGCATAAAATTTCTGCAGAGGAATTACGTGAAATATTATCCATGATTGAAAAAGGCAAATAGCAATGGCAATCTATCTGTTACAGGTAAGTATGAGTTTTATGGGCTTCGCGGCTCTGTATGCTCTATTACTTCGTCGTGAAACGTATTATCAGGCCAATCGCTTTTACTTTTGGGCAGCCGGGTTTATTTCTTTACTGATTCCGGTATTTTCCGAATGGTTATCTACGCCACCCGTTATTCAGACGGCCCAGGCGTATGTGCCAGACTTAACTTTTCAGTATCAGGAAGAAGTATCAGATTCGCAGATCAGCTTTACACAATTTTTGCTCGTTGTTTGGCTAGTTGGCCTAGGCGTGATGATCATTCGTTTTCTGTTTCAACTGATTAAGTTAATGCAATTATGGGGGCGTTCAGAAGCGAGTTGGGTAAATGAGCAACGCATTTATATTCCACCGCAGGGAACAAGTGCTTTCTCTTTTTTCAACCTGATTTTTCTGAATGCACAGCATTATACAGCACTCGAACTGGATGAGGTTTTGCGGCATGAACAGGCTCATGTCAGGCAGAAACATTCTTACGATGTGCTGATGACTGAATTTTTGCAAATTCTATTGTGGTTTAATCCTGTTATCTGGTGGTGGAGCCGGATTGTTCGACAGAATCTGGAATTTATGGCTGATCAGGCCGTTCTGGAGCAAGGGATGGAAGCCCGTCACTACCAATATCATTTACTACGACAAAGTGGGTTGGCCTTACCCGTAAGTAACCATTTTAATATGTCTGAGCTAAAAAATCGTATTCAGCAAATCAATACGCCTGATTCAGCCAGATGGAAACGGATAAAATTATTACTGGTAATTCCGGTTATGAGTTTCTGGATTGTGGCCTTTGCCCCTCGGCAGGTAGTTGAGCAGGTACAGGAATCCTGGCATAAAAATGTTGAGGGCCAACCCGTTTTACCTAAAAAAGGAATGACTGTTTCTATTCAGTCAAAACACAGAAGAACGGCTTTAGAGGATACGGTGCGTCCTGTAGAGCCAGTTACAAGTAAGGCCACGTTGAAAGCTGAACCTATCTATTTCCTAAATGGCGAACGCGTAAACGGATTAGAACTACACCAGGTCGACCCAAATTTTATTGATCGGATAAATGTTTATAAAACAGGGCCTGAAGTTGAACCGCTTGGCGAAGAAGCCAGGAATGGAGTAGTTAAAATTTATACCAAAGAAATTCCCGCTACACAAATAAAATCTTTACACCTGAAGGCAACAAGCCCAACTAATTTTACTACTGGTGGCGAACCCTTATACTTAATTGGGGATACGGAAGTTTCAATCAATGATATTTCAGTAAAGGATATTAAAAAGGTGGAAGTTATAAAGGCTTTTACGGCTCTTGAAAAATATGGAGAAAGAGGAAAAAACGAAGTGATTATTATCACATTGAAATGAAAAATGGCTGTTCTCTGATTGCTAAAGAAAAAGTGTCCGTTAACGCGTAGTAATTAACGGACACCAGGCATATCAGTAATCTCCGCCAGCACCACCACCACCGAAGCTCCCGCCCCCAAAACTCCAGCCACCGCCACTACTACTTCCGCTACTCCAGCCACCTGAAGAAGAACCCCAGCTCGACATTGTGGTGTAAGGGCCAACCCAGGGTATTGCTCCACCACGGTTACCTCCGCTATTTCGGCAGGAGTTACCCATGAGGCGAATAAAAAGGAAGATCCCAACAATCAGAATAATCATAACAATAAGTACGGACATTGGGGAGGGGTCATCCTCAGCATTGGACAGATCGCTTTGATCTGATTTAAACTCCCCACTGGCTCGCTGAATGAGTTCTGTCGTTGCGGCATCTAGTCCCTGAAACCATTGTTGTTGCTTGAAAGCCGGAACAATCTGGTTTGAAACAATTCGTTTGGCAATACCATCCGGAACAGCTCCTTCCAGGCCATACCCTACCGCAATGTATATTTTACGGGTTTCGGTAACCCACAAGAGGACAATCCCATTGTTCTTATCTTTCTGCCCAATACCCCACTGACGGCCAATCTGAAAGGCATAGTCGCCCGGCGGATAATCGCCTGTACTTTTTACTACCACAATCACAATTTGATTCGAGGTAGAATCCATGTAGGCTTTCAGTTTGCTTTCCAGCTGTGATTTTTCATTTCCCGAAAGCATACCCACGTAGTCATTAACAAAGCGGGCAGGGGTAGGGCGTTCAGGAATAGCCTGACTATAAACAAGATGGGTAAACAGAAAAAGGAGTAGAAACCAAATCTTTTTCTGTAACAAAAATGCCTTCATTTCGATTTTTAATAGGTCAATCATCCGAATGAAATATCATCTGGAAGTTCATTGAGGTTGTCTTTCTGAAAAGGGAAATAGGTTTTTAACTGCTGGCCCGCCATTAATACACCTTTGGTAAGAGCTCCTACCAGGTCATTCTGGCGAAGATGCTCCCGCATGATGTCACGGGTACTTTCCCAGAAATTTTCGGGGACTACTTCGTTGATTCCCTTATCCCCCCAGATGGCAAATTTTCGATCCTGAAGAGCCACATAAATTAAAATAGCATTCCGGCTGGCCGTTTCCTGCATATTTAGTTCTGCAAAAATGTTTTGTGTACGTTTCAGAACATCCGTTTCAGAAGAAGTTTGTTCAACATGAACACGTATTTCGCCGGAGGTATTTCGCTCTGCCTGTTGAATCGCCCGAATTACTTCCTGTTGTTGAGCTTCAGTAAGCATACTTCATTAGTAGTAAAGAACCCGATGGTGATTAATCCATCGGGTTCAAATTAAAACTCAATCTTGGGAGCCTTTTCAGAACCGGGATCAGACTCAAAATAAGGTTTGGTTTGGAAGCCAAACATTTTGGCTGTGATATTGGCCGGGAATGATCGCACGTGTTCATTGTAGGTTTTTACGGCATCATTAAAGTCGTTTCTGGAAACTTTAATCCGGTTTTCTGTGCCTTCAATCTGAGCCTGTAATTCCTGGAAATTGGCATTTGCTTTCAATTCCGGATAATTTTCAGAAACCGCAATC
>JASGGE010000062.1:0-21675 GCA_047605205.1 Siphonobacter sp.
CTGAGCCATTGCAGGGAGAGCCAGTAGCCACAATACAGCAATTAATAGCCTATTGTGAAAATGAGATAAAGAAATTTTCATAGTTCTAGTAAGGTGAGAACGAATTAAAACAGGGAGTAGGGCTGCGACAATCGCAAAAACCGCAAGTGTTTTTGCATATTTTGCGAAATATAGGTGATCTAAAGCAAGATTATCAAATAATATTTTAAAAAAATACTAATAATCCTAATTTAATAGTGTCATTAGCCCATTAAATCCAACTATTAATTGCAAATTATGCAGTATTAAAGAATAATAACCTGTCCAGATATTACGTTTTTTTACTAATCCACTAGATTAAACGAAGAAGCAGCCAGTCAGCCTATTTTTTCATACCTTTGTTCACTTCACAGAAAGCCTATTTTAGTATGTCAGTTGTCCTTTTAAAAGAAAGCCGTAAGGATCTGATTATAAATCAATTAAATCTTCATACACGTATTACCCTGACTGATTTAGCCCATACCCTGAATGTTTCAGAAGATACGATTCGAAGAGATATTAATGATTTAGCCGACGAGGGAAAACTAATCAAGATCAGAGGAGGAGCCATGTCAAAGGCTTATCATTATTCTTCCCATCCGATTGAAAGTTATGCTCACGAAAGCAAAAAAATAATTGCTGAAAAAGCCATTTCACTCTTACGAGAGGGGATGCTGGTTTTAATGGGAGGCGGTACAACCATTCGGGAATTTATTAAAATGATTCCTGACGAATTAAAAGCTACCTTCCTGACTGTAAACCCATTAACAGCTGTTGAGTTATTAGATAAGCCTAATCTTGAAATCATCATGATTGGGGGGCCTATTTCTCGATATAGCCAAATGGCCGTAGGTGGCGATGTGTATCAACGCCTTTCAGAAGTTCGGGTGGACTTGTGTATTATGGGAACCAATGCCCTTGACGCGAAAGAAGGCCTAACAGACTCAAACTGGGAAACTGTCCAGGCAAAGAAAGCCATGATTCGTTCTTCTGATAAAGTTGCAATTCTTGCAATTTCTGAAAAAATGAACAGCGTTATGTCCATGAAAGTGGCAGATTTTCGGGAAATCGACTACCTTATTACAGAGTTACCAGCCGGTTCCACCATACTATCTCCTTATCAGACTGGAAAGACTATTGTATTATAGAAACGCCCGGCAAGCCGGGCGTTTTTTCTTTCATTATTAAGCCTGGTATTAATCTACCAATTTATAAATACAAGGTAAATTCCTACCCAATCCGTCATAATCTAAGCCATACCCCAGCACAAACTTATTCTCAATTGCGAAGCCCACATACTTTAATGAAAGCGGAATTCGAATGGCTTCGGGTTTGTATAACATTGTTGCGATTTCAATCGACCGAGGTCGTTTGGATGTCAACTGCCCTAATAACTCAGCCATAGTATGACCCGTATCGACAATATCTTCAACCAAGATTACATCCCGGTCGTATAAGTCCTCATTTAGTCCAATAATTTGTTTTACCTTACCTGTCGTACCCGTCCCCTGATAGGAACTTACCCTGATAAACACAATTTCACAGCGTAAATCAAGGTTTTTCATCAGCTCCGCAGCAAACAAAAAAGAGCCATTTAATACAGCAATGATTAAAGGCTGTTTTCCCTGATAATCAGCACTGATTTGTGTGGCTAATTCAGCAATCCGGCATTCCAGTTTGCTTTGCTCGATGAATATATCAAAGTATTTATCGTGAATCTGAATCACTCGTCTGAAAATTAATGGTCAGAAAAAGGTACCATTCTCAAAAATAGCCTTCGTACCTTTGATCATACAAAAAGAAACAAAATTTTCTGTATTTCCCTAAACGACTTTTTCCGGATTTCCGTTGAAAGCACCACACACTCTGTTAAAGCCCACAACGGAGTTGATTTTATAGCCATGAAAACCCAGGTACTAACCTTTCTTTTTCTAATCAGTACTTCTTCTCTTTTTGCTCAGGCATGGTGGGAAACCGTCGAAAAAAATGAGCAGGAACGTTCGGGTGGTATTTTATTAAAACGCATGGAAGTTCAGATTGAGGCTACTGAAGCTCTTAATGCCATGTACGGCTACAATTTTCCTGAGGCTCAACGCGAATTTGGATACCTCCGGGCAAAGTATCCGGAACATCCGCTGCCTTATTTTTTGTTTGGACTGGCCGAATGGTGGAAAATTGTGCCGAATACAGATAACACCATGTATGATGCCAAATGCGAAGCTTTTATGGATCAGGCCATTGAAAAAGCTGAAAAAATGTTTGCTCACGGAGGGCCCGAAGAAGTAGAAGCCAGTTTTTTTCTGGCTACGGCTTATGCTTTTAAATCAAGATTATACGCCGAACGCAAAAAATGGTTCAAAGCCAGTGGGGCGGGTAAGAGTGCCCTGAAATACTTCGAAAAATGTAAAGGCCACGAAGATTTCTCTCCGGAAATGGCTTTTGGTGAGGGTTTGTATAACTATTACCGCCAGTGGATTCCCGAAAATTATTCAGCTCTGAAACCTATTTTCTGGTTTTTCCATGACGGAGATAAAAGTAAAGGCATTGGCCAGTTAGAATGGATTTCACGCAATGCCTTTTATACACGTACTGAAGCTCAGTATTTTTTACTCCAGATTTACTCTACCGAACAACAACACGAAAAATGTTATCAACTGGCTCGGTATCTGCATATTACCTATCCATGGAATCCGTATTTTCACCGGATGTACGCTCGTCAGTGTTTCGTAACAGGCCGGACGAAAGAAGCCGAAGCAGCCGCCAAACTGATTCTGGAACGGTATGATAACAAGCAATTTGGCTATGAACCTGTGGGTGCCCGGTATGCTTCTTATATTCTGGCATACTATAACCATTTCTTTTATCACAACTTCGCTCTCGCAAAAGAATACTATACGAAAACAGTGCTGTTTGCGGAAATTAACGGAGCAAAAGATTCGGGCTATAACCTTTCTTCTTTATTAAACCTGGGAAAAATAACGGAACATGAAGGTAACCTGGACGAGGCTAAACAGTATTACGACAAGGTGATGGATTATGCCGAGAGAAAGTCTTCGCAATACCAGGAAGCTAAAAAACTCCTGGCAGAAAACCGTAAGAAGGCTAAAGCCAAAAAGAAAGGCAAATAAACATGCTGACAGGGTTTATAGTCCCGTCAGCGTTTTTACAGTAAGTTGTTCTACTAAGCCTTAGCTTCCCGCAAATACAGCTGAATGGTATTCTCAAGGCCATAGTACAAGGCGTCACAAATCAGGGCATGACCAATTGAGACTTCCAATAACGCAGGTATATGTTGCTGAAAATAACGCAGGTTATCCAGACTCAGATCGTGCCCGGCATTGATCCCTAAGCCAAGCTCATTGGCACGTTTTGCGGCATTAATAAATGGCGTTAACGCCAGTGTCTGGTCAATAGCGTATTGATGGGCATAGGGTTCTGTGTATAGCTCAATACGATCCGTGCCGGTTTCGGCGGCTCCTTCCACCATAGCAATATCAGCATCCACAAAAATAGAAGTCCGAATCCCCGCTTTTTTAAACGTAGTAACCAGACCAGTAAGTAGTTCCTTATTTTTGATCGTATCCCAACCCGCACTTGACGTTACCGCCCCCAAAGCATCGGGCACCAGCGTTACCTGAGCGGGTTTTACCTGTAATACCAGATCAACAAATTTCTGTTCGGTAGGATTGCCTTCGATATTGAATTCGGTGGTTAATACCTTGCTTAAATCAAGTACATCCTGATAACGAATATGACGCTCATCCGGGCGGGGATGCACGGTGATGCCTTCGGCTCCAAACCGTTCACAGTCGAGAGCAACTTTAATGACATCGGGGTTATTTCCACCCCGTGAGTTACGTAGAGTGGCAACTTTGTTAATATTAACGGAAAGACGAGTAGACATATCTTATCATAAGGCAGATAACACTGATCAACAGGTTCTGCGGTTGAGATTTTGTAGCTTTGCAGCGGTCAGAACCATTCCCTGGTAAGAACAGTTCTAAATAGTGCATCAAATTTTCATTCGATGCCTTCGTAATTCCTAATTAGTACCTCATAATTTTTTGAAAATGTCGTTAAAATCAAAAATCGAAGCCGAAATTAAAGCGGCGATGCTGGCTAAGAACCAACCTCGATTATTAGCATTAAGGGCCATAAAATCAGCTATTTTACTGGAAGAAACTTCTGGCTCTTCCCATGAATTAACATCTGATCAGGAAATGAAAATCCTGATGAAAGGTGTAAAACAGCGTAAAGAATCCGCAGAAACATATGTAGCGAATGGTCGTCAGGAACTGGCCGATAAGGAACTGAGCGAAGTGGCTGTTATCGAAGAGTTTTTACCTAAACTGTTAACGCAGGAAGAGTTAACCGCCCGTTTGCAAACTATTATTACCCAAGTGGGGGCAACTGGCCCTGGTGATCTGGGGAAAGTGATGGGTGTAGCCACTAAAGAACTAGCGGGCCAGGCAGAAGGAAAAGCGATTTCAGCCACGGTGAAACAGTTACTTCAATAGATAGTTAAGATTTTGCAAAATCATGTGGTTGTGCAAAATCCTGAAAGGAGAGAACCATTTGATGAATTTTCTGGACCTGTTTCTACTGGTTCCACTGGCCTACGGAGCTTATACTGGTTTTCAGCGTGGTGTGCTGGTTGAAATCATCTCTGTTATTGGGTTTGTGGTATCGATTATCCTGGGTTTCAAGCTATTAAACGAAGCCATTGCGTTTGTCTCACCGTATGTGAGCGAGAGCATCGCCCGTAAATTTTTACCTTATATCGGGTTCTCCAGCATTTTTATTTTAGTTATTTTTATCATAAATCGCTTCGGCTGGTTACTTCGCAAAAGCCTGCGTTATACCATTTTTGGAAGCTTTGATAGCATGGCTGGTGGTGTGGTTGGGTTGTTTACCTATGCATTTGGTATCAGCATCTTTTTATGGTTGCTGAGTGCTTTGCATATTAATTATCCCACCAAACAGCAACAAACTGGCAGTATTATTTATCCCTTTTTACGCCCACTGGCTCCTCAGGTTATGGATAAAGTAGCCGACGCTATTCCGAAAAGTGACCAGCTGATTGAGAAAGTCGAAAAGTTTCGGAAGGGGAATTAGATAACTACCATACACTAAAAATCTTCCCTGACTTTGAACCCAAAGTCCTGTATTAAAGTTAGTTCCGGAATAGGTAGTAAAACCGAGCAATGGAAACCATAGTCGCACAGAAAAAAGATATTCGCAAGCTTTCGGCAGAGGAGCTAAAAACCTTTTTGGTTGAACATGGCGAGCAAGGCTTTCGGGCAAAACAAATTTTGGAGTGGCTTTGGAAGAAATCAGCCCGGAGTTTCGATGAGATGAGTAATCTCTCGAAAAAAACGCGTGAATTACTGGCGGAACATTTTGAAATTCGCCCCCTTACCATTGCCAATCAGCAAATTTCAAAGGATAAAACCATTAAATCGGCTTTCCGTTTATACGACGGGAAACTGATTGAAGGCGTATTGATTCCGGCTGACGATCGGATGACCGCCTGTGTGTCGAGTCAGGTGGGATGCTCGCTTACCTGCAAATTCTGTGCAACGGGTTACATGGATCGCGAACGAAACCTGGACCCTGCCGAGATTTACGATCAGGTTGTAACGATCAAAAACCAGGCTGAGCAGAATTACGGTCAGCCCCTTACCAATATTGTTTATATGGGCATGGGTGAGCCCCTGCTAAACTATGCAAACGTACTGGCTTCGGTAGAACATATTACTTCGCCTGAGGGGTTGAATATGTCGCCTAAACGCATTACGGTCAGTACAGCCGGGATTGCCAAAATGATAACCAAACTAGGGGACGATGGCGTAAAGTTTAATCTGGCCTTATCCTTACACGCGGCTAATGACCAAAAGCGAAACCAGATTATGCCCATCAATGAAAGCAATACGCTGGTGGCACTGAAAGATGCCCTTCGGTATTTTTATCAGAAAACGGGTAATAAAATCACGCTGGAGTATATTCTCTTCTACCATTTCAACGATTCGCCGGAAGATGCAAAAGAACTCTGGAATTTTGCCAAACAGATTCCGGCTGTTCACATCAACATTATCGAGTACAATCCCATCGATAATGCCAGTTACCGCAATACCGACCCGCAGACGCTTTCAAAATTTGCTCGCTTCATCGAACAGAAAAATATCCCGATCACCGTTCGCCGAAGTCGTGGAAAAGATATTGACGCCGCTTGTGGCCAGTTAGCCGGAAAATCTGCTGAATAAGATCAGGTTTGTTTTTTCGATTAAAAATTCTGTATTTACCCGTTCAGTCAGAATGATACTTATTATAACACGTGTTGGGCTTCGTTTATAAGTAGTGATGACCGCGTTTTACCAATCGTGAGTAAGGTTTTTCCGGCCTGATAATGATACCCATTCTACACTCTTAACAATTCCTTAACATTAGGGCCAATCCCTTTCCGTAGTTTCGCATCAAACTAGCCCCCTTACCATGATGTTCGGCTTAGAGACTGGAGTCTTTTTTCTCCTTTGTATCTGCCTTTTTTGTGCATGTGCTTTTGAATTTGTGAATGGATTTCACGACACAGCCAACGCAGTCGCAACTGTTATCTATACCAATTCGCTCAAACCCAATATTGCCGTTATCTGGTCAGGTTTCTGCAACTTTCTGGGTGTTTTTTTCGGTGGAATCAGTGTGGCAATGGGAATTGTCAACCTGCTTCCCGTAGAACTTCTAATCGACCAAAACGTCTACCATGCCGTGGCGATGGTGCTATCCTTACTGATCAGTGCCATCATCTGGAACCTCGGAACCTGGTACTTTGGGCTACCCTCCTCTTCATCGCATACCTTAATTGGTTCCATTTTAGGAGTGGGCCTAGCCTTTTCGTTACTTCCTGAAAATACTTCCGGCACTAGCTCCGTCAACTGGGACAAGGCAAAAGAAACCGGTTTTGCCCTGCTGCTTTCTCCTTTGGTTGGCTTTAGCCTGGTTATTATTCTGATGTTTATTCTGAAACGGACAATTAAAAATGATGTCATCTTTAAGGAACCCAAGAAAAACCAGACCCCTCCTACCTGGATCCGTAGCTTATTAGTACTTACCTGTACAGGGGTTAGCTTCTTTCATGGTTCTAATGATGGACAGAAAGGAGTTGGGCTCATTATGTTAATTCTGATTGGAATTACACCCACTTACTTTGCCCTGGATGCCAGCCGGGATACCTCTCACCTGCATGCCAACCTGGTCCATATCCAGCAGATTGTCAATACCATCGATCAGACAAAACTGGCAGAAATTGATCAGGATAAATTAGTGGTGATCAAAACCAGTATTCAGGATTTGGATAGTGTTCTGACCGTAAGCAAGGGCCAGATCCCCTCCCACTTACGTTTAGAATCACGTAAAGATATTCTACTTATTTCCAGAGATTTATCTAAAATCCAGAGTGATGGTGCTTTGACTTTGAATCGGGATGAAGCTGCTCAGCTGGCGACGTCAATAAAAGCCCTACGCTCTTACACGGAATATGCTCCTACCTGGGTTATTCTTCTAATTTCGCTTTCCCTGGGGTTAGGAACCATGGTAGGCTGGAAACGAATTGTAGTAACCGTTGGAGAAAAAATTGGCAAACAACATTTAACCTACGCACAGGGAGCCAGCTCTGAATTAGTAGCAGCTACCACCATCGGATTATCTTCCGGCCTAGGCTTGCCCGTATCAACCACGCACGTGCTTTCCTCGGGTATTGCCGGAAGTATGGTTGCCAATAAAGGTATTAAAAACTTGCAAGCCAGTACCATTCGAAACATTGTACTAGCCTGGGTACTTACCCTACCCGTATCGATGTTCCTGGCCGGAACCCTATTTATTTTCTTCCGAATGATTTTGTAATAGTTGCTAGTTATTGGTTGTTAGTTATCCGAAATTAATACGAATAACTAACAACCAATAACTAGTTAGCGTTCTCCAGCTCCCGAATGGCTAACCAGCTCATCAGGCCAGCACCGATTTCAAGGGCTTGTTCGTCTACATCAAACGTTGGAGTATGAACACCCGAAACAATGCCACGAGCTTCATTACGCGTACCCAGGCGATAGAAGCAGGAATCTACTACCTGAGAATAAAAAGCGAAATCCTCTCCTGCCATCCAGATATCCAGGTCGATAATATTTTCTTCGCCCACATAATCACTCGTTTCTGCCCGTAAACGACATGTAAGCTCAGGATGATTTTCCAGATAGGGATACCCCTTCACCACTTCTACTTCACAACTTCCCCCCATACTTTCTGCCAACCCTTCGGCTATTTTCCTAATTCGCCGTAGGCCTTCTTCCCGCCAGCTTTCGTTCATGCACCGATAGGTACCATCAATTTTTACTTCATTGGGAATAACGTTCGTAGCCCCGTTCGCAATTACTTTCCCGAATGATAATACCGAGGGGGAATCCTGAGGGCGATTGCGAGATATTACCTGTTGCAGGGCAACGATAATATGCGAGGCCATCAGCACCGGATCCACACCCAATTCGGGTGCAGCTCCGTGCCCACCTTTTCCACGTACGGTTAAATAGATTTCATCCGTCGAAGCCATGTACATTCCTTCCCGAAAACCGATTTTTCCGACCGGAATCTGAGGGGCTACGTGTTGCCCAATCATTTCAAACGGAGCCGGATTTTGTAATACCCCTTCCCGAATCATCATGGATGCCCCGCCGGGAGCTTTTTCTTCACCGGGTTGAAAAACGAGTTTTACTGTTCCTTCAAACTCATCTTTCAGTTCTGTCAGAATACGAGCTACCCCCAATAACGAAGCGGTGTGCACATCGTGCCCGCAGGCGTGCATCACACCGGGGTTCTGGCTTTTGTATGTCACATCATTAGCTTCGAGAATAGGTAAAGCATCCATATCTGCCCGCAAGCCTACCACTTTTTTCGATGGATTTCTGCCTTCGATTAATGCGACCAAACCCGTGTCGGCCATTGGTATTGGGCTTAGACCCAGGGCTTGTAACTGGGTAGCTACGAATTTCTGAGTTTCGAATTCATGAAAGGATAGTTCAGGGTGGCTATGCAGGTGACGACGATTAGCCACGAAATCACCCGCGTATTTCGCAGCCAGATCTTTTATTTTTTGTTTCATGTAAGAGCTGTTTTGTGTTTGGAGTTTAGTGTTTGGGAGTTCATTTGTTCACCGAACACTAAACGTTTCTGACTCACAAAAATAATCCCTGATTTTCGCCATCTTCGTTTAAAAAAATTTTTCTGTTTATTCCAACGCCAGCAGAACCGTCAGTGTCTTCCCTTCAGGAGGATGCCTCTATGGTGTAATTTTTACAAATGACCTTTGATGAACATGAACTGGTGATGGGCTGTCGTCACAACGATCGCGTCTCGCAACGACGTCTATATGATGCATTTGCGGGCCGCATGATGGTTGTTTGCCTACGGTACGTCAAAAGCCGGGACGAAGCTGAAGATATTCTCCAGGAATCATTCATCAAAATATTTGAAAAGATTGGCACCTTCCGCTTTGAATGCCCACTGGGAGCCTGGGTTAAACGCATTGTTGTGAATACAACGCTTAATTACCTGCGGGATAATCGCCGGTATCGCTTCGCCGAAGAACTGGAAACGGTACAGGACACCGTTGAACTAACCTCTACTGACGAACTCCACTGGAAAGATTTATTGCAAGTAGTGCAGCAATTGCCGGCCGGATGCCGTACTGTTTTTAATTTATATGCGATCGAGGGATACCAACATCAGGAAATCGCCGAACTACTCGGCATTTCGGAAGGTACTTCAAAATCACAATACAGTCGGGCTAAGGGTTTATTGCAACGTATACTTTATACGGAAAAAAATAAAATTGACTAACAACTGGGCATGAGCCAGGATTTTGAAGAACAATGGAGAAGGGCCTTTGAAGAGGCCTCCGACTCCCCCTCGGAAGAGCTTTGGGATCGTATCGAGCGAGATCTATCGCCCGAACGCCCGATTGGGCTGCCGTTTTTCTGGATTGGGCTGGTGGCTATTCTTTTACTGAGCCTAAGCGGCTGGTGGTTTTGGATCCACAGTGAGCGAACTTCATCGTTAACCGTTCAGGTCACTACTAAGGTTTCGCCGGAATTAAATGCATCTGCTTCTGATACTTCTCAACTAACTCCTTACCAACTACCGGGAAAGAATACGCCCGCCGTGTCGGGGCCATCCGTTCAGTCTGGTATACCCGGTTCGGCTATTTTTTCCACGAAAGCACCTTTAAAGAAAAAGAGTACCTATGCCTCGGTTCGTGTATCACAAAATTCCAAAATAGGTACGCCGTCTTTACTGCCTCTGACCAATTCTGGCCCAGTTCGGTTGTCAGCATTATCTTCTCAGGGAAGCACCCTTTCGTCTCTCGAAAAACTAGTAACCTTGTCGTTAGCTGAACTGAAAAATAAACAATGGCAGGCTTATACAATGACGGGTAAACTACAGATACCAGCAGTAAGTATACCCGTCATTAAAAAGTCAAAAACGCCTAAATACTGGTTAGGTTTAGCCGCCTCGTATGTACGGTTCAACCCCGTTATTTCTACTTCTCAGCAGTATAATACCACCAGTAATACCCTGATAGGCACTACCACTTTCGCAAGTGCAAATAGTGCGAAAACATCCTCACAAGCTGATTTTCGGGCAACTGACAAGCTTTATCTATCGTATTTTACAGAACTTCAGGCTGGTATGCAGCTTTCCAGAAATTGGTATTTGGAAAGTGGACTTCAGTTTCTAAAAGGCCATTCGACGGTATCTACGAATCTGGTACTAATTGACCGATCTACAAGCCAGAAAAGCAGTTTATATGATCAGGTAATTAATGGCGTCACCACTTCGCAGCTTACCAATAACAGTGTCGTGTATGTCTCCCCAAACACGTTCCGGTATACGTTTGAGTATTTGTCCGTTCCGATCAACGTGGGATATAAAATCAACCCCGAAAACCGACTGAGTTATTTTGTAAGCGGTGGTGTGTCAGCAGATGCTTTCCTGAAAAACATCATGGCCGACAACTCCTACATTGCCATTCCAACTGCTACCTATTACCCAAGCGACGGCGTATACCGCCGGCTCGTGGTAAGTGCCCTGGCATCGGCAGGAGCAAATTACCGCATTAAACCACATTGGTCTGTTCAGGTAAAGACATTCTTCAAAAAAGGTATTACTGATGGCCTTACCAGAGAAGAAGTACAGATTCATCCGACAACAATAGGTATCGGCGTTGGTATTCAGCGTAATTTTTAACCCACTTATAGTGCTTCAACTGCTTATTCTTTAGGAAATAACCTATTACGAGCCGTAATGACTGAAGAGAAGCTACGAGCTGGTTTAGCTTTTAGTATAAAGTTAAAAGCTACTCGACCTGCTCTAACACATAGTTACGAAGTGATGGATAATCGCCGGCATCAAACCAGGTAAAATCCCCCTGGTGGCGGAACCAGGTTAGCTGGCGTTTCGCGTATCGGCGGGTATTTTGTTTAATTTTTTCGACCATATTTTCATAGTCGTACTCTTCGTCCAGGTAAGAAAATACTTCTGAATAACCTACTGTTCGTAAGGCATAATGCCCCCGGTAGCTGGCAACGGCCCGGACTTCCTCTACCAAACCGGCGGACATCATCTGGTCTACTCGTTGGTTAATTCGATCATACAAAACTTCCCGGTCACGTGTAAGGCAAATTTTTATTATTCGGAATGGCCGTGCGGCTTTTTGGCCCGTTCGAAAGCTGGAATAAGGCTTGTCCGAAGACAGGCACACTTCCAGTGCCCGCACAATTCGCTGGGTATTGTTGCGGTCAACGTATTCAAAATAAGCTGGATCAAGTTTTCGTAACTCTTCCACTAATGGAGTGATCCCTTCCGCCTCAAAGCGTTGCATAAGCTGGCTCCGTAAAGCGTGGTTTACCGCAGGCATTTCATCCAGGCCATCCGTAATTGTTTTCAGAAACAACCCTGATCCTCCCGTTAGAATCGCTACCTGTTTACGGCTAAAAAGATCAGCGAGTACTTTCATACATTCCCGCTCAAAATCTCCTACACTGAAATAGTTGGCAATGGAATGGGAATCAATAAAATGATGCTTTACTCCCTGCGTTTCCTCAGCTGTAGGCTTGGCTGTACCAATGCTTAATTCGCGATAAAACTGCCGGGAATCCGCTGAGATTATTTCAGTATTAAGTTCTTTTGCCAGATGTACGCATAAATCCGTTTTTCCAACCGCTGTCGGCCCGGCAATCACAAGTAATAGGGGAAGCATGTAATTAATTCTGGGTTTCAATGATCGGCGACTTCCTTAATCTGGTTTTTCCATCGCCACAAAGCCCTACTTGCCGTGGTGCGGTAAGGTCGCCAGGGCTCCGCAATTTCAATCATTCGTTTTTTCAGATGTTTATCTTTTTCCAATCCGTATGCTAGTATCATAGCCTGCTGAATTCCTAAATCATCGGTTGGGAATACATCGGGTCGTTGCAAAGTAAATATTAGAATCATTTCGATGGTCCATCGCCCTACTCCTTTGATTTTAATTAAAGATGCAATGATCTCTTCATTACTTAGTTCATCCCAATTTTTGTTTTCCAACTCTTCCTGAATCCAAAATTCTGCAACATTCTGCATGTATTGGGCTTTAGCCTTCGATAAACCCACCGAACGCAGTTCATCCAGCTCTAAAGCCAGAAGTTGTCCCGGATGTGGATATTCCCCCGGGAATAAGGTCAGAAATCGCTTGAAAATCACCGTAGCTACTTTCGTGGAAAGCTGCTGTGAAACAATAGAGTCGAGCAGATCATAGTAAATATCACCCGAAGATTGTGGTTCAGGCAACGCAACCGTAGCCAGTATATTCGCTAATTTCGAATCACTTCTTGATAAATGAATAATTGCTTCCTGCATAACAGATCTGGAGAATTAAGTAGCTTTTACGCTTTTATCCATTCCTAAAACACTAAATAGTAAACCAAAGACCACCAATACAACGCAGCCAATTACGTTCAGCCACAAAAAGGCCATCAGCTCCAGTTTCCAGCAAATTACAACAATGAATTCAGTTAACACTGCTGCCCAGAATGTTGCATTAGCCCCAATTTGCCGAAAATAAAAAGCAACGACAAACACCCCCAACACCGTTCCATAAAACAAAGAACCAAGAATATTAACGGCCTCCAGCAGGCTTCCTACCCGACTGGCATACATGGCTACAGCAATACATAAAATTCCCCAAATGGCCGTGCTTAGTTTCGATACCCATACGTAATGACTTTCCGAAGCTTCTTTTACCCACATCCGCCGATATATATCCACCACAAAACTGGAGGTGAGCGAGTTAATAGCCGCTGAAATGGACCCCATCGAAGCCAGAAAAATAATGGCAATTAATAACCCAACTACCCCTTCTGGTAGATACTTAACAACAAACTCCAGGAAAATGTAATTGGTATCATTACTATTCCCACCTTCTTTATCTACCAGCTTTTTAGTCTGATTCCGGAGTTCCGCATTACGTTGATCTAATTGTTGTACCTGTTGTTGAAGAGCGGTAATTTGTTGGCTGTCTTCGGTTTCAAGTGCCTTATGCAATTGAATAACGGCCTGTTTTTTTGCCGAAAAATGTTCGGAATATTCTTGCTGTATGGTTTGGTAAGCAGGGAGTTGTTCTATTTTTTTTTGCGAAGTCTGGTTAAATAATAAAGGAGGCTGGTGAAACTGATAGAAAACAAAAACCAAAACTCCTACCAACAGGATCAGAAATTGCATAGGGATTTTGATGATTCCATTCATTAACAAGCCTAACCTGCTTTGACCAATGGTCTCACCGCCTAAATAGCGGCCTACCTGCGACTGGTCTGTACCGAAGTAACTTAATTGTAGAAAAAACCCTCCAATGAGGCCTGACCAAACATTATACCGATCATTCAGGTCAAAAGTCCAATTAATCGTCTTAAGTTTTCCCATTTTCCCGGCTACTTTCAGGGTATCCATAAAGCCCATATCCTCCGGCAATAAATGAACCACCAGACAACCCGCCAGGAACATCCCGCCCAGAACAATAAACATTTGTTGCACATGCGTATAACTCACTGCCTGGCTGCCCCCTAAAACAGTATAAATCAGCAGAATACCACCCATTGCCAGATTAGTCCAGACAATATCCCAGCTCAAAATGGTGGAAAGAATAATACTTGGTGCATAAATGCTAATTCCGGTAGATAACCAGCGTGGGACTAAAAAAAGTATAGAGGTTAGCGTACGGGTTTTCAGATCAAACCGTTCCTCAAGAAATTCATACGCTGTAAGTACATTCAGCTTATGAAAAATAGGGATGAACGTAATGGAGATTACGACCATCGCCAGTGGCAAACCAAAATAGAACTGTACGAATCGCATACCGTCAGTATATGCTTGCCCAGGACCAGACAGAAACGTTACAGCAGAGGCTTGCGTAGCCATTACGCTCAGGCATACCTGCCACCAGGGAAGTGTATGACCTCCTGTAAGGTAAGATTCCAGATTTTGTTTCCGACGACTTCGATGCACCCCATATCCTACAATTATGGCCAGGGTTACAATCAGCACAATCCAATCAGATAAAGACATATGTAGCGATAATAAAGGTTAGGAAGAATCATTCTTTTCCTTCATTTAAGAAAGTGCCTCGGTAAACCACCAGAAAAGCAGAATGATAAGGAATAAATTCGCAATGACTATACCATATAGTTGCCGCCAGGAACGAACAAAGGGGGGTAACCCTTCTTCTTTTTTTTCCAGATCCATCATTGTCAGTTGTATTTATCTGCAAACTGTCTAAAAAAGAGGAGAACTTGGCTAAAAAGAAAAAAACCGTCCGTAAAACAGACGGTTTTTCCAACAAATAACCAAATTATAAATTAACCGAAAGCTTTGATGTTCGAGAAAAAGTGTGTGCCACTCTCCCGGCTAGCCGAGTATGCAATTTGTTATCATTCATACTCAGTAACTACCAACAAGCTAATATCAATACCCGTAACGATCAGGAATTTATGTTTAAAGGTATAAAGAACCTCACGGAAGGCCGTCGTGGAAAACGATACCTCATTTTCTATTATCTTTTCTGATTGACTCGTGCAATTAAGTTCTTGCAACCTCCCAATGAATATGAAAACTCTAACTTATATGTAAAGTTTGCAAATCCAATGCAGGGTTTCGCAGGTTTATTTTTTTCTTCAGAAAACCATAGAAAAAGCTTTTTTTCTGCAAATTGCATTTCTTGCCGTACTCTTTCTCAGAAATGTATACATAATTAGACAATTATCTGGACGTTAACAATATTTTTTTTATTAATAAAATATTTTAATAATTCCTGCCAAGTCCTTGACAATACCCACTGGTTGCCCTTAGCCCAAACCCGCAATTACCTGCATCCCCCTATCTGTTTAAAAAACCATGTACGAAAAAGTACTTCTTAACCCGATACTTAAGCTCGAACGGCATTCGTTCATTTTGCACCAGCCCGATGTATATAATAGAGTTCACTCATCTGATTTAAATCAGTAACTAAATGTATCAGAAGACACCATTCGCCGCGATCTGAATGAATTATCTGAAAATGGTCTGTTGATAAAAGTTCATGGCGGAGCATTATTAAAGATATATGGATACGCAATCAGTGGAGACCCGATTAGTAAGGTCGATTCATAAAAGGGTCGACTTTTTCATGTATAGCCCTTAGCTTTACTAAATCAACTACCTGCCCTTATGAACACTCTTTTTCCCGTATTCCTCAAATTAGAGCAACTCGATGTGTTGCTGATTGGAGGAGGTAATGTTGGCTTAGAAAAACTTACTGCATTACTCAATAATAGTCCCCAAACGAAAGTCACCATTGTTGCTACTTTCTTTAAAGACGAATTACACTCTCTGGCTCAGGCCAGGCCCAATATAACCTTGCTTGAGAGGGCTTTTGAAGAAACTGATCTGGATGGGAAAGATCTGGTAATCCTGGCTACGGATAACCCTGGTTTACACGCCAGTATCAAAGCTAAAACCCGTGAAAGGAAAATCTTGACTAACGTAGCAGACACGCCCGACTTGTGTGATTTTTACCTGGGAAGCATTGTTCAGAAAGGAGATTTAAAAATAGCCATTTCCACCAATGGCAAATCGCCTACGCTGGCAAAACGGTTACGTGAATTTCTAACCGACATTATTCCGGATCATATTCAGGATAGTATGGAGAATCTGATGACAATCAGAGAGCAGATAAAAGGAGATTTTCAGGCAAAAATCCAGCAACTGAATGAACTAACAGAAGGGTTGATTAAGGGAAAATGAACCTTACCTTAACTCTTCCAATACCTGCCGGACAGCTGAATAGCCAAGGTGTTTTCATACGTACACCCGGTTTTATTCACTACTTTAATAAATCATAGTTCCGGTATTCTCCCCAGGCCCAGCCCGTCTTTTTCTGCAACCAGCGTTTTAGGCGGTAACGAAAACTGATTTTACTGTAGGATAAATCGTGTTCGAAGGTCCAGTTTTTACGGGCAATACGGCTTTTCATAACCGCCGGATGCGTCCCTTCAAACCGGGCCAATGAATCAATACCTGAATAATCGAAGGCCTTTTCTTCTTTATTTTCTTCTCCCAGATAATAGGTACTGATATGATTGCTCTTACGTTGCATGGTGTAGGGTTCTTTCACCCAACCATAGTGATACACGTAAGCGTTTATTTGCTTCACTTTAAGTTTCTGGTTATCCCTAATCCGAAAACCCTGAGCATCGCGATAGGAATATACCTCGGGTAAATTTTTAACAATTCGTATTTCGTTGTAATACCACCGGGGAGAGTTTCCTACATAATCATACGATCCATAGAAATGCAGGTAATGAAACAACAGTCCTTCTACCCGGCTATCGTCCTTCCAGCGAACCATCGCTTTTTGAATTTCGGGTAAATAGTTCTCATGCACCACTTCGTCTCCCTGGATATAGAAAATCCAGTCGGTATCAGCTGATATTGCTTTTAACGCTTTGTTTGTTTCATCAGCCAGTACTTCTCCGCCCTTTTTTAAATCGGGATTCCAAACGGTTTCTATAACCCGGATTTTTGGCGAGTTAATGGCCTGAATTAGGCTTAAGGTTTCGTCGTCGGAATCCCCAACTGCCACGATAAATTCGTCACAAATAGGTAAGATAGACGTAATGGCCTCAACAATTGGGTAATCGTAACGTATGGCATTACGGACAAAACTACATCCGGTTACTTTCATCAGAATGAATAAATAGGGTCGTAACGTTTAAACTATTAGGCCTCCAAAGCCCGAACAGCCGCCCGAAACTGATTTCCACGATCTTCGTAATTTGTAAATAAATCGAAACTGGCACACGCAGGTGATAGTAAAACAACGTCGCCAGGCTCTCCATATTTTCTACCCCATTCTACAGCCTGCTGAATGCTCTGCGTTTCAAGAATAGCGGGTACTTTAGTAGCAAAATAGGTTTTCAATTTAGCGTTATCAACCCCCAGGCAAATGAGAAGTTTTACTTTATCAATAACCAACTCTTCAATCTGACCATACTCATTGCCCTTGTCTACTCCACCGATGATCAAAATTAAGGGTTGCTGAAAACTGCCCAGTGCATAATAAACGGAATCGACGTTAGTAGCCTTCGAATCGTTCACAAAGCGTATTCCATCGATTTCACCAACGGGCTCTAAACGGTGAGGTGCATTCCGGAAACTCAATAAGCCTTCCCGAATGGTGTGGGAAGGGATACGAAGTGTCATGGCTACCAGGATCGCACATAGGGCATTGAGGGCATTATGCGTTCCGGCAATAGGCAAGTCGGCCAGGTCAATTGTAAACAGATCAGAGCCCACAATAGCCTCTAATTTTCCTTCTTCCATCCAGCCACCTTCTGAAACTCGTTTTTCGATAGAAATTGGCAGTTGATGTGGAATCAGTCGATCATTTCCTCCGCGACGTGTGATTTCATTGGCAATGGCTTCACTTTCTTTCCAGTAAATGAAAGTATCAGTGGGTTTCATATTTTGCAGAATACGAAACTTTGAGTCAATATAATTCTGAAAACTATACTGATATCGATCCAGATGGTCGGGTGTTATATTGGAAAGGATGGCAATGTTTGCTTTGAAGCTAAACATCGTGTCAAGCATAAAACTACTGATTTCCAAAACATAATAGTCGTAGGAATCGGTAATCACCTGCTTGGCAAAGCTATCGCCAATATTACCTGCTAACCCTACATTCAAGCCAGCATTTTTGAGTAAATGATAGGTCAGTAGTGTGGTTGTTGTTTTACCATTTGAGCCGGTTATAGCAATAAGGCGGGCGTTTGTGTAGCGGGCAGCAAATTCAATTTCTCCAATAACAGGAATATTTTTAGTATGTAAGGCTTTAATGATTGGAGCTTTATCAGGAATACCCGGGCTTTTAATAACTTCATCTGCTGACAAAATACGCTCTTCGGTATGGCTTCCTTCTTCAAACTCTATTTCTTCTTCCATTAATTGTTGGCGGTACTTTTCAGCCAGTTTTCCCTGGTCTGATAAAAAAACCTTTATACCCTTTGCTTTGGCTAGCAAGGCTGCTCCTACCCCACTTTCGCCTCCACCTAAAATGGCAATGTATTTCGACATGACTGTTTTCTGCTATGATGCGGCGAAGTTAGTTCTTCCTTAAAAAAGACGATCTAAGCAATTTGAATTTATTCTCCTTGATTCTCTTAATGAAGGTACTATACACGCGGCTCCCAACCTGTACTAAAAAAATAACCCGACCAATTCAGACCGGGTTATACTAGAAATTTTATAATTTCCTTATTCAGATTTTTTTTCGGCCAAACCCGCCCGATTAGCGGCTTTAACTATCAGAAAAAGCACCCAGGCAATAATCAGGAACTCTAATACTACCTGAATAAAGGCTCCGTACGTAATAGCCACTTCGGGTTTTTTGGCAACTTCATCTGCGGCCTTCAAAACCCATTTGGCGTCTTTAAAATCAACCCCAGCTAATAATAAGCCGATAGGGGGCATGATAATATCATTCACAAGAGATGTAGTGATTTTACCAAAGGCGGCACCAATAACTACCCCAATGGCTAAATCCAGTACATTTCCCTGTGCAATAAATTGTTTGAATTCTTTTAGCATGTTGAAAAGACGGTTTATGTTGAACAAGTAGGTAAATACACGTACAAGTAGGCTATTATTTTCTAAATAACAATCAGCTCGTTTGAGTTATTTAAGACAAACTTACCGTTTCAGAAAGTGTGCAGAAAACCTATTCCCATGGTTTGGGCCAACTGAATCCGATCGACCTGATCCTGATAGTACATACCAATCAGGTTAAAGTTGAAAGTAAAGTATTTATATATTTTAGCTGTAAACGTCACATCCAGGCGATTGTCAATAGCAGCTAGATCCCTCAGTTTCATAAAGCCTTGATACCTCCATTTCAAATTTACATTCTTAACCAGATCTTTATCAAAGTTCAGAACTAATTGCATTAAAGCGACGTCCGTCTGAACCGCTTTGCCACGTGTTACACCATAGTTTTTAAACTCATATTGAGTATCTGTACTCTGTAAGGCATTTAAACGGTCAAGCTCTTTATAAAGGTTTTTATCGCCAAGAATGGTTTGCCGGACGGCACCGGGGGCAAAACTGACATTAAAATATTTAACGGGTTTCCATTCTATTCCTATGGCTTCTGTTAAATAAAGTGGTGTAAAAAATGCTGATGTTTTAGGATAAATGCCATTATCGAAAGCATAATTGTAATCATGACCATTGCCAAACTGTGTCAGTACGTTGAATTCAGCAAAGAAATACCATTTTGATGTCTCAGAGCCTAGCCTACGGCCATATTTTGAGTCGAAGAACAAACGGTCAAGACTTTTGCGAAATTCCTGACCTTTAATTTTCTGCATCCCAAACTGGCTTTGAAAATCGTTCACCCAGTTATCCCGATCTTTCAGGTATTCTGATTTGGCGTTGAAAAGAGCTCCTAATGCATAACTAGAGACCCCACCCCCTTGCCAGCTATCACTGAATGATCCCTGGTTAAAGTTAAACCCTAGTTCTGTCTTTTTTTTCCAATACGTTGTGTCTTTAGGAGCTTCCTGTCCATACGAAAAAGTAGCCATAGTTACAGCTACTAGAATCATTACTATCTTTTTCATAGTTGTGAATGTAGACAACATTAAAACAATAAGCAAAAATATTCGATAACTAGCAATATATGAAGACAGAAAGTAAAATTTCACCCATAATTAACTATCAAATAGGATAAAAAAAAGACTCCTTTCCTTAGGAGTCTTTTTTTACCAGCTTTATTCTTAAGCCAAAGCGATACGCTTGAACTCTTGAACTTTCAAGCCTTTCTGAGTTTTCTCAAGCAATTGAGCAATCGTTAAAGAACCATCTTTCACGAACTCCTGAGAAAGCAGGGTATTTTCCTTGTAGAATTTTTCCAGACGCCCCTGAGCGATACGATCCAGGATAGCCTCAGGCTTACCTTCTGCACGAGCTTGCTCACGACCGATTTCTAATTCTTTTTCAGCTAAAGCAGGGTCAACGTCTTCTTTACTTACTGCTACAGGTTTCATAGCAGCAATTTGCATAGCGATGTCTTTACCAACTTCTACTACGTCTGTTCCCTGGGTGTTATTGAACGCTACTATAACGCCCAATTTACCGTTTGAGTGAATGTAACTTACTACCTGATCGGCGGTTACGTTTTCGTAAGCAGCGATAACAATTTTCTCGCCGATTTTACCTACTAATTCAGTGATCGTTTCCTGAATGGTACGGCCATCTGCTAAAGGTAATGTCAGTAAATCTTCTTTAGTAGCAGGATTATTCACTACCGCAGCAGTAAGAATGGCGTCAGCCAGGTTACGGAAATCTTCAACTTTTGATACAGGTTCTGTTTCGCAGGCTAAAGCAACCAGTTTACCATTCTGTCCATCCTCGCTTAATTTTACCAATACAAGCCCTTCGGAGGTCGTGTTATCTGCACGCTTAGCAGCCACTTTCTGACCGGCTTTACGCAGAATTTCAATTGCTTTTTCAAAATCGCCATCGGCTTCGGAAAGGGCCTTTTTGCAGTCCATCATTCCCGCACCGGTCATTTGGCGGAGTTTATTCACGTCAGCAGCGGTAATAGCAGCCATTGTTGTGATGTTGGTTTAGTTTCTGGAATATTGGGTTTCAGTTAGTAATCTTACCTCAGCTTTTATAAACAAAAAATCATACTTTGTTAATACTGGGTAACCAACTTTTAATATCCCATTGATTGAGATTGACTTAACAAACGGTCGAAACCGTTAAATGGAATAGCCCGTAGCGAGGCTCCGGGCTATTCTGAACAACTCAATGAAGAATACGATTAAGCCTCTTCTTCTTCACTTGTCGATGCAGCCGCTACAGGAGCTTCTTCGCTAACGGGGGCAGTATCTACCGCACGCTTTGCTTCTTCTTCTTCCTGAATACGAGCATCATCTTTATCTTGTTTACGCTCCAAAAGACCTTCTTCGATCGCCTTACCAATCGTCAGCGTAATCAGGCTGATTGATTTGTAAGCATCGTCGTTGGCTGGAATTGGGAAATCAA
>JASGGE010000063.1:0-20932 GCA_047605205.1 Siphonobacter sp.
CACAAGCAACTGGGACAATCCTAAACTTGTCAACCTATATTAGGACGACTCAGTCTTTAAAACGGCACTTGTTTGGGCTTTATTGTGTTTCTGAAAAATTAGGGTATAATTTTTCAGAAAAATGAATCAGCAACCCATTTATGAGCTGAGTATACAACCATATCCGGCATTGCCAGATCAAAGAAGGCGTGAACCTTCCGTAGTCTATTTTTCCAATCTGAAGAAAACGGTTGATTTTTTACTTACTACACTAAATATCCATGGTTGGGAACCTAACCTAAGCTATTCTACCATTTATCGGAACCTCCAGCTTCGCGATAAATTCTGGCAGGATTATGAGGCTGGAGGGGTTAAGTTTTTTCGGATTGTCATTTCCTGTCAGGTACTTAATCCTGTCTTACCTCTGGTTGAAATGGAAGACTATCCCCGGAAACGATAAGAGTACTACCTAAAACTATGTAAGTTTCTTCCTGAAAGATATAACAATACAAAAGGCAGGATGGTGAACTTTGTTCTGGTTAAAAGGCTGTAAAATAATGGCTACCAATGTATTAAATATTGAAACCATACGAGTGCCCGTAACAGGAATGAGCTGTGCCGCCTGTGCATTAAGTGTGCAGAATATCCTGGCTAAACAACCAGGTGTGGAAGATAGCTCCGTAAATTTTGCCGACGAGTCGGCCCGTATCACCTTTCATCCTGAACAGACTTCTCCGGAACGTTTACAGCAAGCCGTTCAAGGTATTGGTTATGGCTTAATTCTGGATACTGAACATGCTCAGGAAAAACAGACTGCTTTTAAAGAAACTCGACTTAAAAGCTTGCAGACTAATTTGATATGGGCCAGTCTTCTGGCTATACCCGTAGTTGTCCTGGGAATGTTTTTCATGGATTGGCCACCTGCCAATTACATTATGTGGGCACTGAGCACGCCGGTTTTGTTTTGGTTGGGGCGTAGTTTTTACGTGAATGCAGGCAAGCAGGCTCGTTTTGGTCAAACTTCAATGGATACGCTGGTGGCCATGAGCACTGGCATTGCTTATGCCTTTAGCGTATTTAATACGTTGTTTCCCGAATTCTGGCATCGCCGGGGTGTACATCCGCATGTGTATTACGAGGCTGCGACAGTGATTGTCGTTTTTATTCTCCTGGGGAAATGGCTGGAAGAACGAGCCAAGTCTAATACATCATCAGCCATTAAGAAATTGATGGGTCTGCAACCAAAAACGGTCATTCGGATAGAAAATGGTGAAGAAGTAGAGGCCGCTTTGACAGACGTACAGATTGGCGATCGGCTGGTGGTGCGGCCTGGTGATAAAATTCCGGTCGATGGGCAAGTAAAATCCGGCCACTCGTTTGTAGATGAAAGCATGTTATCTGGCGAGCCTGTACCCCTTGAAAAAGGCAAAGGCTCGAACGTTTTTGCCGGGACAGTCAACCAGCAGGGAAGCTTTCATATTATTGCGAAACAGGTAGGTGGTCAGACCTTATTGGCTCAGATCATTCGAATGGTACAGGAGGCACAGGGGAGTAAAGCTCCGGTACAACGTCTGGTGGATAAGATTTCCAGTATTTTTGTGCCAACGGTACTAGTCATTGCTCTCTTGACATTCCTGATTTGGTGGTTAACAGCTGGTGAAAATGCAGTAACCTACGCTTTCCTGAATGCAGTAACGGTTTTGGTTATTGCGTGCCCCTGTGCCTTGGGACTGGCAACCCCTACAGCCATTATGGTAGGAGTTGGCAAAGGAGCTGAAAATGGTATTCTCATTAAAGATGCTGAAAGTCTGCAAAGTGCTTACAAAATAAATACGGTTTTGCTGGATAAAACAGGTACCATTACGGAGGGTAAACCAGAGGTAATTAATGCACAATGGAAGTCAGAAGAGTGGAAACCGATTTTAATGGGAATTGAAACGCAGTCGACTCATCCACTTGCTCAAGCAATTGTTCAGCAGTTAAAAACACAGGGAGTAAAACCAGCTACCATTACCAACCTTGAAAACTTGCCCGGTAAAGGGATCCGGGCTCAGTTTAATGGTTTAGATTTTTGGGTAGGAAGTCCCGCCTGGATGAAGGATTTCGCTCTATCATTTGCTGACTGGCCCGTAGAAAAGTGGCAAAATGAAGCGAAAACGGTTATTGTTTTTGCAACCAAACAGGAAATTCTTGCAGTATTAGCCATTGCTGATCCTATTAAAGCAAGTTCTAAAGAAGCAATTGAATCTTTGCAGCAAGCGGGTATTGACGTTTGGATGCTGACGGGCGATAATCAGCAAACGGCGGCTTATGTAGGAAAACAGGTGGGCATCAAACACATTCGTGCAGAAGTGCTCCCAACCGACAAAGCAGCAATAGTAGTAGAATTACAGAAAAATGAGAATACCGTAGCAATGGTAGGGGACGGTATTAACGACTCTCAGGCTCTTGCTCAGGCGGATGTAAGCATAGCAATGGGCCGCGGTTCAGATATTGCCATGGACGTGGCTAAAGTAACACTAATTTCAAATGATCTGACCAAGCTTCCGAAAGCTTTGAGCCTTTCCCGACAAACCGTTAGTACCATTCGTCTGAATCTATTTTGGGCTTTTATCTATAACCTCATTGGCATTCCAATTGCTGCTGGCGTGTTATATCCGGTGAATGGTTTTTTATTGAATCCTATGATTGCTGGTGCGGCTATGGCTCTGAGTTCGGTTTCAGTAGTATCTAATAGTTTATTGCTGAAATACAGGAAGTTATAGATAAATATAAGATCAGATAGAATATTCATTCAGTATTTTTAAATCAAATTTTATAATCATCATCATGGAAACGTTAACATTCAAAACCAATATTAATTGTAATAACTGCGTGGCCAAAGTATCGCCTTTTCTGAATCAGGAAGATGCCATCGACAACTGGAAAGTTGATATCCAGAACCCGGATAAGATTTTAACTGTAGAGGGAGACGGGTTGGTCGCAAAGGAAGTGATTCAGGCCGTTGAAAAAGCCGGCTTTAAAGCAGAAGTAAGTCAGTAATACATAAAACGTGAGCTGAGACCGGCTCACGTTTTATGTATTACTGATTGTTTTGTTTTGTAGGCGAGTGGTGTCAGATAGTTCTAAAGTGATACTGGAGAGCAGTATTATTTATAGATAAAAAACTGGCCCCCGTTGGTTGTGTTCGTCCCCGAACCCCACGTACCTTCCATGAAGGTATAGTTAGTATTTACTGTTGCAGAAGTTGAATACGTGCTGCTGGTTCCCTGATATGTGTAGTTCGTTGTGATGGTCGTTCCTAAAATAGCATAGGTACCCTCGGCTTTGGAAGCTATAGTGGTATCGATACCATTAAAAACCCGAACGGTTCCGTTACTGCGGAATAAAAAGGCATACCCATTGGTAGGATAAGCAGCAGTAGAACTTCCGTACTTACCAGTCCAGAGGCCATTAATACCAGGCTTTGGGTCGTCGTCTTTTGAACAGGCTATGAAAGCAAATACAGTCAATAAGATCAGAAAGGAAGATGTTAAGCGATTCATGAGTGTCGTTTTTGATCAAAATTACTCGTATCGACTCCTCTCCGAAATACCATATATTAGGTGCCCAATTTGAGGGAACTAAAAAGAGCCACTGATTTATTCAGCGGCTCTTTGACTAAAATTTAATTTAGTAAACGATAATCAACTAATTGATTATTAAAATTATATGAAATATTATTGTTCGACAGTTAGTGGTTGATTGACGGCTTCGTGCCAGGGTAACCCTTGCGTATTTAATAACGCCATAAACGGATCTGGATTCATTTCTTCGCAGTTCCATACACCTGCCTGCATCCATACACCATCACACATCAGTTTGGCCCCGATCATAGCAGGTACGCCAGTTGTGTAGCTTACACCCTGTGCCTGGGTGTCTTTATAAGCATCCTGATGTTTACAGTTATTCCACACGAAATAGGTCTTCTCTTCACCGTCTTTCCCAATACCACGAATCTGGCAACCGATTGACGTTTCGCCGGTATAGTTCTCTCCCAGTGTTCCGGGTTCTGGTAAAACAGCCTTCAGAAATTCAAGCGGTACAATATCCATTCCCTGGAATTTTATGGGTTGAATGCTGGTCATACCAACATTTTCCAGCACTTGCAGGTGGGTAATGTACTGCTGACCGAAAGTCATCCAGAAACGGGCCCGTTTCAGGGTAGGGAAATTCTTTACTAAAGATTCTAACTCTTCGTGGTAAAGAACATAGCTTTCCTTAGGGCCTACGTTTGGATAATCAATAGGCTTATGGATGCTCATAGCTGGAATTTCAACCCATTCTCCATTTTCCCAGTACCGACCGGGCTGAGTGATCTCACGGATATTAATTTCAGGGTTGAAGTTCGTTGCGAAGGCCTTTCCATGATCACCAGCGTTACAGTCTACAATATCCAGATAGTGCATTTCTGAAAACTGATGTTTGTTCGCATATGAAGTGAACACCTGGGTAACCCCGGGATCGAAACCGCAACCCAATAGTGCCATCAAACCTGCTTTTTTGAAACGATCCTGATAAGCCCACTGCCATGAGTATTCAAATTTGGCAACGTCTTTTGGTTCGTAATTAGCCGTATCCAGATAATGAACACCTGTTTCAAGGCAGGCATCCATAATCGTTAGATCCTGATAAGGCAAAGCAACGTTTATAACCATGAAGGGCTTAAAGTCGTTGATTAAAGCAACAAGCTCAGCAACGTTATCGGCGTCAACGGCAGCCGTTTTTATTTCAGTAGGAAGGCCGTGCTCTTTGGCTTCAGCGGCAATCTTATCGCATTTCGATTTAGTACGGGAAGCCAGCAGAATTTCGCTGAACGAATCTGGGTTCATGGCTACTTTCTTAGCCACTACGTTTCCAACGCCTCCGGCTCCGATAATTAATACTTTCTTACTCATTTTCGTTGTGTATGAATGGTTGGAAGTGATCGCTCAAATCCCCAAGTTGGGAGAGTCGTGTCATTTGACTGTCTCATTGGCCGCAAAAATAGCAGTTCCGGTGAAAAAGGTTTCGTCAAAAATCATGATACCCAAAATTGTATCTTCATACTACTCCACTGCATGGTAATCTTACAAGGTTTTGGGCATATCTGCACCACAAATGCTTAAGGCGTATATTTGCAGAATATCGATCATCTATAGTATGCCTTTTTCATCGCTTGGCTTATCCGAATCACTGTTGAAAGCCATTGCCCAGCAACAGTATCAGCAACCTTATCCTATTCAGAAAGAGGCTATTCCCGCTATTTTGAAAGGACAGGATATTCTCGGGATCGCCAAAACCGGATCGGGCAAAACGGCTAGCTTTGCGTTGCCTATCCTGGAATTATTACAAAAGAAAAGCCGGAGCCGGTCAGTAACTGCTTTGGTTTTAGTGCCTACGCGGGAATTAGCCATTCAGGTGGCTGAAGTATTTCAGGCTTTTAGCACATCGCTTTCCCGAAGATTAAAAACAGTTGCTGTTTTTGGTGGCGTTTCAATTAATCCACAAATGATTGCCCTGAAAGATGCTGAAATTGTGGTTGCTACACCAGGACGTTTACTGGACTTGATTTCTTCGAATGCTGTTTCCTTGTCGAATGTAGAAATATTGGTACTGGACGAGGCGGATAAAATGCTAAACCTTGGTTTTGAGGAGGAGATGAGCAAAATCTTTGATTTACTCCCTCAAAAGCGACAAAATTTATTGTTTTCGGCCACCCTGGGCGATTCGATAGAAGAAATAAACCAAAAGATTTTACACGAGCCTATCAAGATTGAAATTGCGGAAGAAGCTCCCGAACTGGATTTAATCAAACAAGTTGCCTATCGGATAAGTCCTGAGCGAAAGGGGCCCTTTCTTCGATACCTGATTAAAACCGGGCAGATGAAACAGGTATTGGTTTTCGTATCTTCTACCCGCACGGCTGATAATCTGGTTGTGAAGCTCAATAAAAATGGTATTCAGGCCTATGCCATGCACGGTCAGAAAAGTCAGGCCGCACGTATGAATGCCTTAGCTCGATTTAAAGCGGGTGAATTGACCGTGTTAGTTGCAACGGATTTGATCTCCCGCGGTATCGATATTCAATATTTGCCTTATGTGATCAATTTTGAATTACCTCGCTCGCCTAAAGATTACCTGCACCGGATTGGCCGGACGGGGAGGGCCGAAGCCAGTGGAGAAGCCATTTCGCTTATTACCCCTGAGGATGAACATCATTTTAAAATCATTCAGAAGAAAATGAAGCGGAGAGTAGAATTGCTCGAAAGTGATGAGGTGAATTTACATGGATATTAAGAGAAAAGCTCCTGAGTGGCGGGCTTTTCTCTTAATGATTGATTAGGAATTTTCGGCCATAGCCTTTATTTGTTCGAGTATGGATTGCCAGCCACCTTCCGCAATAGTGTCGTTGTAGCGTTTTTCACCCTCTGTAACATGGGTGTAATCGCCCTGACTTACTTCTAATAAGGTCTGATCATCTTGTTCAGACAACCTATAGGTAACGGTGAGATAATTCTCCGGAAGGTCTGGAATCGCCGGATTATTAGGATCAATGACCGTATAAGCCAGATATGATCCGGGGTCAATTTTCACAATTTCGCCTTTAACAGCTACTAATTCATGTCCATCAAATACGCCTTTCCAGAGCAGCGGGCTACCTATCTGCCAGTTGGTAATGGGCTCACAGCCAAACATATATTTTTTGGTTTGTTCAGGGTTAACCAGGAAATCCCAGATGGTGGCAATAGGGGCATTAATCAGAATGGAATTTTCAACAGTTAGTGCCATGCAGAAAGAAGATTTGTGTGTGACTGAAGGTAGTCAATGTTTACTGAATTGGATAAAAATAGGTTGTATTTAATTTCTATATGTTTGGGTAAAGTTTGTTTGCTCCTGGTATAGGAAAGGTAGAATAAGCCCTGCTATGAAGTAACGCAAAAAGGCTTGCATACTTACGCATACAAGCCTTCTGGTTAGCTTACTAAATGTTACAATTCATTCTTATACACCACTCCGTCTTTCATGACAAACTTCACATTCATCATCGTTTTGATATTTTGTAAAGGGCTTTCGGAGGTAGCTACGATATCGGCTATTTTACCATTTTCAATTGTACCAATCTGTTCCTTGATTCGTAATAGATCCGAAGCATTTGCAGTGGCTGCTTTAATGGCTTCCATGGCGGGCATACCCGCCTCTACCATGTATTCAAATTCCTTGGCATTCACCCCGTGAATCGATACGCCCGAATCAGTGCCAAAGGCAATTTTGACACCCGCTTTATAGGCCTTGGTAAACATGGCCTGCATTTTAGGGCCTACTTCAAGTGATTTCCGAGCCTGAACCAGGGTATAATAGCCCATGATTTTAGCAGAATCGGAAACCGTTTTCCCCGCCAGGATGGTTGGTACGAGGTAGGTACCGTATTTTTTGAATAATTCAATGGCTTCATCATCCATATAGGTGCCGTGCTCAATGCTATTTACACCCGCCCGGATGGCACGCTTCATACCCTCTGCTCCGTGTGCGTGAGCTGCCACCGCGAAGCCGTAATCCTGGGCGGTTTCTACGATACCACGAATTTCTTCTTCAGTAAACTGAGGGTTTTGTGAGTTAGTTGCCAGACTCAATACACCACCCGTAGCGGTGATTTTAATTAAGTCAGAGCCATCTTTATATCGTTGCCGAACGGCTTTACGAGCATCATCTTTTGAGTTAACAACGCCCTCCAGCGGACCAGGATCTCCCATCAGGTCTTTACGGTAAGAATTGGTGGGGTCGGCATGGCCACCCGTTGTAGCAATTGATTTCCCGGCAGCGTAAATTCTTGGTCCAACAACCAAACCTCGATTTATGGCGTTCCGAAGGGCAATGTTTACGCCCGTTCCGCCCAGATCACGAACCGTTGTGAAACCCGCAAGCAGGGTATTCTTAGCATTTTTGGTGGATTCGAAAGCTAAATCGGCGGGGTTAAGGGTGAACCGGTCGATGGCTCCACCTCGACGAGTTTCCATCTCCAGATGCACGTGGCAGTCAATCAGGCCGGGCATTACCGTTTTGCTTTTCAGGTCAATTACTTTTTCGCCTGATTTGGCCGCCCGGTATCCTTTTTCAATACCAATAATTTTGTTTTTGTCGACCACGATGGTCATTTGCGTTTTGGGCTCATTGGCTATACCATCGATCAGGGTACCACAATGAATGAGCGTATTCTGGGCAAAGAGTCCGCCCGGAATAAGACAAAAAAATAGGAGCTTTTTCATTAATTGGTTTGATATGGATAAGGGAAAAGAACTTACTTTAAAGGTAATGAAAATCTGATAAATGGGGAAGTTGCAAAAGATACTGATCAGAAGCACTACTTTTGCTCTCTGATAAAATGCTGATTGCCTATACGTAACCCGGCAAGTGTTCCAGACGGATCTTTATCAAACAGAAGTAAGCTAATTTGCTTGTTTTCTTCTTGGGCGTCATACCAGGCACGGAACGTGTCGTAGTGCCAGTGCTCTAAGGTCGCATGGACAAATCCATTGAAATTCACCTCCAGCTTATCATTTTTTAGAGTGACATCAACTTTCCCATATAAAGGATCGGTGTAAGTTCCGGCAAATGAAGCCAGGGGCAACGTTGGCGTCGTTCCAGAGACACGCTTATTAGCAAGTTCTTTTTGTTTCTGCTGACTTTCTGCTTCAATGCTCTGATATAAAGGTTTGAATTCGGCACTCCAGTCGCGGTTTCCACCTAAAGCGAAGGTGTCGAATGCCTTGTACATAAGAGCATGACGTAGTTCGGCGTGATCCAGATTCGCTATTATGAAAATGCCGAGTTTTTGTGAAGGTAACTGACCATTTATCGCGATTTCACCTGATAGGCTTCCGGTATGGAAATTAACTTTTTCACCCCGATAATCATGCTGAAACCAGCCCAGGCCATAGGTAGTCCAGTTTGGTTTCAGGATTTTCATGGTGGGATAGAATAAGGAGGGTAGAATGGTTTGTGGTTTGAAAATTTCGACCCACGTTTCAGCTTTTAATAAGCGAATATTCCCAAACTTACTGCTGTCAATCATACACTGAACCCAGTTGGCCAGATCATCCACACAGGACTTTACCGAGCCGGCGGGCCCGATCTGATCAGCACTCATACGGTTAATGAGAGCTACTTTCCCGTCAATTTTATCGTGCGGATAAGCCAGATTCGAGTCATTGAGAACGTCTTTCAGGGTGGGTTTCGTTCTGATCATGTTCAATGGCTTAAACAATCGCTCGGTAATGAAACTCTCCCAGGATTGCCCCGATACTTTCTCGATCACTTTGCCGGCAGCCAGAAAAAAGATATTCTGATAGGTATACCCACCACGAAACGGATAGGAGGGCTTTACATATCGCATTTTTCTAAGGACCTCGTCAGAAGAAACATTCATTTCTGTCCATAGAAAATCAGTATTTCCTACTCCTGAGTTGTGAATAAGCAAATCACGCACTCGCAGATTACGCGAAGCGTATACGTCATATAGCTGAAAATCGGGCAGATAATCCTCAACCGGATCATCCCATTTTACTTTTCCTTCGTCAACTAACATGCCTAAACAGGTGGCGGTCATGGCTTTAGTTGTGGAGGCACAGGTAAATAAGGTTTGGGTGTCAACCGGATCGGCAGTATTTATTTTTCGGACTCCATACCCTTTTTTGAACAGTACTTTGTTATCCTTCACAACGACAATGGCCATACCTGGAATTTCCCATTCCTTCATGGTTCGCTGTACATATTCGTCATATGCCGCGGCTGGATCGGGAGATGGGCTTTTCTTTTTCTGTCCGTAGCTCATCAAACTACAGCAGACAAAGAGTAGTATGAGTTTTTTCATTTGAGAAAGCGTATTGATGAGGAATAAAAAAAGGAAGAAAAATTACTTATAAATTCTTCTTCCTTTTGATGAATAATTACTGCTTCTCCTTTATAAACAAACCCAGCAACGTATCTGCTCCTAATTGTACACCCCAGGGGATACCAGCCAGGTCAACCATGTAATTTCCGTTATGATTAGAGAATGGAGTTTGTTTGCCTGCTTTTCGAGCAGCAATCACCATATCCATAGGGGCAGTTCCTACGAAAATAAAATCATATACTGATTTCTTGTTATCCAGTACTAAATGGTGGAAATCTTCGGAGCCCATGGCGGTCGGCATACCGGCTGTAATCAGACTGCCTTTCTTTACCACTTTCTGCAAAGTAGTATTTACCTTAGCTACCAGAGCAGTGTCGTTATTAACGGGGAAAGAATACCCCTTTTTAACTAACAGAGGGAATAACCCCATCGGTAAGCCATTACCAATGGCAATGCCTGAATCAACGCGGGCTACACCATCATAAAGCATCTTGCGGGTTTCGGGTTTTAACCAGCGAAAGTTAACCTTCACCAATGCCGAAGCCGGAATAACGTTATTGTCCTGACCGGCCTGCACCGAACCAACTGTTAATACTGCCGGTACCTGTGGGTCGTTACTGCGGCTAATGATTGTCTGGTATTGCAGGATGGCCTCAGCGGCCATAACGATTGGATCTTTTGCCGTTTGTGGTGAGGAACCGTGCCCGCCAATTCCGCGAAAGGTTACGTCGAGTTGATCCGTTCCTGCCATTCGGGTGCCGGGTAGGTTCATGACCGTCCCCGTAGGAAATGGCCCTGTGTGCATCGCGATCAGATAATCAGGCAGGGGTAGTTTTTTAAAGGTTTCGTCTTCACGCATCGCTCGTGCCCCAGTGATGGGTTCTTCGGCGGGCTGAGCTACTAAAATCAGGGTACCTTTCCATTCTTTCTGTAAGGTCTTCATGATTTTAGCAACTCCCATCAGCCAGGTGGTATGGGCATCGTGCCCGCAAGCGTGCATAACAGGAACTTCATTGCCGTCGGGTAACTTAACTGTGGCCGTGCTGGCGTAGGTAAGCCCGGTAGTTTCTTTTACGGGTAGGGCATCCATATCCCCACGGAACATGACAATGGGGCCTTCTCCATTTTTCAATACACCGACTACACCGGTCTTGCCAACGCCCGTTGAAACCTCATAACCGAGCGATTTTAGTTCTTTGGCAACAATACCTGAAGTGCGATTTTCCATAAAACCTAGTTCAGGATGGGTATGAAGGTCAATAAAAGTAGTTACCAGACGGGCAGAATCTTCGTAAGCAAGTTGTTTGACTTTGCCGAGTAGAGCATCAGGTACCTGAGCATATGCACCGGCACCGGTTAAAACCAGGAGCCAGAGCATTTTCAGTTTTGAGAAAAAGAAGGTACGCATAAAACGAATTTGATTTTGATTAAGGAAAATAATAGATGATGGTGTGATGAAATCGTGAGGGTAATTACTTTTTGGTTTCTTCTTTGGGAACTGGCTTTTTCCAGAAATCAGGAGTGCCATATTTGCCTTTGGCAACTTCACCACTATATAACACGGAGTTTAACAAAACCCGATACGTTCCCAGTGGTTGCCCCCGCCATTGTGGCCGGAAACCGTGCAGAATGACGTGACCTTTGCCGTGCTGAACATCTAGCGAAGCAGCATAACCCTGCAAGTATTTCTCGCCCAGTAAATAACCCGAACGTAAAGGAGATCCTGTGGTGGCAAATTTGGCAAGAGTCTGACCTTTAAAACCCTCAAGTGTGGTAAATACCGGACTTTGCTGAACGAATATTGCCGCGTGATCAGGCATTCCCGCCATGACCGGGTGGGTATTATCTGTTTCAACTTCCAGTAATGAACCACCGGTGAAGAAATCTTTACGGTTTACGGAAGCAACCACATTTTTCACGGGTAACTGTAAGGCTTCGATGGCGTAATTGCAGCTCTCATTGAGGCACACCAGAGTGCCTCCCATTTGCACAAAACGATTCAGATTGGAAGCCCCCTGATCACCTAAGCCCCCTTCGTAAGCAACTGGAACGGAGCCTTTTGTGAAGCCCTCTTTGATTGTTTTTGCTCGATCAGAAGCGATTAAAATAACATCAAACCGATCTTTTAAATCAGTTGCCAAAATGTCGGCGTTGGTGATATTCACAAAGGGAATTTCAAACTGTTCGAGCACCCAACGTGTCCAACCTTCATCCATACTGGCAGTCCAGGGCTTGTATAACGCAATGCGGGGTTTCACGGTAGCTCCTGCTGTAGAGTTATTGAGTTCGGCGGTGAGGCTTAACTCCTTAGCCATTGATTCAATGGTGCCTTTAGAAAGCCCGCTGATGGTATAGTGCTGATCGAGGTATTTTACGGAACCGCCAGTTTTCAAAGCTCTGGAAACAGCCTTAAATGCATTGTTTTCTACTGGACTAACTAGCATTGTGGTTCCAATACCAGAAAGTTTTCCTTCCGGAGCTTTAATACCAGCCGCAATAGGGTTACTGTCAAAGCCAATACCAGTAATAAAATCAGCGGGATAAGCCTCTTTTAAATCCTCCGTTTTCCAGTCTTTTACTGCACCTGATACGGGCTGAAGGGCCGTTTTGATGTCATCTGTTAGAGGGCTTCCGGCTGCTATAACATTTACTTCAAACTGTAGTGGTAAGGTCCAGCCGGCGGCATCGTAAGGTTGCTCTGGCGGTCCGCCGGGGAATTCACGTAAATCAGGATAAGACTGAACATCCAGCACCTGTTTTACCAGTTCTCCAAATTCCTGATTCATAGGTATAACCCAAGTGCCTTTCGGATAAGTACGACCTTCGAAAGTTACCGATTTGGTTAACTCACTGATCCGAATGCCATGAAAAGCCAGTCGGCGTAACAGCTCAACCGGACGAACCGGGTCACGTTGTTTTTGCGGAATAAAGTAGGCGTAGGGTGGTTCCTGCTCATATTTCTTAATCGTATTCCGTCCTGCCTGATAGCGATTATAGAGTAACACTTCCCCATACTTCGAGGCATAATCAAGGGTAGCTAACGAAGCCGTTTGCATGTAGGCAATGGCATCACTTATCCGCCACCAGCCCCCTTTCCAGGGACTGGAATATAGCGATTCCACGCGTAGCTCTTTTTTATCTTCGGGGAAATCACGAATGGTATAGAAGTGCGGCGTAGCGTAATTATAAAGGGCCGTCTCCGTCCAGAAGGAAGGAATATTTTGTAAAACCGGCTGATAATCTACATACCCCGGATACCAGGCATCGAACCCCGTGCCCATGTGTGTAGCTCCTGGCTGACCGTTGGTTTCCAGAGCCTGGGCCATTGCCATGCCTATCATATTTACTTCACGGGCAATAATGGGTGGCGTTTGAGACGCAATGGGTTCTGCAAAAGGCGGTAACCAGATGCGTGTAGGAAAGGGCGAGGTTTGGTGATGAACAAAAATAATGTTGGGTTCCCAGTCCCGCCAGGTGCGTTCTAGTACCCGTGACTCAATCATATTCAGCATGTAAGCATCCCGATTGTTATCGTGGCCTACGTATTTCTGATATAAAAATGGGGTAGGCGAAATCTCGTAAGGCGTTCCTACATTCGAAGCATACCAGTCGCCTACCATAGTCTGACCATCAGGGTTCAATGAAGGCCAAAGCAGTAAAATGACATTATCCAGAATGTGTTTGATCTGAGGCTCATTGGCTTTGCTCAGCATTTCATACGCTAACGAAATAGTATGTTGGGCACCGGCAACTTCTGAAGCATGTAAGCCCCCATCAATATGGACAAAGGGCTTGCCTTCGGCGGCTAACTTTTTAGCTTCGGTATCGGTAAGCCCCGCCGGATGGGCCAGACGCTGAGCAATATTCCGATACTTCGATAAATTCGCCAGATTTTCTTTAGATGAGATGACGGCAAAATACCAGGGGCGACCTTCAGAGGTTTTGCCAGCATACTCCATCTGAATTAAATCACTGGCTGCATCCAGTTTTTGGAAGTAAGCCAACGACTGCTCGTACGTAGCTAGTTTGTAATCGGCTCCGACTTTGAAGCCCAGTGTTTCTTCGGGTTTCGGGATGGACTGAGCCTTAACAGAAGCAGTGACTAAGGCAAAAACTAGAATAAAAGGTAAGCAGAATGAGTATTTTACCGGAAATGCCCGTTTGAAATTCATATCCTTCAAAAGATGGTTAACAGGAGACTGATGACGACCCGCGGGGTAGCCGTGGATGTACCTTTCAAAGTTAGTGCAAGACAGAAGAAATGCTAACGTGTTGTGCTATTATCTTAAAGAATATTTTATAGAATGCTGTAAAATGCTAATAATAAATTGGAATAAGGGAATGAAGTGATATTTATAGATCAGCTATAGTGTGGAGAAACTTGTTTTCAGCTATAAGTCACCAAAACAAAAGCGAGTATTTTTAAAACTCGTCGTGAATTGAAGCTACCTTCAGGAATAATCAATTGTTTGAAAGGAGTGGATATTGATAGTATAATAGGTTATTTTTAAGATATTATTAATGAGAGAAATCGTTTTGAATGTCAAGTATTTATAGTGGATTAATGAAGATAAAATATTCCAGTCAGATAAAATATTAAGTATTTAACGGATATTCAAATTTTGTAATTGAGTAAGAAAATAATGGGTATATCGGGCAGCTTCTTTTCCAGATAGACGTAAGCCATCTGTTGTTTGATATACTTCGTTTGATAATGGAATATAATTAATGGAATATAATTATAAGCTGAAGGCGGGAAAAAAGAATGAAATTGATTTCTTAAAAACACCGGACGCTTCAAATATTCTGCGTCATGATAAAAAGGTATTTCAAAAAATACAATCTTAATGCCTTGATTCTCCAATAGATTTATTTTTGTTTTTAAGTATTCATTATAATGTAATACATTCATTATAATTATACAATTCATTTGATTTCCGCATTATTCTATTTACTTCTGATTAGTATATGTTTTCGGGTAAGGCAAATAAATTAGGAGCCTGCTTTACCTCTGAATGACTTCATTTAATTGGAGAGTAGTATAAAATGAAAGTAATACAGGCTAATACTGCAAAAGCTGGACTGTTGAATAGCATACTACAGATATTCGTTTAATTATCAATATCTGCAGCTTTAATAAGGTTATCAGTTGCTGGTGAAAATAGGGAAAAATATTTTTCACACCCCAAAAAAGGCGGAATTTCCGCCTTTTTTGGGGTGAAGGGTTACTTGACAACCCTCACTTTAACATGTGAAGGCTGGCTTGGGGTAGCATAGACGCGGTGAGTGGCCTTCTGAAAATCGGCCTCACTGGCCTGATAAATGTTGACAAACTTCTGGGGATTGCGGTCTACCAGGGGAAACCAGCTGCTCTGGACCTGCACCATAATTTTGTGTCCTTTTTTGAAGCAGTGAGCCGCATCCTGCATATCAAACTTCAGCTCGGTCACCTTTCCCGGTACCATTGCCTCGGGTTTTGAGAAACTCGTTCTGAATTTCGCCCGCATCACTTCGCCGCGAATCAACAACTGAAACCCGCCCATCTTCGTGTTGGTAATCGGACTGTTGTTGGGAGCATCATCCGGATACACATCAATCAGCTTGACGACAAAGTCAGCATCCGTTCCCGTGGTGGCTACAAACAGATCCGCCGCGACATTGCCTGAAATGGTCACATCTTCGGTTAAGACCTCCGATTCATATACCAGCACATCCGGACGGGTGGCGGCAAAGCGTTGGTCTTCGTACATGAAATCGGCTCCGCGAATGATCCGGATTTCATTAGTATAGGGAACGGGTTTTGCCGGATCACTCAGGTATTCGGCGAAGGGGATTTTAGAGCTAGTGGGAGCTTCGAAGGAGAGCTTGCCATTGGGATGGAAATACAGGTTTTTTTCCTGAGATTGTTTCGGGGGCCAGGCTTCGTATTTTTTCCACTGGTTGGAACCGGTTTCAAAGATGTAAGCTTTGGGCAGGGCGGGATCGGCTCCGTCTTGGAGGAAATGATTGAAGAAAGCCAGTTCAATTTGCTCCCGGTAGAACGGACCGGTTTCCGAGTCAAAGCGGATATTGCCCAGGAGGTCGCCTTTGCCTCGGGACCAGCTGCCGTGAATCCAGGGCCCCATGACCAGGAAGTTGGCAGTAGCGGGGCTTTGTTTGTCGATGCCAGCGAAAGTTTTCAAGGGTCCGTAGAGGTCTTCCTGATCGAACCAGCCCCCCACCGTCAATACGGCCGGTTTGATGTTCTTTAAGTGAGGGACTACTGCTTTAGCTTGCCAGTAACTATCGTAAGACTCGTGGGTCATCATTTCGTTCCAGATGAAATTCTGTCCCTTGAAAATAGTCTGGTCAATGTTTTTAATTGGCCCAATATTCAGGTAAAACCGATATGAATCAGGTGTACCATAGGCCGAAAACCCAGGGGCTCCCTTAACCGTTGGCTCCGGTCGCGGCATGCCATACGAAGAAAGGAAGGCAAAGGTTCCCATGAGGAAGAAGGCCCCGTTGTGGTGCCGGTCATCGCCCATAAACCAGTCAGTTACGGGAGCCTGAGGCGAGGCGGCTTTCAGGGCCGGGTGGGCATCAATGGCCGTCATGGTCGTGTAGAAACCCGGTGCTGAAATGCCCCAGGTACCTACTTTGCCGTTATGATTGGGCAGATTTTTGATTAACCAATCAATGGTATCGTAGGTGTCAGAGCTTTCATCAACCTCTTTATTCGAAGACTTCTTTTCGATGAAAGGCTTTACCGGTACAAAAGTTCCTTCTGACATAAAACGTCCCCGAACATCCTGATAAACAATAATATAGCCTTCGTGAGCAAATAACATCGAAGGGCCAATGTTCATCTTATACTTATCCTCTCCGTACGGAGCCACGCTGTAAGGCGTACGATCGAGCATAATAGGATGCTTTTTCGTATCGTCTTTAGGCAGATAAATAGAAGTAAAGAGCTTCACCCCATCTCGCATGGGAATCATCCGCTCAATTTTCGTATAATGCTGGCGGATATAAAGCGAGTCGGCGGAGGGGCTTGACTGAGCAAAGCTCTCTGTCGATATCGCAAAAAAGCCAACTACAACAAGGATACTCCATAGTTTGTTGAAAGTGTATATCATTTGGGAGAAATTGAATATGGTTTTTGATTAGCTGATAAGTGGTTTGGTATTGCCAAGATTAAATGCAGAAGAAAGGCTCTTTTTTCAGTGAGAATGCAGCACCAGGTACTATTGGGCTGTGGTAAGTGCATCGCGGTTACGAATCCATAGGGCTTGTTGTAAATGATTGTTTCCCATACTTGATACAACCCCATTTCCAAGACCAATAACGATACCCGCTCCCCACCAGGCCCAATATGCATTACTTTTTCGGGTACTGGTTAAGCCAATTACCGCAGTTCCGACACTAGCGACAGTCATAATGGTTGAGATTGTTTTGAATTTGCGATATTGACGAAACTGATCCAGGCCGTTAGGCGAAAATTCAAATTGCTTTTGGAGATAAATCTGCCTGGGGCCTGAAGAATACACCCGTCTTTCCTTCGCAAATCGACTGCCTCCATTTAATAGTAAAATGGTTTCGCGGTTATAAGCTCGTTGCAGGCTATCATTTTTGAAATCACGAACGGTTTGGGCTTTGAGCGACTGAATGCAGCTAAATAACAATAAAATACCAAAGACTCTCTTCATAAATACCAAATTAGGGTTTGCAGATGGGTTGGTGCAAATAGAACGTATATGATTTTTTAAGCTGAAATAAGCATTACAAAACGTTAAACTCCAAATACAAACGGCATCACAATATTAGTTAAAGAGTTGAGTTTTGGGATTAAATTAGGTTTTATAAACTCAATTGAAGCCTTATCTTAGGAGCACCTTGTGACTTTTCGAGAGAATGAGTGTATTTTTGGAGATTGGTTTGAGGATGAAGTGAAGAAGGGTATCTCGGACTGTCTCATCGGCATGCCAAACGCTATAAGCCAATTGCTTTAGCTATTTAACCGAAAAAAGAACACGTGAATCACATTCGCAATTTTTGCATTATTGCCCACATTGACCACGGGAAAAGTACCCTGGCAGACCGCCTGATTGAACGCACCCAGACGGTTTCACAACGTCAGATGCAAAATCAGTTGCTCGACGATATGGATCTCGAACGGGAACGGGGTATTACCATTAAATCACACGCCATTCAGATGGATTACCGTCTGGAGGGGCAACAGTATGTACTAAACCTGATTGACACCCCTGGTCACGTCGATTTTAGCTATGAAGTAAGCCGATCAATTGCGGCCTGTGAGGGAGCTTTGTTAGTAGTAGATGCCTCTCAGGGAATTGAGGCTCAGACGATTAGTAATCTATATCTAGCCTTAGGACACGACCTGGAAATTATTCCGGTTCTGAATAAAATTGATCTACCCGGAGCGATGCCCGAAGAAGTATCTGATCAGATTGTCGACTTAATTGGTTGTGAACGTTCGGATATTATTCATGCTTCAGCTAAAGAAGGAATAGGAATTGATGCTATTTTACATGCGATCATACACCGCATTCCAGCCCCTAAAGGTGATCCCAATGGCCCTTTGCAAGGCCTGATTTTCGATTCGGTATTCAATTCATATCGTGGCATTGAAGTTATCTTCCGCGTATACAATGGTGAAATTCGGAAAGGGGATAAGATCCGATTCATGGCAACCAGCCGTGAATATTTCGCTGATGAAGTAGGAGTGTTACGCCTGGAAAAAGAACCTCGGGACGTTATCAAAACGGGGGATGTAGGGTATCTGATTTCAGGTATTAAGACCGCGAAAGAAGTAAAAGTAGGGGATACCATTACCCGGATGGATAACCGGGCAACCGAAGCTATTAAAGGGTTTGAAGACGTAAAACCCATGGTATTTGCCGGTATTTATCCGGTAGATACCAGTGAGTTTGAGGAGTTACGGGAAGCCATGGAGAAATTGCAACTGAATGATGCGGCTCTGATCTGGGAACCTGAAACATCGGCGGCTCTTGGTTTTGGATTTCGTTGTGGTTTCCTGGGGATGCTTCATATGGAGATTGTACAGGAGCGGCTCGAGCGGGAATTTGATATGACCGTAATCACAACGGTGCCCTCGGTACAGTTTCACGTTAAAACGACCCGCGATGAGTTACTGAAAGTTTCGGCTCCTTCTGAAATGCCCGAACCCAACCATATTGACTCCATTGAAGAGCCCTTTATTGCTGCCCAGATTATTACCAAGGCAGAGTACGTGGGGACAATCATGAAGTTATGCATGGATAAACGAGGCGTTCTGAAAAACCAGGTATATCTAACGGCAGACCGGATTGAGCTTCAGTTTGAAATGCCACTTTCAGAAGTTGTATTTGATTTCTTTGATCGTTTGAAAACCATTTCGCGTGGGTATGCCTCCCTCGATTATCAATATCTTGGCTTTCGGGAAGGTGACATGGTGAAGCTCGATATTATGCTGAATGGTGAAAAGGTAGATGCCCTCTCAGCCATTGTTCACCGTGATAAAGCGTACGAATGGGGAAAACGGCTGTGTGAAAAACTTCGTGAATTATTACCACGTCAGCAGTTTGAAATTGCTATTCAGGCAGCAATAGGCCAGAAAATTATTGCCCGAGAAACGGTAAGAGCCCTACGTAAAGACGTATTGGCGAAGTGTTATGGGGGCGATATCAGTCGGAAACGGAAGCTTCTTGAAAAGCAGAAAAAAGGTAAAAAACGGATGCGTCAGGTTGGTAACGTAGAAATTCCACAGGAAGCTTTTATGGCCGTTCTGAAGCTAGAAAGCTAGTAATGAGCCTATTAACTATTTTCAAAACACGAGCTTCAGAAAGTTCGTGTTTTTTTATAAGCTTTCTAAAAAAGCTTCGTTATTTTAGTGAGCCACTTTCCTATTGATTTATCAATTTCGAACGTCTGTATATAAACACTTCTGAATGTCTAAACTCCGTTTTGTAGACAAAAAACGATCTGCTTTTTTTTCTGACACTCGTCATCGCGTTGACGCTTACTTCCAAGAAAACAACATTCCAAAGCATGCCAATCGAGCCATGTGGCTAAAAGCGGTATTCTTCATGGTTCTTTTCTTTGGTCTTTACGGTTTAATCATTTCAAATCAGTTTAATGTATGGGTAATGCTCCTGCTCTCGATCGGACTAGGCATGACATGTGCGTTTATTGGTTTTAATATTTGCCATGATGCTGTACATGGTTCTTTTACAAGTAATAGTAAATTAAACCGTGTATTAGGTTTAACCTTTAATCTGATCGGGGGAAACCCCTACGTATGGAGTATTACGCACAATATTGTGCACCATACCTATACCAATATCCCTGGTCATGATGAAGATCTGGAGATCGCTCCGGGTTTGGTGCGGGTAACAAACGATGAGCCCGTCAATGCAATCAATCGCTATCAGCATATCTACGCATTTGCCCTGTATGGATTGGCGTCTTTGAGCTGGGTACTTCGAAAAGATTATCTGAAGTTTTTTAAAAATGATATCGGCCAAACCTGTAACCGGCACCACCCTCGCGAAGAATATTTTAATCTCTTTTTTTATAAAGCGATTTACTATACTATGTTTATCGTTTTGCCCCTCGTTTGTCTTTCTATTACCTGGTGGCAATTTGTAATTGGCTTTTTAGTAATGCACTTTTTTGAAGGCTTGGTACTTGGATTAGTGTTTCAGCTAGCCCACATTGTAGAGCATACCAGTTTTCCCGAACCGAATGAAGAAGGTAACATTGAAGAAGCCTGGGCCATACACCAAATGCAAACAACCGCCAATTTTGCCTGCGATAGTGCAATAGCCGCATTCTTTTGCGGAGGCTTAAACTTCCAGATTGAACACCACCTGTTCCCGAAGATTTGCCATATTCATTACCCTGAAATCTCAAAGATTGTACGCCAGAGTGCCCAAGACCACGGCATTCCATATATTGAAAATAAAACCTTCTGGACAGCCTTGCAGTCACACTATCGGGTACTGGTAAAGTACGGAAAAGAAGACTACGCTTTGCAACGAG
>JASGGE010000064.1:0-20623 GCA_047605205.1 Siphonobacter sp.
ATATGTTACGAGGATTTTTCATTTGCGGGGACGAAAATAAAACTTTTTTGCAAAAGCTCTATCTTTTTGATCGGATTAATTATCCTCATTCAGAATAACTTCGTCACGCCAATCGGTAGCTTCTCCGCCCCAATTCGGCCCCTAAAACCTGAAATAGCTTTGTAAGCTAAAACATTTTATCATAATAGTTTGGATGGGAAAGCTACTAATCTCCATTTTATATCGTTTCCTGGCAGTATCTTTTTTCATATGGGAGTGTAGGCTAGGCCATTAATAATGGAGTTCGAACAGGAAAATAAAGAAATTCCCTACTTTCGCTTCCCAAATCTTGCCTTCCTTAAACGAAGGCAGTAGCAGAATATGTACGGACAGGATATTCACGAGTTCATAATATTAGCCTTGCAGGAAGATGTCGGCGATGGCGACCATACTTCACTGGCCACTATTCCGGCAGAAGCACAGGGAAGGGCTCGCCTTTTGGTAAAAGACACAGGCCTATTAGCGGGCGTCGAACTGGCAACTTTAATTTTCAGGCAGGTTGATCCTGACCTGGCAGTTAACATCTTGCTGGAAGACGGAGCCCGTATCCAGAAGGGTGATATCGTCTTAACCGTTGCCGGGCGTTCGCAGTCCATTCTGAAAGCCGAACGGCTAGTGTTAAACTGTATGCAACGCATGAGTGGTATCGCTACTTATACCCGAAGCCTGGCCGACTTAATTGCTGATCTGCCCTGTAAACTTCTGGATACGCGTAAAACCACTCCTAATTTTCGTATATGTGAAAAGTGGGCAACTCGTATTGGCGGAGCCGTAAACCATCGGTATGCTCTGTATGACATGATTCTCATTAAAGATAATCACGTAGATTATGCAGGCGGCATTGCCGCAGCCATTACGAAAGCCAACGATTATTTAAAATCTACTGGCAGAAACTTACAGATTGAAATAGAAGTACGAAACTTGAAAGAGCTCGATGAGGTTTTAGAGATAGGAAAAACCCAGGCTCTGCAACGGATCATGTTTGATAACTTCGATTATGATACAATTCGGGAAGCTGTTGGCCGGGTTGCTGGCAGATACGCCACCGAAGCTTCCGGAGGGATTAATGAAACGACGATTCGAGCATACGCCGAATGTGGCGTAGATTATGTATCGGTAGGAGCATTAACGCATCACGTTAATAGCCTTGATTTAAGTCTAAAGGCTTGGTAATTATTAGAATAACAACGAACAAAAATAGGTTAACGGCTCACAGAGGTACTTCCTCTGAAAACTGAAAACCCCAAACAGAAAACAAAACACGATGCCTGCTGTATTTCCAATGAGCCCCGAACAGGAAGTCAATAAAATTGGCTATATCAGTCGCTCGGTGCCCAAAAACATAGACCTGAAAGGGGAAATCCTTCGGATGAAGAAGGAAAAGAATGCGGTAATTCTGGCTCATTATTATGTAGACGGCGAAATTCAGGATCTGGCTGATTTCGTAGGAGATAGTCTGGGATTAGCTCAGGCGGCTGAACAAACTTCTGCGGATATGATTGTTTTCTGCGGAGTGCACTTCATGGGTGAAACCGCTAAAATCCTTAATCCTGACAAGAAAGTCATTATTCCAGACCTAAACGCGGGTTGCTCACTAGCCGACTCCGCCCCCGCCGCTGAGTTTGCTGCCTTCAAAGCTCAATACCCAGATGCATTAGTAGTAAGCTATATTAACTGTACTGCGGATATTAAAGCCATGACGGATATTATCTGTACTTCGTCAAATGCTCTGAAAGTCGTTGACTCTATTCCGAAAGACCGTCAGGTTATTTTTGCTCCTGATGCCAATCTGGGTCGCTTTGTTTCGAAAAAACTGAATCGGGAACTGATTTTATGGGATGGTGCCTGTATTGTCCATATTGATATTTCGCGTGAGAAACTGGCCGCTCTTCGGGCTGAATACCCCAATGCTCTGTTGATTGCCCACCCTGAGTGCAAAGAAGATATTCTCTTAGCGGCAGATTACGTAGGGAGTACAACGGGGCTACTGACTTACGTTGAAACTTCTCTGCATACTGAGTTTATTGTAGCAACCGAAGCGGGTATTATGCACAAGATGAAGCTGGCCAATCCGGATAAAAAAATTATCCCGGCTCCGGCGAATGAAAATAACTTCTGTGCCTGCTCTGAATGTCCTTATATGAAGATGAATACACTGGAAAAGTTATATAACTGTATGTATTACGAAATGCCAGAAATTAATATTCCCGAAGAAACCCGCCTAAAAGCCCTTAAAGGGTTAAAAGCGATGTTAGATATTAGTAAGTAGCCTGGTATCGTTATACCGCTATATTCGCATCATCCATGTTAACTGTAAAAATTTATGATTGAAGTTATTCAGGGAGACATTACTCAGCAACACGTTGATGGAATTGTCAATGCAGCAAACTCGTCACTTGTAGGTGGTAGCGGTGTGGATGGAGCCATTCATCGGGTTGGTGGCCCAGCTATATTGCAAGAATGTGAACAAATAAGGAATCGTCAGGGAGAATGCTCTCCCGGCGAAGCAGTTATTACTACCGCGGGTAACCTTCCCGCTAAGAAAGTGATTCATACCGTAGGCCCGGTGTGGAATGGCGGAAGAAAAAAAGAAGCGGAAGCATTAGCCAATTGTTACCGTAATAGCTTAAAGCTAGCCATGGAAAATGGGTTACGAACTATTGCATTTCCAAACATTAGCACCGGCATTTACGGCTATCCTAAAAATCTGGCGGCACCCGTAGCCGTTTATACCGTTGAAACTTTTCTGGAAAACAATCCTAAAGCGTTTGACCGCGTTGTATTCGTTTGCTTCGATTCAGATAATATGGTTCAATATCGAAAGTTATTACCTAACCAGATTGGCGTTTGATAAATCTGTTTCCAACGAGAATCTATACCAAAAAGGGCAGCGTCTGATAACGCTGCCCTTTTTGGTACGAGGTTTCGTTACTTACGGATTTGCCTTTTCTGGCTGATTTTTCAGAGAGTTGATCCAGGCAGCAATTTTCAGAGCATCGCCTTTCGGTACCTGAGGCATTGGTGCCATCGGCGTTGCATAACCGGGCCAGTTTTCTGGCTTCGGGTTATAAATCAGTTCTACAATTTTTGCGTTTGAATACCCCCGTTTAGCCACCTCACGATAGGCTGGCCCTACCTGACGTTTCTCGGTATTGTGACAAGCCAGACAAGTATACTTGGTTAGAAGCGGCTTTACCTCTTCAAACGTCAGTACCTTCGTAGCGGCTGTTTTCGCTCCCCCCGGCTTAGTCGCACTCGTAACAGGCGTAGTTTTCTTGGATAAACTTGCAGCTGTTGAGTTTTTAGTGCTGGTTTCATTCAGACTCAATTTATCACCTGCTGGGATATTATTCAGTGTATAGTAAGCATTAGGGTGCACCAGGCTCCACTTATTATTTTTCTCCCGGATGCCATCGAGTGTTAACTGGTGTACATAATACTGACGTAGGCCCTCCACAACTACCCGAACTTTCAACCCGTCTTCTGATACTTTAACGCCTTTCACAGCATTTTCCTGTTCGTTGATGGTTGGGCTACCATACACAGCGTGATACTTGTAAATGAAGCTCTTTACTTTATAGCTGGCAAGGTCTTCTGCGGTAGCCTTATCAATCGGTTGCGTAAACTCTACTTCAAAACCATCGGGCATGGCTCGAACAGCCTTCATTTCAAAAGGCGTTCTACCCGTCCATACCAAGCGTTGTAAACCTTCGTTTGCCTCACCCGCAGACCCCCAGCCCCGGTTTGTTTCTCCTACGAAAAGAGAATGGTCCTTAGCAAAAGTCATACGCAACACGCCCGACTGGAAACCCGAGCGAAAATCAAAGGCGGCTCCCTGATACTCACCATTTACCTGTTCCAGGAAAACCCGCATGATTTTAGATTGTCCCTGATCCCCAACTAACAACTGTCCAGCAAAAGGGCCAAAAGCTCCGTGGGTATCATCACTGATGATTTCAGAATTTGAAATCCCTAATACTCCGTGAGGTAACCAAACTGCAGGTAACTGAATTTCTGGAAACTTCTTTTTCGCTTCATAAAGCAGCAGGGGTGTTTTTTCTGTGGCATCGTTTTCGGGTTTAATGGCCCGGTTATTCGCATCTCTACGACGGCGTTCGTCATAGGTTTTGAAGAATTCTTCCTGGCTCAGTTTAACCGGTGAATTGGGTAGATTGGTCCAACGCAAACCTGCGGGGTGGCCAACGAATGCCCCTTTTTTCACGTGCCATACGCCACCTGAGCCCATCCAGTCCCCCTGGTTATCTGTGTAGAATAGCTCCCCATTTATCATACCTAAACCACAGGGTGAACGCATCCCCGTTGCCCAGGGCTCCATTTTTCCATCGGGGTAAATCTTCATGATCCAGCCACGGTAAGGCACCCGGCTTTCTCCACGCCACCATTCTTCGTCACCAAAGGCTACGTTGGCACTCACGAAAAAAGCACCATCAGGAGTAATTTTAGGCCCAAAACTATATTCGTGATAATGCCCTGAAATGGGCCAGGCATACACTGTCTCATACTTATCTGCTTTGCCGTCGCCATTACTGTCGGTAAGTTTGGTTAACTCTCCGCGTTGTGCACAATAGAATGAACCATCTTTCCAAACCAGACCCAGAATTTCGTGTAAGCCACTGGCATATTTCCGAAAGAACGGGCGAGGGCTGCTGGGATTTTCAATTACCCAGATTTCTCCCCTACGCGTAGAAACAGCCATGTCTCCATTCGGCATGGATGCTATGCCCCCAACCTCGAGGATAATCCCTTCAGGCGTACTAACTTTTACAATTTTATATAAATCGCTCTCCGCCGGCGAACTATCCTGAGCAAATGCTGCAGTAGCTAGGCCTAAACTGAGGAACGTTGCTTTTAAAATCCGTTTCATTGTGATGTGTTTTCTTATATATCGTTTAGAAAAGGATATCATATTTAATTACTCCAGCGTTAGCAGGCATAATCAGTTCCTGATGATCTCCTGAAGTACGAAGCTTCGCTCCCGCTGCCCGTATATAATAGGCCTTATCATTTACTGCATATAAGCCGGGTTGTACTTCCGTAATTTCTTTACCAGTAGCCAGTAAGTGATATAAATTAGCGGCTGGGTTTTTCACTGTGATGGTACGAGTAAGGTATTTATTCCCTTCTGCTGGGCGAATGGCATCTTCTACCGAACTACCATAATACATATAGTTGAAGGTTGGGAAACCATTTTCATCTAAATCATATCCTTTTGGCTGAAACACGCCGCCTTCCGTCGGCAAAGGCCAATCCTGGGTAGCAGAAGGCAATACAGCAAAATCAGGCTGATCATTAAAAGGTATCAGCACCCCACGCGGACGCGAAGAGCCATCTCCCCGATCGTGCCACATGGGTGTCGCATCCAGAAAATCACCCCGCCAGGCTTGAGCTAAGGCTCCGTTATCCAAATCAAATGTGTAATGAATGCCCTCAGGTGAGCCTACCTGAACGGCATGTACAATACGTTTTTCACGTTTCCCCTCACGGTAATAATCCATGAAACTACGGGTAACGGTATTTTCCTTTGCATCAATCAGGATTGGATCGGTTTCAGGAGCCGATAACATGGAGGCCGCTGCCTGTAAAGAACTCTGCCGAAAACCCGGGCCTTCCACGAGCAACCCTAATGCTGGGCGTACCCATTCTTCCCGCTTTACATAAGCCAGCTCTACCGGAACTTCACCAGCAGCTAATTTGATAGTTCCTGACTCGGCACCAGGCTTAATTACTCCCTGCCCGTTTACTTTCAGACTAGCTTTTCCACCTGCATTCAGCACAAATTTATATTCACCGGCGGTAGGCACTTTTAGCTTCGCAGTATATAATAAGCCAAAATTGTTAGTCTGATTGGCCACATCCCAGGTAAGTTCATCAATTGAGCCACTGCTGGTAGCTTTTAGTTTTGAAAAATCCGGGATATCCTCAAAGGTTTCGGTATTGGTCGGAGCATACACTTTATACTGAATAGTGGTTAGTTGCGGGTCGGTTTCGGTATAACTCCGATACTGCATATTGCGAAACGCAACCGCACCATGATCGCCCTGAATCATAATCGGCCCCTTAGCGGCTTCCTGTTCTGAAATAGGTCCACCCGTTGGGCCCGATAACTCTACGTTTTCATGAATGGTTACCCCATTCAAAACAATTTTCAGCACTTTGGCATTGGCAATTTTCTTACCGGCGGCATCAAAACGAGGGGCCTGGAAAGAAATAGCCATATGTTGCCACAGGCCGGGAGCTTTCCCCGCATTAATCCGGGGAGCATGGCCTTCGTACAAGCGGCCTGAAGGTAATTCCCGACGCTTGTAAATACCACCTACGTCACCATAAGCAGCTACTTTAGCTCCCCAACTGTCTAACAACTGAATTTCGTAACGCCCCTGAAGATAAAAACCCGAATTAGAGTGTACGGCCATCATGAAGTCAAACTCTACATCGATGTCGCCATGCTCAAAAGTAGTCAGAAGATTGGCACGGTTCTGTGGATCGGGGGTGTTTACCAGGATTCCGGACCCTGGCTTGGTAGTAAGAATTTCTTTCTGTTGCAAGTCGGCCGAAACATCGCCAACAATCTTCCAGTTTTTAGCCGAGCCCGTTGATTGAAAAGCACTCAGGTCGTTTAGAGGTACGGTTTGCTGTACGGTACTAAACTGAGCCACTACAACTCCATTTAGCCCAGCCAATAGCCATCCAGCAACGAAAAGCCGGAGGAAAGGTTTTTTCATAATTATCCTTGAAATAAACATGGTTATAAAACACAAAACAAATACAGAAGAAGTGATATACACAATTATAATCTAGCGAATCAAACAAGCCAGTAGCAGTAATAGGTAAGAAAACCGCTTGTTTGGGCTTAAAACAGAAATCGTACGTTTCAAAAAATAATTAAGGTATTAAATTTATACGTTCAGAGTACCCTATTCCTCTTATAGCTGGATAATAACTTTATCTGTCTCCGCGAGTGCCGTACAGGTTAGCATTTCGCCTTCGGCCATTTCGCGTTCGGTCAGTACATCATTAATTGTCATTTTTACTTTTCCTTTCACACAATGAGCAACACACGTACTACAACGCCCTCCGCGACAACTAAACGGCAATGAAATGCCTGCCCGCAAAGCCGCCGTTAGAATGTACATTCCCGCTTCGACGTGTATCTTATGCCTTTTTCCATGATACTGAATTTCTACTTCTGCGTCTACTCCAAATCCTTCCGGAATGGCAGGAGGCGTAACGTCAATCACAAAATTTTCTTTTCGAATGGCTTCCGCCGGAAACCCCAAAAAAAGTAACACAATCCGTACCATCCGCATATAATCTTCCGGCCCACACAGATAGAAATCAGGTATTCCATGATCGGGTTGATAGTACTGGAATACCAGTCGCTCTACAAGCATGTTATTGAGGCGACGGTGCGGGAATGGCTCCGGCGGATTACTCCAGATATATTCAATCGTTAGATGATTTGAATACTGATGGACGAGTTGGTCAAGCTCCGCTTTAAAAATAGTACCAGCCAGATTAGTGTTACTATAGAACAGTAGGATTCGCCGTTTGGGTTGCTCTCTTAATAAGCTTTTAAGTAAGGAAAATACGGGAGTAATGCCACTTCCGGCCGCAAATAAGAATAAGTCATTTGATCCTTCAGAAGGTAAAACGAATCGTCCTGCCGGGGCTAAACTGTCAATAACATCTCCTACTTGCCAGGTATTAAGTATCCAGCGGGAGATTTCGCCATTCGTTACCCGCTTGATCGTTACAACAGGAAAAGGATCAATCCCCGGAGTAGAACTTAACGAATACGATCGTCTAACCTCCCTACCCTGGTGCTCTAGCAAGAGCGTCAGGAATTGACCTGCTTTATAAAGCAATGGCAGGCCATCCAGCGTTTCCAGTATATAACTTTTACTATCCGCTGTTTCTGTCTTAATTTCCCGAATACGCAGCTTTATTAGTTCTGCCATAATTATTTCTCAGAAGAGGATATTGCTGTACTAATAAAACGTTTACAGAAACCCTAACCAAAAATCGTTCACTTTACTTCTCGTTTCTTGTCCATTCTTTTTAATCAGCCAAGCGTATTTTCTTATTCTTTTGTATACTTTTTTTGACCTCAAAGTGATAAATCGCATTGTTTTGGTTACGTTTGCCGTGTAATCAAGTATAATTATTGTTCATTTTTATAGTTCGCCTTGACCTTCAAGGTACTTTCAATCTTTGTCAATAACCATTCCTACGTATTTAACCGCCGTTCCCGTATTTTCATACCTGTAATCGAACGGCTCATCCGAGATTTATAGTCTATCCATACCTTTAGTTACATTAAGTAAGGGTAGTAGGTACTGTTTAATCAAGTGCTGAGCCTTTACGTATAGCCATGAAGCCAGGATTCCCACATTAACCTTTAGATACTTTGCCTATTTTTGAAGCCTTTTGTCTGATTATTTTTTTCATGATTAATCCTGTTTTTGAATTATCAACCTGCTAACCCCTTTTTCTTTCTGTATAACCCTTTACTTCTCTGCTTGCTTATTACTCTATGAAAACACTCTACTTAATGAAGTGGGGCCTTCTGTTTCTATTCTTTCTGTCCATTCACAGTGAGGCTCAACAAGCCTTTTCTCTGAAAGAAGCCGTTGACTATGGCATCAAGAACAATCGAAACGTTGCCAGCTCCCAACTGGATCTTGCCATTGCCAAAGCCCGAATTGGTGAAGTAAAAGCCAGCGGCTTACCTCAGTTAACAGTAGCCTTAGGCCTGTCTCATACCATTAAAGCACAGCCTTTCTTTTTACCACCAGGGGTAAGCTTTGGCGGCCCTGCTCCCGCTGACCCCGATCAGGAAACGGCCTTAACCCTGGGAGGGGTGCGTTATACCTCAAATGCTATTGCCAATTTAAACTGGTTACTTTTCAGTAGCTCGTATTTACTAGGGCTTAAAGCCGCTAAAGTCTATACAGACCTGGCGACGAAAAATAGCACGGCTAGCCGTATCACAACCGCAGAAAACGTAACCAAAGCCTACTATAGCGTATTGGTAAACGAAGAACGGCTAGCCCTGCTAGGTGTTAATCTGGCCCGCCTGGATACCTTATTACGAAATACCAAAGCTTCAAACGCAGAAGGACTAGTTGAAAAACTGGACGTGCAACGTATTGAAGTTCAGCGAAATAACCTTTCTACTGAAAAACAGAATGTGGAACGCTTACAGGAGCTATCTTATATTTTGCTGAAGTATCAGATGGGTTATCCCCTGGATCAACCCATGCAGCTGAATGAAAAGCTTTCGAAGGCTCTTTTTGAGGAATCGATGATACCTGAACACAAACTGCAAACTCAATACACCGATCGGATTGAGTATTCAACGCTATTAACCCAGCGAGCGTTACAAGCCATTGACGTAGAGAACGTACGCCTCAGTAATGTTCCTACCCTATCGTTGACAGGCAATTATGGATACTACAATGGCCGGCAAAGTGTGGTTCGCTTTATTACGCGTCCGTGGCTAGAAGCGGGTGCTGTTGGGCTCAATATCAATGTGCCCATTTTTGATGGATTTTCCCGCAGATACAAACTTTCTCAATCTCGGAGTAACTTGCTGAAAGTAGAGAATAACATTAAGCTACTTGAACAAACCATTGATTTACAGATTAATCAGGCAGAAATTCAGGTACGGAATTACTGGTTTACCCTGCAAGAACAAAAACGTAATCTGGAGCTAGCACAGGAAGTTCTTCGGGTTACTCAGATTAAATATCGGGAAGGGGTTGGTTCGAACATTGAGGTAATTGATGCAGAAGCCAGCTTCCGTGAATCACAGACCAATTACTATACCGCCCTGTATAATACTCTGGTAGCCAAAGTTGATCTTGATAAGGCTCTTGGTAAACTCTACAATGATTAATCACTCGAAAAACGTACAAATGAAATCGCAATACATTATTCTGGCAACCATACTATTAGCCGCTTGCTCACAGCAAAAAGAGGATCTCGAAGGAAAGAAAGAAGAGTTAGCCAACCTGCAGAAACAGCAAACCGAAATTGCTGCCAAAATCAAAACACTTGAAAGTGAAATCGCGAAACTAGACCCTAAAAAAGCCGAAGAAACGAAAGTAAAAAACGTAGCCGTCACGCCATTAACGCCGACAACTTTCCAGCACTTTATTGAAGTTCAGGGTACCATTGATGCCAAGAATAATGTCTCTGTTAGTCCTCAAACGGCAGGCGTGATTAAAGCCGTCTATGTAAAAGAAGGCGATGCCGTCAATGTCGGTACGTTACTAGCCAAGATTGACGACGAAATCCTGCGGGAATCCATTGAGGAGACTAAAAACCAGCTCTCGCTAGCCAATACCTTGTATGAAAAACAGAGACGCCTGTGGGATCAGCAAATCGGCACAGAAATTCAATACCTACAGACCAAAAACAACAAAGAAGCCCTCGAAAAACGCATTGCTACGCTACAGGCTCAGGTCGGTCAGTCAAGAGTTGTTTCGCCAATTGCCGGAGTCGTAGAAAAAGTAGATGGTAAAGTTGGGATGATGGGAACACCAGGAGTCGGGATTGCCCGCGTGGTAAACTTAAGCTCACTAAAAGCCGTAGCGAATGTTGCGGATACCTATGTAGCGAATGTTCGTAAAGGGGACGCAGTAACGCTCAAGTTACCCGATTTAAACAAAGAAATTCAGGCTCGCATTACATTCGTATCCACTACGGTTGACCCCCTTTCCCGCACCTTTAGCATTGAAGCCGCCCTGCCTGGCAGCAAAGAGCTGAAACCCAATATGCTTACCCAATTGCTGATTAATGACGTAACCAAATCCAATGCCCTGGTAATTGATCAGAACCTGATTCAAAATACCGAAGACGGACAGATTGTGTATGTGGCCGTTACCGAAGGAAATAAAAAAGTAGCAAAGGCTCGTAAAGTTCAGACTGGATTAAGCTACAATGGAAAAATTGAAATAACGGATGGCCTGAAAGCCAGTGATCAACTGATTACCTCTGGCTATCAGGAGTTAACTGACGAACAAGCCATTAGTTATTAATTGCTTTGAAGAAACGTTCTCCAAAACCTAATTCTAAAACTTATGAAATTCGAAGACTATAAAACCCTTGGGTTTACGAACTGGTGTGTCGAAAACCGAACGACCGTTTACATCTTTACCTTCATTATTACACTTGCGGGAATACTGATATACAGCAACTTACCCAAAGAGCAATTTCCTGACATCAAAGTTCCACAGGTATACATCAATACCGTATATGTGGGAACGGCTCCGGCGGATATCGAAAACTTAATTAATAAACCCATCGAGAAGCAGCTGAAATCACTTTCGGGGGTGAAGTCCGTGAAATCTAATTCGCTGAATGATGTTTCGGTTATTCTGGTAGAATTCTTACCCGAGGTAACTTCAGAAGTAGCCCTACAACGCGTACGCGATGCAATTGATAAAGCCCGCCAGGATTTACCCACTGGCTTGGATGCAGGCCCAACGGCTCAGAGTGTGGAGTTTTCGGAGTTCCCGATTATGAACGTCAATCTGGCAGGGAACTATCCATTACAAAAATTAAAAGATTACGCCGAAGATCTGCAGGATGCGTTCGAGGCCCTTCCTGAAATCAGTCGGGTTGATATTGTGGGTGCTTTAGAACGGGAGATTCAGATTAATATGGATCTGCCTCGTATGCAGGCAACTGGCCTGACTTTCTATGACGTTCAGCAGGCCGTTCAGAGTGAAAATATCAATATTTCAGGTGGTGAACTGAATGTAGATAAGGTTCGCCGTACCCTTCGGGTAAAAGGTGAATTTACCGACGTTGCCCAGATTCGGGAACTACAAATTCGCAGTTCTACCGGTGCGATTGTCCGCCTTGGTGATGTAGCCGACGTTCAGGATAGTTACGAGGAACGTCAGGATTTTGCCCGGCTCAACAACAAATCAGTTGTTACGCTGAATGTGATCAAACGGGCCGGCACCAACCTGATTTCGGCTTCTGAATCCATCGAAAAAATTATTGATGAGTACAAGGAAAACCGTTTCCCGGCAGGCTTGAACATCAAAATTACTGCCGATCAGTCCGAACGTACCAGGTCTGATATTCATGATCTGATCAATACCGTCATCCTGGGTTTCATTTTTGTAGTGCTGGTTCTGATGTTCTTTATGGGCGTTCGGGATGCCATTTTCGTTGGGCTTTCCGTTCCGCTTTCAACCTTAGTTGCCTTTGTGTGTTTTCCGTTGGTAGGGCCAATGATTGGCTCGGTATTTACCTTGAATACGATGGTTCTCTTTGCCTTTTTATTGGGGCTTGGGATTGTCGTGGACGATGCCATTGTTGTTATTGAAAACACCCACCGCTTATTCAACCAGCACAAAGACTGGGATATAAAACAGGCCGTGAAAATAGCCGCTGGTGAAGTATTTGTACCGGTATTATCCGGAACACTTACAACTATTGCCCCCTTCTTCCCACTTTTATTCTGGCCAGGAATAGTGGGCGAGTTCATGAAGTTTCTACCTATTACCCTGATTATCACCCTTTTTGCATCGCTTTTTGTTGCTTATGTAATGAATCCTGTATTCGCAGTAAGCTTTATGAAACGTCATGAAGATGAACATGGCGAGCATGTTGAAAAAAATCACTGGAAAGAACTTCGTAAGCCTACGTTCGCATTGCTGGCTATAGCATTAGCGGGCTATTTGGCTCATCGTGGTATAGGTACCTTCTTTGTTTTCCTCTTACTTCTCTATTATTTCAATCATTTTATCCTGACGCCCCGGATTCTGGTACCCTTCCAGAATAATCTGCTACCTAAATTAAGTAGCGGGTATCGACGCCTGATTAGCTGGATTATTCAGGGGTATCGCCCGATCTGGACTGTTGTTGCGGCGATTATCTTGTTGGTTTTCTCCTTCATTGCTGTTGCTATTCGTCAGCCACAGGTTGTTTTTTTTCCAAGTGCTGATCCTGACTATATCTACATCTATAACGTAATGCCCGTTGGTACAGACGCAACCGTAACCGACAGCGTTACAAAAGTGATCGAGAAGCGGGTATTCAACATTCTGGAAGAAAACAAAGCGATGGATATTGTTAATTCCGTGATTTCGAACGTAGGTAAGAATGCTGGCGATCCGTTTAATCCAGATCGCTCGGATACCCCACACAAATCGAAAGTGACGGTTGCCTTTGTGAAGAGTACAGATCGTCACGGACTTTCTTCCCAGGTATTGCTGGAAAAAGTACGTAACACCATGCAGGACATTCCCGGAACTGAAATTTCGGTAGAACGCGAACAGAATGGCCCTCAAACGGGCAAACCCATTCAGATTGAAATTTCAGGCGATGATTTTGCTCCGCTAATGCAACTGGAAAAAGACGTTCGTCAGAAAATTAAGGATGCCGGTATTTCGGGCATCGATCAATTGAAGTCTGACCTAGTTACGAATAAACCCGAAATCATTGTTCAGATTGACCGAAACAAAGCCGAACGTGAAGGTATTTCATCTCAGCAAATTGCCGGGACGATCCGAACAGCTCTTTTTGGCCTGGAAATCAGCAAGTTTCGCGATGCAAAAGATGAATACCCCATTATGCTTCGCTTAAAACCAGATGACCGTAGTCAGGTTGAACGATTATTAAGCCAGCAGATCGTTTATCGGGATATGAACATGGGCGGCATGCTTCGCCAGGTTCCGTTAACTGCCGTAGCAAACATCAGCTATTCCACTACATTCAGCCAGATTAACCGGAAAAATATGGAACGGGTTATTACCCTGAGTTCTGACATAGTGCCGGGTGCCAATGCCAATGAAATCAACATACAGCTTACCGAACTCATTAAACAAATTCCAACGCCCAATGGCTATACCATTCGTTTAGGGGGTGAACAGGAAGCTCAAACCGAAACGGTTAACTTCCTGGGAGTAGCCTTCTTAGGAGCTATTTTATTAATCTATCTGGTATTGGCTACTCAGTTTAACTCAGCCATAAAGCCCCTCATTATTTTCAGTACGATCATTCTGTCGTTAATTGGGGTATTACTCGGCTTTACCATTTTTAATCAGACTTTCTCCTTCATTATGTCAGGGGTAGGGATTTTCGCTCTGGCCGGTATTGTGATTAAGAATGGTATCTTACTGATTGAATTTACCGAAGAACTACGCCAACGGGGCTTTCCGCTACGCAAGGCAATCATAGAGGCCGGTGGAATTCGAATGACCCCGGTTTTATTAACGGCATCCGCTGTTATTCTGGGCTTAATTCCTCTAGCTATTGGGCTAACCATTGACTTCGCCAGTTTCTTTTCTGACCTCTCCCCACACCTAGTACTTGGCGGAGATAGTGCCGTTTTCTGGAATATTCTGGCCTGGACGATCATTTATGGGGTAATATTTTCAACGATATTGACCCTGCTCATCGTCCCTTGTCTGTATTATATCAACGAAAAAGTACGGATGAAATGGTTTGGTAAAGTTGACCCGGCAGAAGGGAAAGATGTTTCAGAAACTGCCGAACTAGCTATTTAATTAATGGCCTCTTACACAGAACAGGCCGATACGATACGTCACCATTATAAGTTTGTCAGTTATTAGAAAGATTTGTATTCCTTTACGAAAAAGAATCGCCATGAATTTGTCTCGTAAAGAATTTCTTGAAGACCTGGAAACCTTCGGGATATTGCATGATCAGCAAACTAATCCTGCCACTGAGCGGATGTTAAACATTACCGCTGATACTGGTCAGTTCTTATCCTTACTCATTAAGGCAACACAAGCCAAAACTATTTTAGAGGTTGGTACCTCCAACGGCTATTCCACGATTTGGCTAGCTGATGCCGCCGAAACAACAAATGGGCACGTTACTACTCTAGAAAAATGAGGCGAAGGCCCTACAAGCAACACACAACTTTCAGAAAACCAAGCTAGAACAGCGAATCACTTTAATAAGGGGTGCAGCAGAAGATATTCTACATACATTTGCCACAGACTCTGTTGACTTTCTATTTCTGGATTCAGATCGTAGTCGGTATACAGACTGGTGGCCAAAACTGTTTTCTATTCTAAAACGTGGTGGATTATTGGTTGTTGATAATGCTATTTCACACCAACCACAACTGGAAGCTTTTAATGCTTTACTTTCAAATACTGAAGGTATCGCAACTTCACTGGTCGCCGTAGGAAAAGGAGAATTACTGATCTGGAAAGCTCTGTGAATGGATTTTAATCATAAACAGAGCATAGTTCAGCTCATTATTTATCTAAAGGAATGATATTTTAGATATAGGATACCATCAGTATAAACCTCCAAAGTATATGAAAACGGTAAACCAAATTCCTGCTCCTAAACCCCAACAAGAAGGAAACGAAGAAGAACCTTCCAGTACTGAAACCTGTGAAAACTCAGATTTTCCAGATATAGAAATCCCTGAGTTTGGTAACATAATTGAAGAATTAGAGGATGATTCTACGAAAAAATCATAATGAAAACGCCTCCTGCTGGGAGGCGTTTTCATTATATAATTACTTCCGTTTATAAAACACAAAACCATTTTCAGATCCTATTTTTTGTAGAGTAGGCATCGTGTCGGTTTCGGCTTCAAAGAGATTTTTGGTAATAACGTACACGGGCTTGTCTACCTCTGGGCTCCGAATAACCCAATTATCATCCCAACTTTTAGGGTGACGATCTGGCTTTTGACGGGCATAGAAAAACGGAGCATAGCTCCGATAGTTATACGTCACGATATAACAGTCTTCCTTCTGATGGCTTTCCATAAAACGTACGGCAGCGGCCTGTGAATACCCTTCAATTCTTCCCACAAAAAACCACAGCGTAAGTGTTACAAAGACAGCGGTCCCGATAAATAAGGTAATTACTCCCTGCTGAAATTTCTTTTTGGATAGATAATAGATTCCTAAAATCAGAATCAGGATCATCACAATACCCGGCGTAACCTCCCAGCCTGTCCAGCGAACTTTGGCCTCCAGATTAGCCGCTGCAAACTCATCCTCCACCGCAATTTTTGACTGAATAATGTCAATATAGTTTGAAGCGATAGGCATAGCAATCGTAGCAAGGGCAAAAGCACCACCAGTAATAACCAAAGTTACTTTCATCCAGTCACTAAAAGCCATTTTACCGCTCCAAATACGATGAATGGTTAACGTAGCTAAGTACGTCAATGGAAAATAACACATGGATGAATAGTGAACAATCTTTGATTTTACGATGCTAAATAGAATCAGCACTACCCAGAATAAAATCACCATCCACTTTTGATAGTCCCGCTGGTAATCGGTTTCGCCCGCAATACTTCTGAAATTCAATGACCGAATAGCAAACGTACTGGCCGGGAAACAGCCTATGAACAAAATTACGAAGTGATACCCAAAGAAGCCGGCATGCCCGGCATCAGGGATGGAGAAGAGCCGGTAGTTATACTTGATGAATTCCTGAATGAACCAGGAGCCGTGCTGCCAGGTTTCGAGGCCATACCAACACAGGGTAACCAGGCTCGTCATCAATGAATAAACAATAAAATGTAATGGGCTGATAAATACCTTAAATCCGTTCAAAAGGAAATAGATTCCTAACGTAAGGCTTACAATTAAATAGGCAACCGGGCCTTTGGTTAATACGCCCATACCAAGCCAGAAGCCGCCCATAATCAGATAAAACCACTTTTGTTTCAGTAGCTTAAACGTAAAGAGATCTTTTTTCCAGCGAAAGAAGATAATTCCATTTAACCCAATGAAAATCCAGAAGTTAAACCAGGGATCAATAATTCCGGAACGAAAGTATAAGTGCGGTAAAACAGAGCCCAGGTAGGTTGCTACCCAGATTAATCCAAACCGGCGGTTATACAATCGCTCCCCCAATTGGTACAGAATTATTAAGGTAATGATACCACAAATGGCATTGGGCAGACGAGCAGCAAACTCGCCTACGCCGAAAATCTTCATACTTAATACCTGTAGCCAGAAGAAAAAAGGGGGTTTTTCCCAGAAGGGTTTAAAATCAATGTGTACCCGCAGATAGTCTTTCAGGACAATCATCTCGCGAGCGGCTTCTGCAAAATTGATCTCATCCCAATCAAACAGGTGTACGCCGCCCAGAAAGGGAATAAAAAATAAACCCGCTACCAGAGCGATTAACAGAGAAGTAGGAAAACGATTCATTCTTAGATAAAGAGACGTAGTGGTCTGTCTCTGTACTTACTTTTTCTTCCCGAATGTATTCAGGAGTTTACTCACCATTTTATCATCAATGCCCAAAGCACGTTTTACTTTCGTGTAGGCAGCAACAGCCTGCTTGTCCAGCCAGATGGCCACTGATTTAATACCATCGCCGGGGCGAGACTGATAGTTTGTAGACCGCAATTTAGGAGTTTCTTTTTCTTCTGTGAAGTAATAAAGAGCAATGGATTTTCGGGTCATGTCTTCCGGGCACTGAATCGGATCGGGTAAGCCGTGGAACGAGTCGTCGTCGGTATTGAAAACAGCCATTCGGTTAAAAACCGGAGCGATTTTAGTAACTACGCCCATCATTTTACGATCCCACAACTCCAGATCTCCGCGGTATTCGGGTTTCCAGTCTTTATTAAGGTAAACGAGAATATTAACCCGGCGTTTCCAATTGCGTTTGTGAGGGTGAACCGTAAAGTCGGCGTGAACGTTCAAAAAACCACCCCGCTTTGATTGATGCAGCCCTCCTCCCTCCAGCATATCATCCGCTTTCAGATTCGGAATCCCCGTCAACTCACTCATGAAGGCCACGAACTCATCAGAATTTAGGTCCCGGATTACTTCCTGAATGAAAGGAGGTAATAACTCCATTTTGTTGAGCCCATGTTTTTTCTCATTAACGTGTACATAATGAATCCAACCTGCATCCTGCACCGCCGGGAATGATTGCATTGCTTTTTCAGCAGCCCATTCTTCCAGAAAATTATCAACAAAAATATGTGGATATGGCTGATCTGTTTGGTATTTAGCTTTCAGTTCGGGTAAGCGGGCCCGCCAAGCATCCAGATCAACGATTTTATTCTCAACAGTAGTCATTCGTGGCTATTTGAACGATGAAACGTCATCACGATTCAGTAACGTTATAATCAGGGACAAAGGTACACTGCGTTCCTCAAAACGAAGAAGAATGATTCTAAATATTAAAGCCACAGGCAGGAGAGCGTAGCCGCCTGAATACGTGTACCTTCTATCGGCTGATCGCGTAACATAAGGGTAAGGCCGTCGGAACTCAGATTCCATAATTCTCCTTTCAGGAAGACCGTCATACCCCGCTGGATAGCCGCTTCTTTAGGGGCTCGAGTTGGCATTGTGTATTTTACCCAGGCCTGCCCAACCCTAAGGCTATCAATGCTGCTTCGGCCGTCTTGAGGTGTGGGAAAGCCATCGTATCCGTGCCAGGGAATTAACCAGGAATTAGCCAGTTTTTCGTAAGCAGGTACCACTACCAGATTCGCTCCTTTTTTATGAATATCAGCATACGCGACCGAGGCCCAGGAGTCATTGCCAATTATTACGGCCAAATTTCCTGCAGGTGTTCGAATTAAAGGATTATTATGAAGATTACCGGGAGCGACTAATGGTTTCTCTGATTCGGTTGGGTACGCTTTCTGAATCAGATCACTTAATGAGCCATCTGGCTTAAATATGCCACAAACACTATATAAGGGGCCCCCTCCTACAACCAGCTTATTTTCAACAATGGCAGGGGAAGGTAATAAGATAGACCCTGCCACAATGGTTACATCGTACGTCTGGGCGAGTTGTGAAAACACACTTTGATAGGTATTGGCCATATCAGGAGCTTTCATCGCAAAAATACTATAACCGGCTTTGTCTTCTATTTCCCGCGGGGCCTGAATTCGGGCTGATGCAAAAGCAAACACATTACTATATACTAATATCTGCATCGCCTCGGATATACTACGAGTAGTATATACACTTCGTTTTTCATCCATAGCTACCAGCCAGGTGCCCAGATTCTCGGGTAATACAACAATGGTTTTAGCATTAAACCAGCCTTTTTTACGAGCTTCGGCAAAGTATCCATTCATTTTCTGGAAGAACGCCTCTTCGCTGGAATAATCAACCGATAACATATACGGTTGTATACCAATCAGATTTCCTCGTCCGGAGTCCCGGCTTACTTCATTATAGGCTCTAAACTGCGTGTCTGTTGGTGGTAAGGCAATGTGTCGATCCTTATTGGCCATAATGACATACAATACCCAGATCACTAACAGAGTACTAGCCAGACCAAGCAAAATCCGCTTTAACATACGGTTTATGAATAATTGAGAGGAAACGCTATGAATGATTACTAATTGATGATTGTATAAAGGCTGCTAATTCCATGCACCAGGCCACTCCTAAATGAATGGCAATTCCTCCCCAAATGGATCTACTCTTATAAGCCAATATTCCTAGAATATACCCTCCGGCTATTGATCCAATGGTTTCACCCAGGGGTTTTCCGAAATGAATACAGGCATACACGGCTACCATCGGTAAGATTGCCCCACGATCTAATAGTTTAGTCATACCAATAATAAAAAAGCCGCGAATAAGTAACTCTGTTGAGATGAAATCAAAGCCATAGCACGCTTCAAATAAAGTAGCGGGGATCCAGGCGGGCCAGTGTAAAGCTTCGGCTGTTCCCCAACCTTTATAAATCGGATAGGTATTTAAAAAACTAGGTTGAAAAGAAGCCCAGATGATTAAAGGCAGCATACAAAGTAACATTACTCCATGTATACCTAAATGCACCGGACGAAAACCGTAAAAATACGATGGATTCCGGTCAATAAAGAAATAGAATAAGATAAGTGGTAACCAAACGGTCAGGGCAGAACTTAGATTTGAAAAACAATGGAAAGCAAAAGAATACACTTCCTCAAAACGCCCCACTAGTTTCTGATAACCCGTATAGTCTTGCCAGAATGCTAGTACAACAAGCCCTGTTAACGTATACAACCAAAATTTTTGCGTTCGTAAAATCGTCAGTTTTTGATTCCAGTAGAGCCACATGCCCGTTACGCTCAGATAAACCATACTATCAAGCAACAGAAAGAGGGCAAATCGAATCCAGCTACCTCGATAGGGGTCAATTATTCCATCTTCAAGATTAATGGAATAATTTAATGTAATAAGGACTATCAGGAACAGACTGACTGTGCCATATAAGGAACGATTAAAATCAGCACGAATAAAGTCAGCCAGATATGTGTAGAGGATTCGCATGGGCGAAAGACTTTGAGAATGTGCCTATTTCAGTAAAAGCCTTTTACTCAACCTATTTTACACAAGAAAAGCCCTGACAACGTATTGCCAGGGCTTTTTTCGGGTATTGCCCGATTAGAATTTTACACCAACTTCTTTCAGGACTGCTTCGATACCTTTTTTGTTGATGGTGCGGATTGCTTGCGTAGAAAGTTTAATCTCTACCCACTCACCCGTTGAAGGGACGAAGAATTTTTTCGTCTTTAGGTTAGGGTAAAATTTCCGCTTTGTTTTGTTGTTGGCGTGCGAGACGTTAAAAC
>JASGGE010000065.1:0-20611 GCA_047605205.1 Siphonobacter sp.
GGTTGGTTAAGCGTAGGAGCAGCCAACAACGTATCGGTTTCGGGGAGCATATGGAGAAAAGAGGCTTAGTTTTACGGTACAAAAGTAATTCTTTTGTTTCAGACCAATCAGTAATTAGCTTGATTTTTAAAAAAATTTAAAAAAAGTTTTTTTGTTGACATCGACCTAACGACTTACCCGCTGTTTAATACCCTAAAATTACCATTTTTTCAACGTATTGGCTGATCGGCAGGGCAAAAAAAGGTGGTTCGCCCACCCACTCGAATCACTTGCAGAGGTTTACCACAATGCGGGCAGTTTTTATGCTGGCTAGAATCTGTATAAGGTGATATTGCCCATTCCCGGGCATGAATGATATAGCTTTGTGGGAAGAAGGCATAGTTTGCTTCAAAGCGAATAGCCGTTTGCAGAACTTCCTGGATTGCCTCATGAATTGCCTCAATTTCTACTGAAGACAGTGTATTCGCATATCGTTCAGGATGAATACCCGCCCGAAACAATACTTCGTCAACAATCCAGTTACCAATACCAGCAATAACTGACTGATCCAGCAAAACAGCTTTGATAAACACCTTTTTCCTGGCGAAACTGGTGGCCAGCTCTTCGACTGAAATAGTTAAAGCGTCCCGGGCAATTTTTTTCTTGAGCAAATACTCATCAACATCCTCGACCAGCCCAATTCGCTCGAATTTGCGGGGACAGATAAAAGCGAGCTGATCTCCCCCCTGGAATGAAAAGATAATCCGGGCAAAGCGGGGAACCGGAGCATCATACCGAAAATAGGCCAGGTCACCTGTCATCCCAAAATGAAAATGTACCCATATGCCGCCATCAGTTTCAGCAAAAAGGTTTTTACCGACGCGTCGGGTACTTAGAAATTTTCGCCTCATTAGCGTAGCTATCAAGACGTCATAATCAGTCGTCAGAAGATTGGTGTCTTCTACGTATACATCCGTAATAACCTGATTCAGACAGGTTTCTTCAAAATAGCGTCGGTATGTTTCTACTTCGGGTAACTCAGGCATGGTAACACAGTACGTGTATTTGTGAATGAAATGAGTAGACGCTGATTACTTAACCCAATTCTACTTATTGCTATGGCTAAAACCAGCTTATTTCTGCAATTGTTTCCCGAACTTTGCTTCATGAATTCGATTGAAAAAAAAGCCGACTGGCTATATGCATTACTGGAAGAGAAATTCAATCAGTATAACCAACCTAATTTTATTCCAAACGATCCTATTAGTATTCCGCATCTTTTTACCAAACAGCAGGATATTGAGATTATGGGCTTCTGGGCGGCTATGCTCGCCTGGGGGCAACGAAAAACCATTATCTCGAAATGTAAAGAATTGGTCAAACTCATGGACGGAGCACCTTATGATTTCGTTCTTAACCATGAACCCATTGATTTAAAGCCTTTTCTACATTTCAGGCATCGTACCTTTAACGCCACTGATACCCTTTATTTTCTGCACTTTTTCCAAACGTTTTATCGCGAACATGATTCGTTAGAAAAGGCATTCGTTGGTCATCCGTTGAATCCAATTCAGGAAAGGTTGCATCCGGCTTTTGTTACTGAAAAAGCTCTGGTTCGGTTTCATGAGCTATTCTTTGCCTTAGAAGAAGCTCCCGCCCGAACCCGCAAACATGTGGCAACGCCAGCCCGTAAATCTTCCTGTAAGCGACTGAATATGTTTCTCCGCTGGATGGTTCGAAAAGACGATAGAGGGGTTGATTTCGGTATCTGGAATCGGCTTACACCCGCCGAATTAGTGTGTCCATGCGATGTACACGTTGAGCGGGTAGCTCGTAAATTAGGTTTACTTCAGCGAACTCAAACAGATTGGCAGGCTGCTCTGGAATTAACGGATCACCTTCGCCGCCTTGACCCAACCGATCCGGTCAAGTATGATTTTGCACTATTTGGTTTAGGTGTTGAGGGAGAAATGTAGGCTCGTTTTCAATGGACCGTTTTCAGTATCCCATTTCATTCAAAGCAGCCTTCGCTTTACCTTCCACTGAGTTTTTGAATTCGTGCTTTTTATAACTCAGGGCCTTATTGAAATACGTTCTTGCCTTGGGTTTGTCGTTACGAGCCTGATAGATATAGCCTAACTGCAAACAAGACGATGCCCCGAAATGCCAGGCTTGCCCTTCGCTCAGTTGCACCGAACGCTCATAGAAAGGAATAGCTTGGGTAAGGTCTCCTATCCGGTGATAAATGCGAGCTTTACGATAATTAAATTCAGCCCGATCCATCGGTTCGGTAAAACTTGCTTCCGAAAGTTGCTTAAGGGTTGTTATCGCTCTTTCATAATATCCACCATCCCCTGCCAGGCGAACTTTCATCATGAGTTTCTGAGCCAATGTCATTGGCTTATACGCAGCATTGCAGATTTTCAGGGCTGTTTTGTCCGCTTCATTATTTGCCTCTCCGACACTCTTTACCTGGTCATAAAGGGCTTTTGCCCGGGCGTTATCCCCCATTAATTCATGGCAGAGGTATTGCCGGTAATAAGCATCTTTGATAAAATTGCCAGCGGTATGTTTCTTAAGGAAGGTCTGATAGGCTCCCAATGAAGCCATATACTGACCTTTTTGAAGCAGAATTTCTCCCCGATGATACTCAAAAAAAGGAATGGAAAGATACTCCGGCGTAGCTGGGTGATTTACCGTAATTGACAAAGCTGCTTCACCATGACCTTCCTTCATTAACAGGGCATTCCCAAAAAACTGTATAAGCAGATTATCTTCATGTTGCTCCACAAAATTTTCGAAATCAGCCAGTTCCTTACTGTCCATCCGCAAAACATATCCCTGTATCAGATAACTTAATAAATTAGTTTCATCCCGAAAAAGCACTTCTCTGGCAGCTACATTTCGTAGTTCGCCTAGTCCCTGCTGAATATTACCACGTAGGCCAATTAGTCTGGTTGCCCAACGGTAATTTTCGGGCGTTGATCCAATCAACACATGTAAGAGTCCTAAAGCCTTCTGGTTATAGGTAAAGTTGGGAAACTCTTCGGCATTTTCAGCCAATAACTTATAAGCCTTGATAATATCCCATAACCCGGCCACTTCCTTTCCGAATTTTATTTTCACAAAAGCAGAATGCAGTTTAATTTCTGCTCTTAAGCACCGATTCCAGGGGGAGTCTTCATCCATGTTCTCCAGGGCATTAAGCCGGGCTTCGTTTTGCTTCAATACTGAATCGTAACTGTTCCGATTTTCGGTCAGTAACAATTGCAATACATCAGCATAGTCTAGTAAAAAAAGGGCTACGCCATTTTTATCTCCTTCAGAAGCCAGCAATTGCCTTCCGCGGTTCAATCGTAATCGTATAATTTCTCCATACGCCTGCTGCACCCGCGGCGACCACTCAAAGTCAGCCGCCTGAGTGAGCAAAGGAAATAAGAATAAAAAAGCCAGATACTTCATAGCACATAAAACAAAAGCCCGTCGTATCCCGACGGGCTTTGATGTTCAAACAGGTGTTGCTTTGAAAAATATTACCGCCGAGAAGTCGTTGCAACGGTAACAGGTGCGTCTTCCACATCGGCTAAAATTCTACCGCAATGTTCGCAAACGATAATTTTCTTCTTTTCACGAATGTCCGCCTGACGCTGTGGAGGTACGATGTTAAAGCAACCACTACAAGCCGCCCGACGAACCGTTACTACGGCCAGGCCATTAGATGAGTTATCACGAATACGCTGGTATGCCAACCGTAAGCGAGGTTCTACTTTTTCCGCCTTTTTTTCACGTTCGTTAGCCAGTTTCTTTTCATCTTCCTGGCTTTCACCCATAATTACGTCAAGTTCTTTACGCTTGGCGTCCAGATCTTTGCGGCGTTCTTCGAGTAATTGCTGGGTATGACGAATTTCTTCTTCCTTTAAACGAACTTTTTCATTCGCTTCTCCTGTACGCTTGTCAGCAAGTTTCATCTCTAACTCCTGAAATTCGATTTCTTTGTTAATCGCATCGAATTCGCGGTTGTTACGGACATTGTTTTGCTGATCCTTGTACTTCACAATGAGTTTTTCAGCATCGCGTTTTTGCTGACGATACCCATGAATTTCTGAATCAAGGGTTTCGATAGTATCCTTATGACGTTTGATACGGGTTTCGAACCCAGCAATGTCATCTTCCAGATCCCGAACTTCTTCGGGTAAATCGCCACGAATTTTCTTGATTTCGTCTAGCTGCGAATCTATAGCTTGTAATTGAAGAAGGAAATCGAGTTTTTGAGCTACCGTTGCTTCCATGAATAAGGAGTTTCGAGTTTCTGGTTTTCGGTTCTAAGACAGTAATGATGGCTTTCTTTAAACTGAAAACGGCAAACCCTAAACATAATAGTGAACCGGATTGGTGTCAGTTTTCGACAAAAGTGTCGCAAAATTACAGAATTTTTGTGTTAATGTATCGCACAAAAGATCTTTCGTGAAAACTTCGCTCTCAAAATGCCCAATATCACAGATAATTAGCCTTCCCTCAGCATCAAAAAATTCATGATATTTAAAATCGGCCGTCACAAAGGCGTCCGCCTGCTGCCGTTTGGCGTCACTTAAGAGGAAACTCCCGGCTCCTCCGCAAACGGCTACTGTTTTAATCATTTTGTTGCGTAAAGGTGTATGACGAATTACGTTTAGCTGCATCTTGTCCTTCAGGTAAGCCAGCCAGCCGGTTTCGGATAAGGGTTCAGATAAGGTTCCAATGGCCCCTGCTCCTACTTCCTGCTGATCATTTTCAAGTTGATGCAAGTAATAAGCCACTTCTTCATAAGGATGGGCTTGTCGTAACGCTCGTAATACCAATGCCTCGATTGCTGACGGGAAAATAACTTCTATACGTTCTTCCGGCACCTCTTCTGATTCATTAACTACTCCTATGTATGGATTGGCAACCTCCGTCGGCGTGAACGTTCCGGTACCGAGTGTACGAAACGAGCAATTTTTATACGCTCCTATTTGTCCGGCTCCCGCCTGATACAAAGCCTGCAAAACTGCCTGGGTATGTTCAAGGGGAACAAACGTGGTCAGTTTTCGTAATAGCTGTTTTCTGGGAGCCAGAATTTTTAGGTTCTCTAGACCCAGGCGTTCAGCGATTTTCCAGTTTACGCCACCTTTTACATTATCCAGATTTGTATGAGTAGCATAAATGGCAATATCGTTTTTAATGGCTTTCAGAACCGTCCGTTCTACGTAATTTTTACCATTTAGTTTTTTGAGTCCTTTAAAAACAATGGGGTGATGGGCCACGATCAGGTTACAGCTACGATCCATGGCTTCCTGCACTACTTCTTCGGTACAATCCAGACTCACCAGAATCTGAGTTATTTCATTCTGGGGATTTCCAACTATTAAGCCCGCATTATCATAACTTTCCTGGTAGTCTAAAGGGGCGAGCTGCTCCAGAAAAGTTGTTATCTCTTGAATCGTTGCCATAGTTTAATATAAGCCGTATCGGTCTTTCAAGATACGTAAGTGGTGTTTTTCATGACCAGCCAATACCCATACCATCGCCCGGGCAGATACCGGATGACCATTGGCATTGCCAATTCGTTGCTGAGCTTTCTCACTCAGGTTATGAAACATAATGATGTTTGATTTCCGAGTGAATTGGTAATAATCCAGTAAATCGGCTAAAGACCAGTAAGCAAATTCTGCCGAAGCCATGTATCCATTTTCATCAAAACCAGGCAAGCTCTGTTTTTCACCACGGGCAATACACATGGCCCGGTAAGCGAAAACACGCTCGGTATCGACCATATGTCCCAACATTTCTTTTAAGGACCATTTCCCCTCAGCATAGCGAAATTCTGCCTGCTCGGGCAAAATCAATGTTTCGTATAGCCTTACTATCTGATCACACTGACGTTTCAATACTTCAAATACATCCTGTTCGTCAGCAACCAGGTCAATGTAATTGCTGAAATATTGAATCATTGGATATTCGCCTTCGGCCGGGTGCTGTATCATTTTATAAAACCTTTTAAGGTTTGTCAATTATCATGATAAATAAGCCAATTTACTCAGTAAATTAGCGTCTACGTTTTTAATAAATTGACGTACTACTCAGTGTCATGAACAAAGGTAAATAAAGAAACCTCTCTTTAATTGAGGAAGGGTATTGGTTTGAGAAATGCTTTACCGTAAAAGCACGATATTCGATTGAAATGGTATTTTCTGATTATACTTATTCCCATGTGCAACACGGTATGCTTTTTTATTATCTTTTTTCAAGAAATGGCTGATACCTCTTTTTATTTAAATTAGCCTTATATAAATGTGAGATTCCCATTTGCTTATGCAAAACAACGATCTACTTAATATCTTACTGGCTGATGACGACCTGGATGATCGATTTCTGTGGCAGGAAGCTTTTCTGGAAGCAGGCTGTAACATCAATTGGGAAGAAGTAGACTCTGAATCTGCTCTTGTAGGCCGACTTCTCCAACGTGAACAGAAATTACCCAATCTTCTATTACTGGACTGGAATCTTCGTCCTGGCGGTGGCCCTGATTTGCTGAAATTCATTCGTACTAATTCTGCTCTACGCTCTTTACCAATCATTATTATGAGTACGTCTTCTGTTCCAGAAGAAATTGAAAGTGCTTATTACAACGGAGCAAACTCTTATCTGATAAAACCAGCTAGTTATAATGATCTTGTAGTGGCCAGTAGCAGTCTTTATGATTTTTGGTATAATATCGCTCAATTACCTACTTGCTAAACACATCAAATCAGGTATTTGATTTAATTTTCAAGATACCTGATTATTTTACTTGCTTTATCTTCTTGCTGATTAACACCCTTATTATTCCGATCATCGGCAAAACCCTGCCATACTCCGAAAATACCAGATTATACATTAGACCATCGTATAGTTTTGATCACATTAAGTCAGTTAAACAAGTGGCGGCTTGAATAGCTGATAGTTAGTTTTTTTTGTGACTAGTCCATGGCGGTGGATCTAGTTCCACAGAACCGAACCATCTGTTCCTTTGGAGTAGATGGTTTTTTTATGATGTTCGCGGGAATTTCTACCCCGCAGGCAAACCGGTTTCCAGCCTATCAGGGCATCGGCAACTAACTTTATTGTTTTCAGCCCACTCGATATTGATTTGAAGCATTCTCTTTTACGAAATGATATTCGGGTGTTCTATGTACCCGCCGTATTACTTACAACCCAAAATCCGTTTTTTGAGACCCTCCTCCTCTCTTTCATATTTTGATAAAACCCTTTCTGTAAGGGCTTTTTTTATTTGCTCCGTCTTTTCAGTAAATGTTTCAATCTAAACGCCTAGTCAAAATGGGTCGGTTTATGCTTAGGCGGATCCTCTCCAAAAAGCTACTCTTACTTCTTAATTATTAAACTTTATGCAAACTTTTTTACGCTGCTTAGGTGTTGCTGGCTATATCTGTTTAAGTATTTCTGTATTTGCTCAACGTAATGAAACCAAAGCCACTGATGCAGATACCCCCTTACATTTACTGGCTCCTGCGTATCCAGTTCCTTATGGCAAAGTATCTGAAGAAAGCATAGTTCAGGTCTTACAACGAATTCATCACTATCTGGATGGCGTAACTCCCGCCAGATTAGTTGACGCCAAAACAAATGAACCTGTTGCCGACTTTTCAAAAATTAATTCAAATACCATCTTCGCAAAAGGTGATTTTCGCCTGACCAGCTATGAGTGGGGCGTAACTTACGCCGCCATGCTTCAGGCTACGCAAGCCACGGGTGACCCTCGCTATCAAGCCTATGCTGATACGCGTTTAAAATTATTAGCAGATGCTGCTCCTTATTATCGAACCCTACTGGAAAAAGATCCAATGGCAAAACTTGCCATGCGTTCGGTATTAGCTCCCCACGCTTTGGATGATGATGGAGCCTTATGTGCTTCAATGATCAAATCCGTTCGGCAAGGGAATCAGGCTCCCCTCCGGCCGCTAATTGATAACTTCATTCAGTATATCCTGACGAAAGAATATCGTTTATCTGATGGTACCCTGGCCCGTAATCGCCCTCAACCCAATACCTTATGGTTAGATGATTTGTTTATGAGCATTCCGGCAATTGCCCAGATGGGTAAACTAACAGGCGATGCCAAGTATTATAATGAAGCCGTTAAGCAATATATGCTATTTGCCAAACGCATGTTTAATACTCAGAAAGGGTTGTACATGCACGGATGGGTGGAAGGTATGACGGTGCATCCGGAATTTCACTGGGCTCGTGCTAATGGCTGGGCTATTTTAACGAAAGTAGAATTGCTCGATGTACTTCCTGAAAATCATCCACAACGAAATTTTATTCTCGAAAACCTGAGAGCCCATATAAAAGGACTAACTGCCCATCAATCAGGATCGGGTTTCTGGCATCAGCTTATTGATCGAAATGATTCCTATCTGGAGACTTCCGCCACGGCAATCTACGCGTATTGCCTTGCCCATGCCATTAACAAAGGCTGGATTGATGGCTTAGCGTATGCTCCAGCATGTATGCTTGCCTGGCATGCTGTGTCAACAAAAGTTAACGACAAAGGTCAGGTGGAGGGTACTTGCGTTGGCACAGGAATGGGCTTCGATCCGGCATTCTACTATCATCGCCCGATTAGCCCATTTGCAGCTCATGGCTACGGTCCAGTCATTATGGCTGGTGCAGAAATTCTTACATTACTCAAAAACAAATCTTTTGAAATTAACGATAGCTCTTTGCAGCTTCTGGAAAAAAAATAGATCCCGATTAAGCGTTTTGAGTTAATAGTACTACTGGCAAAGGTGGAAAATGGAAGCATTAACTTTAAAAGCCCAATAATGTTTTTTTTACTTTTTGTCAGAATTTTTACTTATTACTTGATACTTGTTTATCAATTTAGTTATCGGTTTGTTCTTTTTCCAAATCAGGCGATTATTTTGAGTAAAGTATACCAACATGCGTCTGATTTCCTTCATCCGAAACTCCTTTGGATTTACCCTAACCGAAGCACGTGGTTTTATCGTTCTCGTTAGTTTTCTGATCCTTATTCTGCTGGTTCCTTTTATTTTTGATCTACTGCCGGATCACGTTCAGGTGAATACAACGAACCCTAAGCTGGATACACTAGTAGCTCAGCTTATCCCTGATCATTCTGAAAAAGAATTTGAAAGTCGTGATTTCGATCGGGTTAGTAAACAGCCAACCAGGCTGTTCGCCTTCGATCCGAACACCATTACTAGCTCTCAATGGATGGAATTAGGCCTTCCGCAATGGATGGCCGATCGAATTATTAAGTACCGAAACAAAGGAGGAGTATTCCGAAAAAAGGAAGATTTGCTTCGTATTTATGATTTTTCAGAAGAGAAATATCACCAACTAGAGCCTTACATCCGGCTGGCTAACCCTGTTTCTACGCCCATTTTCGCAAACGAAGAAAAAAAACCACTCAGTACGCCTATTTCATCCAAAGCTTCTCATTTTACCTTCGATTTAAACAAAGCGGATACCACCGAATTCAAACGTGTTTATGGAATTGGCTCAAAATTGGCTCAACGAATTGTCAAGTTTAGGGATAATCTGGGTGGCTTTTACACCGAAAATCAGGTTAAAGAAGTATGGGGCTTAGATTCGGCAACGGTTCAGGAAGTGCTGAAGCACGGTACGCTTGCTTCTGGTATACGAAAAATAAAGATCAATCAGGTAGATCATCTCACACACCCTTACGTTAAGCCTTACGTTGCCAGGGCCGTATTGGCTTATCGCCAACAACATGGGCCTTTTAAATCAGTGGAAGATCTGAGGCCTATCAAACTGCTGGATGAAGTTACGCTACGAAAACTAGAGCCTTACCTGGAATTCTAGAAACGAAAAGCCGGAAAGGATTCTCCGGCTTTTTCGTTTCTAAAAGTTGGGTTTCAACATATAACGCGAATAGAATCGTTCGATCACGGCGACGGCCTCTTCAGCGGTATCTGCCAGACTAATCAGGTTCATATCATTTGGATTGATGTAGTGAGACTCTTCACACATGGTTTTCTTAATCCAGTCCAAAAGACCTGACCAGTATTCGCGTCCGACCAGAACGATCGGGAAACGACCAATTTTCTGGGTTTGAATCAAGGTTAATGCCTCAAAAAGCTCATCCATCGTCCCGAAACCTCCGGGCAAAACAATGAAGCCCTGAGCGTATTTCACAAACATTACCTTCCGCACAAAGAAGAAATCAAAATTGATGCTCTTATCAATGTCAATGTACTTATTGGGGTATTGCTCGTGAGGTAATTTGATATTCAGCCCGACTGACTTACCACCATTTTCCTTAGCTCCTTTGTTCCCAGCTTCCATAATACCAGGGCCACCACCCGTAATCACCCCATAGCCAAGCTTTACCAGCTTAGCGGCAATTTCTTCGGCAATTTTATAGTAAGGGTGGTCCGACGGGGTTCGGGCTGAGCCAAATATTGATACACAGGGGCCGATTTTAGCCATGCGGTCAAAACCTTCCACAAATTCGGCCATCACTTTAAAAACTACCCACGAATCAGCACTTTTAATTTCGGCCCAATCTTTATTCTCAAAAGCTTCCCAAATTCTGGCTTCATCTTCAGGTACAGCCGGATTCATAAGCGAAACGTCTGTTAAGGTTTTTCCCTGATTATCATTGGTAGGAGTCGGAGGCAATCCGGTTGGTATAATTTCATTATTTTCAGACATAACGTACTAAGTGGTTTACTGTAACAAATTCCGCCTTATGCGAAGGTTTTAGTTGAAGGCAGCTACTTTTGCAAAGCGGGAAAAGATATAACGTTTTCAGAACCCGAAATGTTGCAGTTTTTACTTAAACTTCCTAAAGCATTAAAATGAAAATCGCAGTTGGAGCCGATCACGCCGGTTTTGAATACAAAAAACGCCTGGCAGATTTCCTGGCTCAGTTAGGTTATGAAGTAACAGATTTTGGAACGTACTCAACCGATTCAACTGACTATCCGGACTTTGCTCATCCCGTTGGATCAGCAGTTGAATCCGGCAAAGCTGATTTTGGCGTACTCTGTTGTGGAAGTGGCCAGGGCGTTAGCATAACGGCCAATAAGCACCAGGGGGTACGGGCTGCGTTAGTATGGCAGAAAGATATTGCTGAGTTATCGCGTCAGCATAATAATGCAAACGTAATTTGTATTCCGGCCCGTTTTATTGCTTATGAATTGGCTCAGAGCTGTGTAGAAACGTTTCTGACTACCAAATTCGAAGCGGGTCGCCATGCCCTGCGTGTGGCAAAGATAAGTTGTTAGATGATAAACGAGGATGGTTGTCATTCAACTATCCTCGTTTGTAAATACCATTTCCTAAATCATGGTATTGACGAGCCAGTGCCGGAATTCGCCGAAAAAGCTCAGGAGCCAGATTTTTTCGGTCAATAAGGTATTCCGGTGGATCTTGCTGAAAATTCTTCAGGATATTTACGACACTGTCATAGTTATCCAGTCGTTCCAGATCAAAACGAGCCAAATTCCAGTTAAGGTAAGCAGTGGCTGGATAATTATTCAGGTATTCGCCAATATCATCCCCCAGTACCAGAATTTTCTTTCCTTTAATATTGCCAGGTACTCGAACTGGCTTTACCGTAAGGCTTTCCAACTGCGTCATCGAATCAGAAAAGGAAGGCAACATGGTTGTGAAATACAATAATACAACGCCTCCTACAAACCCTATAAATACACCTTCAGGAATCCATTTACGGCGTGTAGGTGCTTCAAAATAATATACGCAGAAAAAGGCAAAACCCGGCACGAAAATTACAAACTGCATAGGAGCCAGAAAAGTCATTAGCCCTACTGAAAGCAGGCAGGCCCCCATATACAAGGCCATCACCTGCTGCACCCGCGATTGCAAATTCGTATACCGCCCCTGAAGAATGGTTAAAAACCCTAGCACAGAAAGAACTGTTGGCAGGAACAAAACAATCAATAAGGTTTGAAAATCACTAAGATCATACTGATGCAACTGAAACGTAATTTTCAGAAAATTCCGGCTGAACAATTCATACCTCCCGTCGAGATAGTAATACAATACCACCAGTGTAATGGGAAATAAGAAACCTAGAATATTAATGATATGCTGCCTAAAGCTTGCTCCGCTATATAGTAACAATGCTAACACCGCCCAGAGGATAAACACCATCGCGGGGGGATGAAACAGCGTGGCGATTCCAATGAAAAAACCAATTTCCAGCAGTTCATCCTGGGCTCGCTCGCGGTCTAGCTGTTTGAATAAACCACTTAAAGCAAAAAGCAGAAAGGTTGTAGCCATTAAAACGGGGGAAAGCGTCGTGCAGTCAATCGCTATATTGAGTAAGAGCAGATAAATAAACCCTGGCACATAATTCCGATCAGGGAGTACCCAGCTCATAATCAGATTAAAATAGATCATCTGAAAAGCGGCTACCCCGAAAGCAGCCAGATGATAGGCCAGTACCGAACGACCGAATACCCAGTCCAGTGCAGCATAGACTATTGCCGAAAGTGGAGCGGTACTATCCCAAATGCCATCATAAAGCGTTAAGCCTTTTTCAAGCTGCTCGCCTAACAACATCCATTGTAACTCTGGAATCAATAAAGGCGAACTACCCAGGAAAACGGGCAACCGCACCAGAAACAGGAGCGTTAGTAAAACAAAAATCTGATAAGCTGCATTAACCCGAAAAAACCTTAGCAAGACCGTACCTAAATTAAATGACCGCTACAAAAATAGCAGAGGGTTTCGAGTTTTTATGGCAGTATTATCAGGCATTCATTAGAAATTACCATTAGTATTGGGCATGGTCTACTTTTTTGGCACCGATATGACAGGACTAACGGTACCATTTTTATTACACCAGATACCCTCTAAATACAATCATGGCCTTAACTCCACCAGAAAATTCGGATATTTGTTTCCCCAATAGTTGGTTAGCCTTTATGACAACCTTTTAAAGACGAGTATGGAATCGAAAAGACAACAAAAATTTGCACGCCAAATCCAGAAGGATTTAGGTGATATTTTTCAGCGGGAGATGCAAAGCCAATTTGGGGGAGCGTTTATCACAGTAACAGATGTTAAAGTAACGCCTGATTTGGGCTTAGCACGTGCTTACCTGAGTTTCCTCTTGGTAAACGATAAAAAAGCGTTGTTAAAACAGATTCAGGAAAAGACAAAATCAATCCGTCAGATATTGGCTGGAAAAATTAGAAATCAGGTGCGGGTCATTCCAGAATTACAATTCTTCATTGATGATACTCCTGAATATGCGGCTAAAATAGATGCCCTGTTTGCAGGCATTACCATTCCGCCAGCAGAGGAAGAAACCAAATAGTGTTTCTAATTTAGGTCATTGAACGTTTTGTAATCCATGAAGCTTCCGTTGCTCATCGCACGGCGATACTTTCTTTCTTCAAAGAAAAGGTCCTTTATTAATCTGATTGCTCTCATTTCGATGCTCGGTGTTTGTATTGGCACCATGGCATTAGTGATTGTATTATCGGTTTTTAACGGACTTGGTGATTTTAACCGGGAGCTATTTAAAACATTCGACGCCGACTTAAGGATATTGCCAGCAGCGGGAAAACAGTTTAAGGTTACTCCTGCCTTGTTGCAGAAAATAAAATCTGTTGAAGACGTTACCTCCATTACGCAGGTATATGAAGACAATGCCCTTGCCTGGTATCAGGATCGCAGAACAGTAGTGACCCTGAAGGCTGTGGATGATAATTTATATTCCCGACCAGAAATGGATACCGCCCTCATCAGCGGAAGTTTATTATTGCAAGAGGGAAACCAAAATTTCGCAGTCCTCGGAGTTGGAGTAGCCCGTATGTTGGGCGTTAGTCCGGACGACCCACTTACCGCCATTGAATTCTGGTATCCGCGTAAAAATGCGAATCTTTCGGTACCATCACCCGATGCCTTCAACGAGGCTGTTATTCAGCCCGGCGGCATTTTTACCATCGAGCAAACTTATGATGACCAATATGTATACGTGCCACTTCGTTTTGTAGAAGAGCTTTTTGATACCAATGGAGAACGTACTTCGCTGGAAATGCAGTTAAAACCGGGTAGCAACATTGAATCAGCTCAAAAACAGTTAAGCAAGGCACTTGGTGAGCGGTTTAAGGTACAGAACCAGGACGAACAACATGCCAGCCTGTACCGGGCTATTCAAATCGAAAAACTATTTGCATTCGTCACATTAACGTTAATCGTAGCCATTGCATCATTTAACATTTTCTTTTCGTTAACCATGCTGGCCATTGAAAAGAAACAGGATGTAGCTACCCTCTATGCCCTGGGAGCATGGCCCGATTTTATCCGACGAATTTTCTTATCTGAAGGAGCTTTGGTTGCCATTAGCGGAGCCCTGGTTGGCTTAGTATTGGGAATCTCTCTTTGCTGGTTGCAACAACAATTTGGGTTTATCCGAATGGGTTTACCAGACTCACTAGTAGATGCTTACCCGGTACGTATGCAAACTAGTGATATTGTGAGTGTGGTGATCGTCATTGTATTGATTACCCTGGCGGCTTCGTGGGTTCCTGCCAATAAGGCCGCCCGTCAGGAATTTTAGATCCTGTTTCAGAAAGAATTTACCTGTAATTATTATACTTTATACCCCAACGATTGATCATCGAATCGATTAGCTGGATGAAATCAATTACTACTTTCTTATTAATAACCCTGGTTGTAGTAAAAGGGTATTGCCAGGAACCTGCTGTTCAGAATGATTCCGTTCCTCAGCCCGTTCTGCCGCCACCGCGTATTACCATATCTCAACCCGTTATTCCACAAAATTCTGCTAAAAAGGTTCCAGTTTGGGTCACTCGCAAAGGCCCTTACCGACCTGAACGAACGCGTAAAGTAGACCTGGTTCATACTCGTCTGGAGTTACGCCCGGAATGGCAACGCCAGTTTTTACACGGAACAGCTACCCTAACCGTAACATCTCATTTCTATCCACAGAATATTCTCGAACTGGATGCCAAAGGAATGGAAATTAAATATGTAGCGAAAGTGGATACCCTGCATGATGAACAAGTTGTAGCTCGTATAAAAGCCCGGGACGCCCTTTTGGTCGCCATGGAACAAGATACCCTTGGCCATTATGCTAAAGATTCCTTATTACAGGTTTGGGTAAAAAGTCGGGCAAAATCCAAAATCGATACCGTCCTGACCTCCAATGAGCAAGTCATCAAAGTTGATACACTTCCTTTTCAGTACAACACAGCAGTATTAAGCGTTGAACTGAAAAAGCCCATTGTTCGCCAGAAGAGTAGTGTTTTTCGCATTGGTTATATCGCCAAACCCAATGAACGGCCTAAAGGAGGCAGTGAAGCCATTACTGACGACCGGGGCTTATACTTCATTAATCCATACGGAATTGATTCCCTCAAGCCCCGCCAATTCTGGACACAGGGCGAAACAGAATCTAATTCAGTATGGTTTCCAACCATCGACTCGCCCAATCAGAAGCATACGCAGGAAATTTATTTATCCATTGAGCCTGAATTTGTAACCTTATCAAACGGAAAATTAATTTCCAGCACCCTTGATACAGCCCGGAATTTACGAACCGACTATTGGCGGCAGAATCTCCCCCACGCTCCTTACCTGACTTTCGTTGGAGCGGGTAATTTTGCAGTTGTTTCGGACTCCTCCGTCCACGGAATTCCGGTTCAGTATTACGTTGAAAAACCTTACGCTAAGTATGCTAAGGCTATTTTTGGGCGTACCCCCGAAATGATTCGTTTTTTCGAAAAGCGGTTTGGCGTTCCATTTGTTTGGGACAAATATGCCCAGATTGCCGTGCGGGACTTTGTGAGTGGTGCTATGGAAAATACTACAGCAACTGTCCATGGAGAATCCGTGCAGAAAACCTTCCGCCAGCTAGCCGATAAAAACGATGATGATGTGATTGCCCATGAGCTCTCTCACCACTGGTTTGGTGATCTGGTAACGTGTGAATCCTGGGGACAATTACCCCTCAATGAATCCTTTGCTGCCTATGCTGAGTATTTATGGACCGAACATAAAAAAGGCGTTGACGAAGCTGATTTTGTGGGCTTAACTCAATTAAATGACTATCTGGCAGAAGCCGACAGCAAACAAGAGCCCCTCATTCGCTATAACTACGTGGATAAAGAACAGATGTTTGATGCTCACTCTTATCAAAAAGGGGCCCGGGTATTGCATATGCTCCGCCGCTTAGTTGGGGATGAGGCCTTCTTCGAGTCATTAAAAACCTACCTATCTGATAATCAGTTTGGTTCTACTGAAATTGACGATCTGCGGAAAGCCATTGAAACGGTAACTGGTCAGGACTGGAAGTGGTTTTTTGATCAGTGGTTCCTGAAACCTGGTCATCCGGCCATTAAGGTTGAGCAAAATTATGAAATTGGTAAGTTAACGCTTACGATTACCCAAACTCAGGATACTTTATATACCCCTATTTACCAGCTCCCGGTTCAGATTGATATTTGGGCCGACAGTGTCCAGCATAGTTATGAGCTGGTAATTGATAAGCCACGTCAGGTATTGGAATTTCCCTTTAAACGGCGGCCTCAACTCATTGTGTTTGATGCAGATAAAGACTTGCTTGGTACCGTTGACCACGAAAAACCTGCCCGTGACTTAGTGTTTCAGTATTTTCATTCACCCAAGTTTGCAGCTCGTTATGAATCAGTTACCCGTTTAGAGGATAAAATAGGGCGAGATTCGTTAATACGGGCGATGATGATGTCTGCTCTAAAGGATAAAAATTGGAAGATCAGACAATTAGCGGCTTCTAATTTTACTGATTACGACGGACAGCAGTTTGTAGAGATCGAGTTATTGCTTCAACAATTAGCTAAATCTGATCCAGTAGCACAGGTTCGTTCGGAAGCAATTATTGCTCTGGCTTCTTTTGCCGATGATGATAATGTTGAGATTTACAAACAGGCCCTTAAGGACACTTCTGAAGTAGTGGCTTCGCAGGCTCTTGATGCCTATTTGGTTACCAAGCCAGACGATGCCGGATTAATAGCCTCTCGTTTTGAAAATTCAGACAATCCGGATGTGGTCGTAGCTGTAGGAAATTACCTGGCAGGTTTGGGCGAACCTACTCGCTATGAATGGTTTGAAAAACAACTTAACCGATTAAATCCAAGTGGTTTATATCAGTTTCTACCCGTTTTTGGCAAGTACCTGATTAAGGCTGGCGATCCGGTTAAGAAACGAAGTTTTACTCTACTAGAAGGTATTGCTCGCCGAAACCCCTCCTATCTGGTGCGATTTGCAGCTTACCAGGTATTAGGCTTAATGACCGATATGGAAGGTGTGAAAAGTCTTCGCCGGGATATTCGGGCCACTGAGAAAGATCCGAAACTGGTGGATATGTACAAGCAAATGGCCGAAATTTAAAAGGATTTATCCTGAAAAGAAGGACTTCAAACAAGTCCTTCTTTTTTTGCCTGTTCATTATTACTCAATTCGACCCGCCTGACGAACGTTTTTACCCCTTCGAGCTTGTAAATCATCGCCCAAATCTTCGCGAGCTTCTTCTGCCAGTTTTTCTAACTCGGCTACAATGGCAGGATATTGTCGTATCACATCATATCGTTCGCCCGGGTCACGGCTAAGGTTATACAAGGCTTTCGGGAAGTCGTGTTCTTCCGTAAGGGGGCCTGGCTTACCATTTTGCCCTGGTAAAAAGCCTTCGTAGGTACGCCCTGGATGAGCGAACACCAGTTTCCATTCTCCTCTTCGAACGGCCTCAAGACTATTCTTTCGATAATAATAGTAAAACTGTTTTCGTGGCGTAACCGATTCATCTCCTTTTATTAACACACTCGCATCTATCCCATCAATGGATAACTTAGGCTGAGCCGCTCCGCATAATTTCGCAACGGTTGGCAGGATATCCATACTGGTTAGCAGTTTGCTGGAAATCCGCCCGGCAGGAATAACACCCGGCCAACGCATAATGCAAGGCACCCGGTGCCCGCCTTCATAGGAAGTTCCTTTTCCTTCCCGAAAACCACCCGAAGAACCAGCATGATCCCCATAGTTTAACCAGGGGCCATTGTCACTTGTAAAAATTACCAGGGTGTTATGATCCAGCCCTTGCTGTTTGAGTTCCTGCATAATTTGCCCTACTGACCAGTCTAATTCCTGGATAACGTCTCCGAACAGACCGCGGTCTGTTTTCCCTTTAAAATCTGGTGAAGCGGCCAAAGGCACATGCGGTAGCGGGTGCGGCACATATAGGAAAAAGGCCTGCTTTTTATGAGCCCGGATGAAATCAATTGCCTTTTCTGTTACGGTGCCGGTAATCTTACTGACATCTTCCAGTGTTTTGATTTCCTGTTTTTGAGTATTACCATCAATCCAGTATAAAGGCGGATAATGCCCCGTTGGGTGCAAAGGCCACATATCGTGTGAATAAGGAACGCCATAGTATTCATCAAAACCCTGCTGTAAAGGAAGAAAAGGCTGTTTACTTCCCAAATGCCACTTCCCGAAGATACCCGTTGTATAGCCTTTTGCTTTTAGTAGTTCAGCCAGTGTTTCTTCATTTGTATTCAGGCCAATTGGCGATTCTGGCCCTAATGCCCCGGCAAATCCAATACGATTCGGATAACACCCTGTCAGTAAAGAAGCTCTTGAGGCACTGCATACGGCCTGAGCAGCCAGATAATTAGTAAACCGGGTTCCTTCAGCCGCCATCTGATCCAGATTGGGCGTTTTGTATTGGGTAGCTCCCGTTACTGAAAGATCTCCATAGCCCATATCATCCACATAAAACAGTACTACATTAGGCGTTTGTGCTTCGGGTTGGCGGTTCCAGGAACTTATTAAAAACATTAAACCAAGAAGCCCGATGAAAAAAAAGCGAGTAAGATGGCGAATAATCATTAAAAAGCGATTTGAGGTTAGAGTAGATTTGATTATAGTGAAAAAAGCGGGGATGCCCAAGCGTTTCCAGCTTAACTGATTACAAACGAAACTTCCTTGATATCAAAATACTGGAACGTAGCATCAGCTTTTTGAAGCATCAGTTGCCCATTATCTGCTACATCTGTCAGCAAGGCATGAAATAATTGGCCCTTAGCATCTCGATAAGGATGCCACTCCTGATACCGGTATAAATAATCCAGATACTCCTGCCGCTGCCGGTCATCTCCTTCCTTGCGAAGCTGCATGTATCGACCTTCCAGATACTGGCAAAACTGCATCAGTAAACTTTCCAGAGCATAATACCGGCCGGTGATCTGATGTAGGGAAGTAGCCGTAGGAACTTCGAGGGCAGACTGATTGATATTCAAACCAATACCAATAACTGAACCTGTTATTGTGCTACCCATAAGCGTATTTTCGATCAGAATACCACCTAGTTTTTTATCGTTATAGTAGAGATCATTTGGCCACTTAATTTTAACCGGGCAATACTGCGAAAGCAGGTCATACACCGCCAGTGATACCGCCCTGCTTAACTGAAACTGTTCATCTGTCCGCAAAAAAGTAGGTCGAAGAAGAGTAGAAAATGTCAGGTTTTCCCCCTTTCTGGCAAGCCATTGATTTCCCCGCTGCCCACGCCCTGCCGTTTGTTCATCCGTTATGACAACCAGGCCTTCCGGCTCATCCTCACGCAGATACATCGCAACGATATCATTCGTAGAATGACAACTTGGCAGATAATTAATTTTTTGGCCGATAAAAAGCGTATCAGGATGGGATTTGTACAATTCTTTTTAGTTTTATGGGAGTAAAATTGCAAAACAAAACGTTATCTGGTTAATCGCAGGAAATTGGTTCATTTCTTTATCCAAACATAATCCTGCTTTAACACTACCCGTTATGCTGAAATTATATTTTATTATCAGCCGCTAACGATAATCTTATACAGAATGATTAAAACCGCTCGCGTCAAGCAAAATGACATTCCGGCAAGTGAACTCTGCCAACTGGTGGTGAAGGGGATGCAGGAGAAAAAAGCCCAAGACATCGTAGTACTAAATTTAACGGGCGTTAAGAACGCCATTGCCGATTACTTCGTCATTTGCTCAGGGAAGTCGGATACCCAAATCGATGCCATTGCCGATTCAGTAGATGAAGAAGTATATAAAGCAACAGAAGTAAATCCCTGGCATCGGGAAGGCAAGACTCAGAAAGAATGGATTCTGATTGACTACGTAGACGTAGTGGCACACGTCTTTAAACAAGAACGCCGGGATTTTTACCGATTGGAAGAGTTGTGGGGCGATGCGGAATTTACGTACATTGAAGATTAATTAATGGCCGTTTGTCCCGATTATCCTGCCGCTCGACCCAAGCTTAACTATCTTTCGAACCAATCATTAAGGATCCGGCGTTAGCATTTATAAATTCGCCGCAACACTTTAAAAGCCGAATTTTTAACGCTTTCGGCCCCCAACACAGAACACATGGCAGACGAAAATTCAAATAGACCTAAATTACCAAAACCGCCACGCCGTCCTGGTTTTCAGGGTTGGCTGGTAGCGGGCCTGGTTATTGCGATCATTGCAATTATGGTCGTGAGTCGCGGAAGTACCGTACAGAAAATTACTTCGAAGCGTTTCTTTGAAATGGCTGAGAAAAA
>JASGGE010000066.1:0-20168 GCA_047605205.1 Siphonobacter sp.
CAATGCTGTCGCCCAATTCAAAATAACTGAAAGTTCCGCCTGTTCCTTTTTTAAGCAATTCGCTTTTGGCTGTTTTAGTGCCTTTGATAACTCTACGAACCCTTTCGGCTGTAATGGTATTGGCATAATCTTCTTGTTCCACCAAAATAAATTTACGGTTGCCACCGTCTTCTTTATTGAGTTCTAAAACTGCGTGTGCTGTTGTGCCTGAACCTGCGAAGCTATCGAGGATAATGTCGTTTTCGTTGGTTGAAAGTTTGATAATTCTTTGAAGCAATCTTACAGGTTTTGGCGTGTCAAACGGTAATTGAATTTCACTAAAAATTTCTTTCAACTCTTGTTTGGCTTCTTGATTATGCCCAACTTCTTTATATCCCCAAATTGAATTGGGAACAGTTCCTTGTTTTACTTCTGTCAAAAACTTTTTTACCGATGGAACATTGTTTCCACTTTCGCCAAACCAAATTCGGTTATCTTCTATTAGTTTTTGAAAGTTTTCTTTTGATGTATTCCAACTCCTACCTTTTGGCGGATTTACAATTCTGCCACTTGGTAACGTAATTTCATAGTCATATTCTTTGGAATAGGTTTTTACACTAAAATCTGCCGACTTCCAATCGCCTCTTGGGTCATTATCAGCATTGGAATATCTATCATTCATTTCATCGGTTCGTTCCAATAAATTTCTTTCCCAACCAAATTTTTGCTCTCCTTCAATTTTGTTTTTTGCGTAGCAAATAATGAAGTCGTGCATATCCGAAAAATATTTTGCATCATTTTGAGGACTATATTTTTTCTGCCAAATAATATTCTGAATGAAATTTTGTTGCCCAAAAATCTCATCAAGCAATGTTCTCAAATTATGCTGTTCGTTATCATCACAAGAAACAAAAATCACTCCGTCCTCACTCAATAATTCACGCAAAAGTTTTAAGCGTGGCATCATCATACAAAGCCATTTGTCGTGGCGTGTCATATCTTCTTTGTCCACCACACTGCCCAACCATTCTTTAATCATCGGGCTGTTTACATTGTCGTTATACACCCAATTTTCGTTTCCTGTATTGTAAGGCGGGTCTATGTAAATGCACTTTACTTTTCCTGCATAGGTTGGCAAAAGTGCTTTTAATGCTTTCAGGTTGTCGCCTTGTACAATCAGGTTATCGTGCAAAGAAACTTTGTCCGTAAGGCTGTATTCAGCCTTTGGCACAAGTTGATGATACTTAACCGCCAAATGGTGGTTTTGCACAAATGTTTTTCCTTTGAAATTGAGTGTTGGCATATCGTTAATTATATAAACAGTTTATTTATTTCTGCAAAGACTTTTGCAAAGTTTTCAATTGTTTGCTGGTCAAAATCGTTTGCAGACAATCCTTTTTTGACCAATTGATTAGCTGGGCGATAATGATTAAAACGGTCGATTTTTAAATATTGATTTATCTGTATCAAAATTGATTCTATATCAGCGTTCAAATCCGTTTCGTTTATGTCGGTATATTCGCTAAACGCTTCATTGAATAATTTCAAGTAATCTTGTGTAGCAAATAAATCTTCAATATCTGCTCTTTTTCTGTTGTCTAAAAATTCGTGGAAAAAACGAATGTTCTTTTGATTGATAATTTTATGAGCCACTAAATTATCTAACTTGGCTTTGCCTTTTGCATCAGTAAAACTATCTAATAAACAAACGCTTTGTAATTCATTACTTCTCAAAAGAGATATAAAGGTTGCAACTTTTTCAAGTCCGCCTGTTGGAACAATGGTAATATTAGTATTCAATCCTTCTTTGCCTGCACTTTCTACAATTGCAGACATTGTTTGCAAATAAATCAAATCAGAAACGCCCTCAACTAAGAGGTTTTTAGGCGAAATAAATAAGTTTTGAGCTATGTTATAACCTAATGCAGCTTGCAATGGAAAAAGTGTATTCGGGTCTTTTTCTTGTACACTATCAGAAACAACTGAACCTTTATCTGTTTCTAATACAGTCCTTACTTTATTCAAATTTTCGGACTTTATCATAAATGGCGAATGAGTAGAGTAGATGATTTGATAATCTTCAGACAAGTCGCTTAAAAATTTCAATAAGTTGCTTTGTGCCGAAGCGTGAAGATTTAATCCCGGCTCATCTAGTAAAAGGATATAGTTACTGTTTTGGTCTTCCTGTATTTTTTTGAACCAAACCAAGAACGAAAAAAACCAATTAAAGCCTTTACTTCTGTTCTTTAATGGCAATGATACTCCAAGAGTTCTGTTTTTGACACGAATATCTAATATGTGTTCTACAATTCGTGTGTTGTTATGATTATCTGTTTTTTCCTTTTTGTCAATATCAAAAATGATTTCAAGGTTTTTGTTGGTTTCCCAATACTTAAATAACTCTTCTGTTATTGTAGCTTGTGTTGCTTCAAGCTCCGCTTTAAAGTCTTCATAATTTTCCGCTTTAACAAGTTCATCTACATCAATGTCTGCCAATTCAAAAAGAGCTTTGGCAGTTTTCATTTCTTCATCTTCCAAATTTTCACTCTGTAAATTTTCGATACTAATTCTTGATGGTAGAGCGTAATATTCATCATAGTATAAAAACTTAGGAAGATTAGGTAAAAGATAAGTTCGTGCGATGTATTCCCCGATTGGGTCATTTTCCCAATTCCAGTCGTTTTTAAAATACTTTTTTAGACTTGTCAAGCCATTTACGATATTTTCATCTTTATACTCTGCAATAACAGTATCTAACGAAGATACATTCTTGCAAGTTAAAATTTTATCATTAAGTGTTTTGCTTGATATTCCTAACAAAGTTGTTTTGCTCTCAACAAATTTTTGAAAATCGACTTGTATATTTTCAAAAGATATTTTGTTAGAAAACTTGTGGGAAACTTTTACTTCGATTTGTATAAAAACTCCGTTTCCAACATCTTTAGATATTTCAGCTAACAATGTTTGTGGGATTGTATAGACACAAGAAATTGCATAAGGGTCTTCGCCACTTTTATCCAATTTTTTCTTTTCTTTTCTTGGATAATCGTGCGTAGTATTGAATTGAAATTTGTTGTCTTTTTGGAAATAATTTGATTTTGCAAGTGCTTCTAAGATAGAAGTCTTGCCCGACTCATTCATTCCTACAAGAACAGTTACATCATCTTCAACTTGAAAAGTTTGGTCGCTCTCAATGCTTTTATATTTATGTATTGTTACGTCTTTCAGTTTCATTTCTTTTGAGTTTTATTGTATTTTACTTTTTCCTCCGCCACTTTCATAGCTTGTAAAGCCAAATCTTCGTCTTGCACTTCGTAAGCCAATTTGTCGGAAAGCCACGCAATGATTACATCATTTTTCTGCTCTTTGTAAAAGTCAGAAAGTGCTTTTACTTGTTCCTTTGTCGGCATACGCTCATCACGTTCTATTTTGCTTAAAATAGTCGGGTCAAGCGAAAGTTTCGCTCCAACTTCTCTAAGTAAAAGCCCTTTTTCTTCCCGCAATTCCCGCAGTATTGCTCCTGTTGATTTTAATATATCCTGCATTTTTTTGACTTGACAAATATTGGCAAATATACAAAGAGAGATTTTGTCAGCTTAAATGTTCTTCAACTTTTTATCAACATTGATGAAATTTTGGGGTGGTGGGTGGGCTTGGGTGCGGTTGGGCAAAAATTAAATGTGGTGTTTTGCGTTGGCTTGTGTGGTGGCAAACACCTCTTTTAATTTTGCGAAGCGTGGCTTTGTCTGTTCGTTTTGTTACTGTCGCCAAAGTTTGCACGATGTCCGCTTGCATTACCTACAACGGTTCGGGTATTGCCGCTGTGGGGGATTTTGAAAACCGTCAGCCGAATTTAGCACTAAAGTTTCGTAGTAGCACAACTGTTGAAGTTTGCACGTCACTCCCCATTGCGGCAATACCTTGTTGTGTACTTCTTTTTAAATCATTAAAAGCCCTCCGTCAACAACATATTGACTTCCCGTTACATAACTTGCTTCGTCAGACAATAAAAATGTTGCTACCGCTGCGGCTTCTTCGGGATTTCCGACACGCTTTAATAATACAACTTCGGCAAGTTCTTCTTCAAATTGTTGTCGTAAATCATTGGGAAGTGCAGAACGAAGATTACTTGTAATCGGTCCGGGAACGAGTGAATTTACCCTAATTTTTCGTGGTGCAAGTTCAGTTGCCCAACAACGGGAGGCTGCTAAAATAGCTGCTTTGCTCGCAGAATAAAGCGAAACGGAAGATTGTCCTTCGTAAACAGCAGATGATGAAGTTACCAAAACAGCACCACCGTCTTTGATATATTTGGATAAAACTCCCATTTGCAACATTGGCGAAACGACATTTACCCGAAACATTTTTTCAATTGTTTCTTTGTTCATTTCATCTAAATTTCCACCAATTGCATAGGCAGCGTTCAACCAAAGTCCATCAAGTTTTCCAATTTTTTCTACGGCAGAAGCAAGTCGGTTTGGAGATTCTTCGTCTTCCGCATTATCGTTTATAATGATTGCGTTTTTGCCTAATTTTTCGGAAGCAATGTTTAGGTGTTTTTCTGTTCGTCCTGTAACTAAAACTTTTGCACCTTCTTTTATTAGTCTTTCAGCTCCTGCCAATCCAATTCCACTTGTTCCTCCCGTAATCAGAATTGTTTTATTTTCAAATCTATTCATTTTGTGTTTTATTGAAGTCGTTTTTAAAGTAGCACACAACGTTTCGGGGCTTGGTGTAATGGCAGTATTTTAGCACTAACACTGATAAGAAAACCCAAAGTCCCAATTTAGCAAAAAATGCTCATACGAAGCACTGCACCTGCCATAACACCAAGCCCTTTATGGACATGTGGCTTTTTGTCGGTTCATAATTTATTCTTGAATTTTATTCTTTACAATGTCGCCACAATGCAGTATGCTACAATGGATTGGCTTTATAGATAAAAAACTTATGATATACTGCCTGTTGCCTTTCCTGGTTTTGGGCAGTCAACTACTAAGGGCTCAAAAACTAAGCTTCGAGTATCTGACCGTTAAAGATGGGTTACCCCAAAGCACGGTAAGAAGCATTGTTAAAGATGCGTACGGATTTATGTGGTTTGGTACCTGGAATGGCCTTTGCCGTTATGATGGGTACACGTTCAGGGTATACCGCAATATTCCGGGAGATTCGACTTCAATTGCCAATAACAGAATCCATTATATCTACAAAGACCCGAAAGGTGTTCTCTGGATTGCCACGTTCAACTCTATCATTTGCCGGTACAATGAACTGACGGACAATTTTACCCGATTTAAACAGAACCAGCTCCCGGCAGCGATCCGTAACGCAGTAGATCGGCAGCAAAATATAGTGGCTATTGAACGTTCGGCTGATTTAATTCGCCGTTATGTTGGGAACTTTCGGTTCTCTCAAACCAGAGAGAGTATTGTATTTCAGAATATTCCTAATCAGCAGGGAGGTATTGATGATCAAAATGTAAATTGTGTTTATAAAGACAACAATGATATTTTGTGGCTGGGGACGGCTACGAGAGGGATTAATAAAGTGGATTTGAACGCCAAACGTTTTCGTTTTTCCACGCTCACCCCAGGCCAGCAACGCTTAATCAATACGCCAGCACGGGCCATTTGGGCCGATAGCCTAGGGGTATGGGTCGGGTCCCGGGAGGATGGGTTGACCTATATCAATCCCAAAAACAATGTGGTAAAGCATTTTACCAGAGAACTGGCCAGTCTGAATGTCAGAGCCATTTTTAAAGACAGCTATGGTGATGTCTGGATTGGCAATCGGGCGGGTCTGGATAAATATGATGGGCACACGGGCAAAATTGTCAACTACTTCAAGGAAAAGCCAGGCGAGCCGGTAAAAAACTACCGGTTTTTTGCCATCGCTGAAGACCCGGTCGATCAGTCGGTTTGGTTTTTTACCTTCAACGGGATCCTAAAATACAATCGCCAGTCCCGTATGTTTAACGAGCTTCCTATCAAGCACCATTTTGCCAGATCAGGGGCCGGGTGTTTGTTTTTCGACTCCAAACGCAACCTATGGATCGGAACAGAATATGCGGGCTTGTTCCAGATCAAACGAAATCCGACGACACAGCAATGGACGGATACCGTTCGGTATAGCACAGACGGCCAGCACCCTCAGCTGCCCGATGAACGAGTGTATTCTGTTACTGAAGACGAAACCGGCAGCATCTGGGCGGGTACGGCCAACGGACTATGCCGCATTGATCCGCAGACGAAACAAGTGAACGTGTACACCCGCCAGGGCGGCCTCTCTGATCAGTACATCGCCAGGCTGCTTCCCGATGGGCAGGGTAACATCTGGATCAGCCACAAACAGGGAATCTCGAAACTGAACGTGCGAAGCAATCGTATCCGCAACTACGAAGTAAAGGAAGGGCAAGTGTATGAATTTATGGACGGAGCGGGCTGTGTCGATGCCCATACCGGTGAACTGTATTTTGGCAGCATAGACGGATTTGTTTCATTTCATCCCAAGGAAATCATCGATAATCCCTATCTGCCCGTTATTGCCTTAACCGAGCTTCAAATCCTGAATAAACCCGTTCAGGTGGGTCAGGCCATCAATGATCGGGTCGTATTGAACCAACCACTTCATCTGACCCGGAAAATTACGCTTACGCATCAGGATCGAAGTTTTTCAATTGAATTTGCCGCACTGCACTATACCAGTCCGGAAAAGAATCAGTATATGTACCGGCTGGAAGGAGTAGACGCAGACTGGATACTGGCCGATGCGTCCCGACGCGTAGCTACCTATGCCAATTTACCGCCGGGAACGTATCACTTCGCGGTGAAGGCGTCCAATGGGGATGGTGTCTGGAATCCGGTACCTGCCAGACTGGATGTAGTTGTGCTGCCTCCCTGGTGGCGAACCGGGTGGGCGTACGGAGTCTATCTGTGTTTGCTACTAGGTGTTGTTTATCTGGTGTATCGATTGATTTGCACGCGTCAGGCGTACAATCAGCAAATTCTGACCGAACGGCTAAAGGCCGAGAAAGCCCTTGAACTGGATGAGCTCAAGTCCCGTTTTTTTACCAATATTTCCCATGAGTTCCGCACACCGTTAACCCTGATCATCGACCCCCTCGAATCGCTTTTAAACAGACAATTAAGCCAGGCACAGGTAAGGAGTTATTATACGATCATGCACCGGAACGCAAACCGCCTGCTCCGGCTAATCAACCAGTTTCTGGATTATAGAAAACTGGAATCCGGCACAACGCCCCTCCGAGTCAGCCATCAGAACCTGGTTCTGTTTATTCGTCAGGTAATGTCGGCCTTTACCTTTCAGGCCCAGCAGCGACGGATTCAGTTCACGTTTGAAACGACCGTTCAGGAACTAGTGTTTGGCTTCGATACCGACGTGGTCGAGAAGATTCTGTATAATCTACTGTCAAATGCCTTTAAGTATACAAACGAAGGCGGCCAAATTTGTGTAACGTTTTCCTCCAGCCAGGTGGGGTACGTAGAAATAACCGTAACCGACAATGGGGTCGGGATCTCTCCGGAACAAATTGAGCAGATTTTCGATCCTTTTTATCAGGCCGATAATCACGAACGGAGCGGTATGGCTGGCACGGGAATCGGGTTATCACTAACAAAAGAGCTGGTTAAACTGCACGGTGGTATCATCAAGGTACGAAGTATTCCGTCGGTTGAAACGTGCTTTACAGTCACGCTTCGCCAGCTGATTGGTCAGGATACTACTACCACAACGGATACCTACAGTCTTCCCCCTCAACTTGCGGATGTCACAACGGCCAATACACAGCCTCAGCAAAGTCCGAGCGAAACCATAGTCCTGGTAGTGGAAGACAATGAAGACATTCGATGCTATATCAAACTGAATTTGGGCAAGGACTATCACGTTATCGAAGCAGCTGGTGGATGGGAAGGCTATGAAAAGGCCATTGAAACAATCCCCGACCTAATCATCAGTGATGTCATGATGCCGGGACTCAATGGACTTGACTTATGCCGACGACTGAAGACCGACGAAAAAACCAGCCATATCCCGATTATCCTGCTAACGGCCAGGCAGTCGGAACAGGCTCAAATGGAAGGATATGAAACCGGAGCGGATGCTTACATCGCCAAACCGTTTAATTCCTCCTTACTGCGGGTACGTATCAAAACCCTCATCGAATCCCGACAAAAGCTTCGGCAGTTATTCAGTGCATCAACCGGATTCGACACCCGCTTAATCGCAACGAATGCGATGGACAAGGCCTTTGTCAGCAAAGCAACCAAGCTTATTGAAGATAATTTGACAAACGGAAATTTTAATGCAGAATGGCTGGCCGAGCAACTGTCGTTAAGCCGTACCCAATTGTTCCGAAAAATAAAAGCATTAACCAATCAATCCGTTCATGAATTTGTCACGACGATTCGCCTAAATAAAGCGGCTACATTTTTACTCGAAAGCCAGTTAACTGTAGCTGAAATTGCTTTTCTGGTTGGTTATGCTGATTCTACTATATTCGGTCGTAATTTTCAGAAACAATTTGGGCAAACTCCAAAAAAATTCAGCCAGCAAATTAAAACCTCTCTTCCTTAATTTATTCCTGCGAATTTTTCTGGTTACACACTGGTCTCCCTGTTCGACAATATAAGTTGGGCGATCCTGTCGTCATGACCTGAAATTGTCCAGAAAAACCTTCCCTTATTTTGATTTTGGTACGAATCGACGATTTTTTGGTACGATTATCCGATTGTCAGCTATTAATTTTCAGTAGGTTTGCTGTCAGAATAGAGGTCTGCCGCAAAGACCTCTGGGGCATTCCTTGTTGGGAAGTTTCCTTTGTTAGAGCTATAGTTCGGCAAAAATTCAGGCTTGGTAGTAGTTCATATTAGACTTATGAGCACAAGTTAAGACTTCTTGTTCCCGCAAGATAATATGGTCTGTCGGAACGAATTATCAGAAAATTTTGAACACTCAATTGGTAATATTAATCAGATACTTTAGCATGAAATCGCTAGAAAAAATAGGGACTTTTTCTGTTACAATTGTTAGCCTTTTCTTCTGTATAATTCCTGTGTTTTTATTTGCACAATCACGTGAAAAAAGCACGTTAAGAATAGTTTCCGAATCAAGCGAGCAAGCGTTCCCGTTGGTAGATAAACAGGCCGCTACGCCTTTCTTGACTGATGTTTCAGATGCCGAAGTGGTAACCATTGCCGCCAGAGCCGTTGCTTCGGACCTCGCACTCATTACGGGTGTGCGACCAAAGGTTGTTTCCTCTCTTCCAGCCAATCAGAAGCAGCTAATCATAGCGGGGACAATCGGCCACTCGGCCGCTATTGATCAACTCGTTCAAGTCCGTAAACTGGACATTTCAGCCATTGGCGGTAAATGGGAATCATTTATAATTACCCTCGTCCAATCACCGATGCCAGGTGTTGACAAAGCTCTGGTCGTTACCGGCAGCGACCGCCGGGGAACGGCCTACGGATTGTTCGAGCTTTCGCGGCTGGCCGGCGTATCGCCCTGGGTATGGTGGGCCGATGTCAAACCCGAACCCAGGAAAGCCCTCTACGTGCTGCCCGGTACGTTAATCCAGCATGAACCCGCCGTCAAATACCGGGGCATCTTCATCAACGATGAAGACTGGGGCCTGAATCCCTGGGCTGCCCGAAACATGGATACCGACATTAAAGACATCGGCCCAAAAACGTACGCACGTGTCTTTGAATTACTGCTTCGCCTGCGGGCCAATCTTATCTGGCCAGCCATGCATGACAGCACAAATGCCTTCTGGTTTTACCCGGAGAATCCGAAAGTAGCCGATCGCTATGCAATTGTTATGGGCTCCACACATTGTGACATGATGATGCGAAGCAATACCTTTGAATGGCAGAAAAACTACGAACACGAGTACGGCATCCAGCCGGGCCCCTACCGCTATGATGTCAATAAAGCACAGGTTTACAAATACTGGGATGACCGCGTAGCGGCCGCAAAAAATTACGAGAGTATTTACACGATAGGTATGCGTGGCATACGCGACGGGGGAATGACCGGCCCGCCTACCAGCGAAGGTAAAATTGCCTTACTGGATACGGTCATTCGGGACCAGCGGGGTATTTTGCAGCATCACTTAGGCCAGCCAACCCAGATCCCCCAGCTCTTTTGCCCCTACAAGGAAGTACTTGGTCTGTATCTATCCGGGCTGAAGATTCCCGACGACGTAACCCTGGTGTGGACGGATGATAGCTTTGGGTATATCCGGCAGCTCTCTAATCCGGAAGAACAAAAACGATCCGGAGCCAGCGGCATTTACTACCATTTGTCGTATCTGGGTGGACCTCATGATTATTTGTGGCTCTCTACCAACGCACCATCCCTCATTTCCTACGAAATGACAAAGGCTTATCAGTTTGGTGCGAACCGATTCTGGGTCGTCAACGTGGGCGATATCAAACCGGCCGAACTGGAAACACAGTTCTTTCTAGATCTGGCCTGGGAACCTACCCGGTGGACACCTGAAAAAGCACATACCTACGTCAATTACTGGGCCGAGCAGACTTTTGGGAAGGCATTTGCACTCGACATTGCAGCCATCAAACAAGCCTATTATGAATTGGCTCAATCGGGTAAACCTGAGCATCTGGGCGTGTTACGTTATGATAATGCGTCTAAAACGGGAAGGCTGTCGGCCTATGCTGGACTCGTCGAGAAAGTAAACCGGCTGAAAGCACGTATTCCTGAGCGACTTCAGCATGCTTTTTTTGAACTCATCGAATATCCGGTCAAAGGAGCTGCTCTGATGAACGAGAAGATTTTTTATGCACAGCTGAGTCTGGAAGCGGCTGAATCAGCACAGGCACTGACTTACTCCCGGCGGGCCAAAGACGCTTACGATCAGATCAAACAACTGACCCAATATTATAACACAGGCATCGAAGACGGTAAATGGAATGGCATTATCACCTACGCACCCCGCAATCTTTCGGTGTATGGGATGCCCAACGTGGCAAAGCCGGAAGTTTTAGGCGAGTCGTCAACCACTGTGGTCACCTACGACCGTCGGTACCTGGATACCACCAAAGTCGACGCTGGCCTTCAGCCGGGTATCATTTCGCTCAGTGCGGCTACAACGAAACAGGCAGCCGATTCTGAGCAAATCATTACGGTAGCAGGCCTGGGGCTGGGCGGCAATAGTATCTCCCGGTACCCGTTTACGGGTCCCTCATTCAACAAAGAGTCATTCTCGAAAGCACCCTACGTCGACTACGTAGCACCACTAAAAGCCGGTACGTATAACTTATCGCTCAAATGCCTGCCCAGCAAGGCCATACACAAAGGGCGGCACCTGGGACTGGCCGTATCGGTAAACGGGCAAGCTCCCCAGTTTGCAGATGTAAACAATCCGCAGGAAGACAAAGTATGGAAAGCCAGCCTGTTGCGGGGTTATTCAGAAGCCATCCTTCCGATCCAGATCAGTAAAGACGGCAACGTAACAATCCGTATTTACCTGCTCGACACGGGACTGGCCCTGAGTAGACTTGATATAACCGATAGCCAAACCAGCCATTAATCAGACCTGTAACGTTTCAACCAGACGCTCTAGCCCTTGTTGGTATGTATTTAAAAGCTAGCTTTTGTATCCTGATTTTATCCCTGTTCATGACTACGCGTGCCATCGGTCAGGCTTCTGTAAAAACACAGATTCAGTATTTATCAGGCCCCGACGTAACACACCCTAAAACCTGGGACTTTTTTTGCACAGGTGGTCGTAAGGCCAGTTACTGGACCAAAATTGAGGTACCCTCCCACTGGGAACAACAAGGTTTCGGCAGGTATAATTATGGCCGGGACGACGTAACCTACGGTAAAAATTTTCGCTACGCCGACGAAAAAGGTCTCTACAAACATTCGTTTACGGTACCAGCTGGCTGGAAAGACAAAGATATATACCTTGTTTTCGAGGGTTCCATGACTGATACGGACGTAAAAATCAATGGAAAATCAGCCGGGCCTGTTCATCAGGGCTCTTTTTACCGCTTCAAATACAACGTCAGCGATAAAATCACGTTTGGGCAGCCGAACCTAATTGAGGTGAGTGTCAGCAAAATGTCGTCGGAACCTTCTGTAAACCAAGCTGAACGGCTGGCCGATTTCTGGATCTTTGGCGGTATTTATCGACCAGTCTATCTGGAAGCGTTGCCCAAAGAGCACATTGACTGGCTATCGATTGATGCTAAAGCCGATGGTTCGTTTAATCTGGCCGTCAATCTCAATCAGGCCAAAGCGGGCCGTGCGGTTGTCGCACAGATTGTGGATGGCAAGGGAACGGTTCTGGTAACAACGTCGAAGCCAGTAGTCGGCGGTGATTCTGTCGTTCAACTGAAAACGACGCTTACAAAACCACTGCTGTGGTCTGCTGAAACGCCCCATCTATACAGCGTTAAGGTTTTTCTGAAACAGGCTGACCGCACCCTTCACGAAACGGCAGATCAGTTTGGCTTCCGAACCCTTGAGGTACGCCGACAGGATGGTGTTTACCTGAACGGAACAAAAATCAAGCTGAAAGGGGTGAACCGGCACGTGTTCTGGCCGGAATACGGTCGGGCGACCTACCCCCAAGCCGACCGGCTGGACGTAACGCTGATCAAAGAAATGAACATGAACGCCGTGCGGTGTTCGCATTATCCGCCAGACCCGTATTTTTTGCACCTCTGCGATTCACTGGGGCTGTACGTAATCGATGAGCTGACGGGCTGGCAGAAGGCCTACACCACGAAAGCAGGCACGCCACTAGTCAAGGAGATGGTAATCCGGGACACCAACCACCCGTCAATTATATTTTGGAGTAATGGCAACGAAGGCGGCCATAACAAAGATCTGGACGATGATTTCGGGCAGTATGACCTGTCAAAACGTACCGTCATCCATGCCCACCACAAGCCCGGAAATGCCATCAACGGTATCGACTGTAATCACTACGAGGACTACTACAGCAGCCAGAAAATCCTGGCCGATACAAACCTGTACATGCCGACGGAGTTTCTCCACGCGATGAACGACGGCGGGGGGGCGGCTGCCCTGTCGGACATATGGGAATTGCACTGGAACGCTAAAAAAGGCGTGGGTGGGTTTATCTGGAACTTTGCCGACGAGGGAATCATGCGTACCGACGAAGGCAATCGTCTGGATGTGAATGGCCTGAACGGAGCCGACGGCGTAGTGGGCCCCCACCGGGAAAAAGAAGGTAGCTTTCAGGCTATTCGGGAAATTTATTCGCCCGTAAAAATAACGCTGAAAACCCTCCCCGCTGATTTTAGCGGAGCTATCCCGGTCGAAAACCGCTACCACTTCACCAACCTCAACCACTGTACGTTTGGCTGGGAGCTGATCCGTTACAGTAAGTGGCAAGAGGCTGCTTCGGGGCATCGCATCGTGCAGAGAGGCTCTGCCAGTGCCCCCGATATTGCCCCCACGGCCAAAGGCGAACTGCGACTCACCCTGCCACCCGACTGGCACCGAAATGACGCACTGGTGCTGAAAGCATATGACTCTGGCAAGCACGAATTATACCGCTGGGTCTGGCCGGTCAAATCGAATGAGCAGTTACTGGAAGAAGTGGTCAGCAAAGCGGCTGTTTCATCTGTGAGCGTTACGGAAAATGATAGCTTGTTGGCCCTGGAAGCGGCTGGTATTACGGTGTCTATCAGCAAACGAACTGGCCAACTGGCCTCTCTGGCGAATGAAAACAGTGCGAAACTATCCTTCAGGAATGGCCCCGTACTGGTCAGTGGACGGTCAGTTTTTACGGGGCTCAGGCATTTTAAAGAGGGCGAAAGTCACGTGGTGGAAGCGACTTATCAGGGCGACCTGACCCAGGTACGGTGGACGATGCATCCGAGTGGCTGGCTGGAGATGACCTATCGGTATTCGCTCGACGGGAACTATCCCTTTGCCGGTATTACGTTCAGTTATCCGGAGAACCTGGTTCTGGGGGCTACCTGGCTGGGTAAGGGCCCCAGTCACGTCTGGAAAAACCGCTTGCAGGGTGTAACCCTCGACGTCTATCGAAACCGTAACAACGACGCTCAGGCCGGTCACGCACCCTGGGAGTATCCTGAATTCAAGGGGTATTTTTCCGACATCGTCTGGATGGAGTTTAACACTCTGGAAGGCAAATTTACCATTGCCAGCCCCGAGCCGGGCCTGTTTGTGAGGCTGTTCGATTTCTACGCAATTCGCGGGGCCAAACCTCATCCTGACCTACCCCCGGGCGACATTTCGTTTCTGGACTGCATTCCGGCTACCGGGTCGAAATTAGGCATAAGTCCGGCAAATGTCCAGGCATTGGGCCCCAATAGTGCGTTAAACGCAATTAATTCCCCAATTCAGCGTACCCTGTATTTCTATTTTGGATCCCCTAAACCAACGACTGAGTAAACACCGGAAACTGCACCCCATTTCGTTCACTAACCCTATGAGGTTTTCTTACAAAAATGGGCGAAAAACAGTGTTAGATAATTATATTTTTTCATTTTCTCAATAAACGTAAATCATTGGTACACTTTTGCAAAAACTACCCGTTTATTTTTTACCTGTCTGCTTAATTCCGTCGAGTATTGCCGCTTCAAGTATGTCAATATATATGTCTTTCAATGCTTTGAACTTGATAGAATAACCTGTTACAGTTGCGTTTCTTATTGTTTTTCCATAGGTTTCGGGTAAATATTTTTTATCTTCAATCTCCATAATATAAACCGAAATTCCTGTAGTATTTCCACTAATACCAACTTGGTAAAATTCTCTGGTTTTTCCGTCTGCGTATTTTATAGTTTGCGTTCCATATCCGATGCTTGGATTAGTAACCACTTTCCCCTTATCGTCTTTACCATCTAAGAACCATAGTTTACTTTTTGGGAAAACGAAACTGCGTCATTTAACGAGTGGTGTTCGGTTTTTGTGTTCAGAAACAAATATTTTGTCCAAAAATTTCAACTTCGCACATTTCTGTATTACCACTTGGTGTTTGTGCGAGTGGAATAATGTGTCCCGCTTGAAAGTTTTTGTCAAATACAGTTTTGTAATACCCAATGACATTTGAAAGTTGTCCACCGTCTGCGGTTAGCCAAATGCAAGGCACGATTTTGTTATTACTCATTTTGGTTTTGTTGTTCGTTGTCGAATTGCAGTGTTTGTTACAATGATCACTAACGGCTTCGCGGATTGGCGTTTATGTTTGAATTTAAAAGCTGTCATTCAAAATTTAGCACAAAAGTTTAATAGTAGTACTGCTTTTTTCGTTAATTATTACAAAGTCAATCATTTTTCTGTCCCCTTTGTTTTTGATTTTCAGTCAATCTGTTATTACCAAGGAATTTCGCCTGTTTCGGGATTATTTTCTTCACTAAAAAATTTTCATGTCGGTCCGTCTTTGTCAATCAAAGCATATTTTACAATTCGCTTTCCGGCATCTTCAACAGTCCCTGTTCCTCTGTGTCCGTTGAAATCCGTTTTTGTAAATCCGGGGCAAACAGCATTTATTTTGAAGTTGCTGTCTTTTAATTCATAAGCCAAAACAACGGTGTACATATTCATTGCTGATTTGGACGAAAGATAAACCGCACCTTTGAAATCGTAATACTTGTATGAAGGGTCGCTATGCAACGTAATTGAACCTTGACTTGAACTTACATTTACAATACGAGGTTCATCGGATTTTTTAATAAATCAATAAATGCCTGTGTAACTCTTACAACTCCGAAAACATCTGCATCGTATACAGCTTTGAATTTGTCTATAGTTGCATCAAGTCCCGCTGCTTTTGTTCGCTCCTGTGATGAACGCTTTCTTCATTTTTTCTTGATTTAAAATTTGACATTGAAAAGTTGCTGAAACAAAAAAATAAAACAATTTTAATGGATATTTTTTCTAATTCTTAATGATTGTTGCGTAATTCCAAAATAAGAAGCGATACAAGAAAGCGGAACACGAATGACAACGTTTGGGAATTTTTCCATTAACACTTTCTGGGTTTGTTGCTTACGAAATGTCTTTGGTAGAAGCCTCTGCAAGCATATTCAAAATCAGTTCGGTCTTTGTCATATTGTCCCGAATATTTTCCTTTTTCAATCCTTCGATAATTTTATATTCTTTGGTTGTATTCCCCGACCACGCTTTAGTAATGATGTCTGTCAAAGTTGTAAACTGAACACCTTTCTTTCAATCCTCGTTTTTCCATTCGTCTGTGAGTTCTTTACGCATTTCAATGCTTTTCAGACGTTGGTTAATCTAACTTTCCGAATAACTCAATTTCAGATATTGTTCTAACGCTCTGTCAATGGTAATTTCGGGGTCTTAAGCAACAAATAGCCCAGCCAGTCAATCTGGTACATCGGGTATTTTTTGGCCATTCTGTTCGGATGCATCAAAAAACCACGATAAGCACGCTGACGAAAATGCCCGGAAGGCTGAGCAGGAATGTATATTTCCACGTATAGGTTTGCAGCAATACGGCCTGTAAAGTTGCTCCAGACTATACAATATCGTATAAATAATTCCGTACAATAATCTCCGGCTGTTGGTCAGATGGAATTTTTCATTTATTACTGATTTTCTATAGTTGTTCTATTCCTTTTGTTAATATTTGTTTACTGTCGGAATAAATGAGGTAAAAGTTCGTTATCTATTATCTTTCTAACCATTAAGAATTTAAGGTTATTAAGGTCTTTATTTTTTATTAATCTGGTAACATTCTAAAATATTCGTTTACAAAAGGCTTCATAGATTTAGTGATATTATCTATAAAGAAATTTATAAGCAGCCCCTGTGGTTTTTCAAGCAACTTCATATAGGTTAACAATTGAGCTTCATATACAGGATGAATTGTTTCAACTGCCTTTAGCTCCACGACAACGGTATTGTTAATCAACAAATCGAGACGGAGTTCGGTATCGATAATAATGTCACGATAGACAACCGGAACAATTACTTGTTGCCGAACATCGTAACCATTTTGTATCAGCTCATGATAAAGACATTTTTCATAAACACTTTCTAACAATCCAGGACCTAATGCTTTATGTACCTTGATTGCCAAACCGGTTATTTCGTACGACAATTGTGTGACTTCTTTTTTCGTCATTTCATATTTATTTTTTTATAAACCATTAAGAAATAAAGATGCATTAAGTTCCTTAATAAACCTTAACTCCTTTATAGTTAGTTTTTTTTATAAACCATTAAGAAATAAAGATGCATTAAGTTTCTTAATAAACCTTAACTCCTTTATGGTTAGTTTTTTTTATAAACCATTAAGAAATAAAGATGCATTAAGTTCCTTAATAAACCTTAACTCCTTTATGGTTAGTTTTTTTTATAAACCATTAAGAGTTGTTGGCTTTTACGGTTTTTGCACCTCCGCATTCATTCCGACACGCACTTTTTTTCCTCAAATCGCGTCTCATTCTGAGTACGACATTGAAATACCGGTGCCTATTTTTAATGTATTCCTGCTCTTCCATGGGGAAAGGGGACGAATATGGTTTTATATCGAACAGTTTTTACGTTATTGGTTTTCATGGGTTTTGTCACCACCATACAAATTGAAAAAATTTTCAGATATTCTTTATTGATCTGTTGTCGTAAAGTTGCCACTAATGTGCCGCGTATTAGCGATAGGAACGGAAAAGGAAGCCCAAACTTTCAATTTAGTACCAACATGAGCAAAACCATTTTTTGTTTTACTAAATCACAAAAAAGCCTCCCAACAATTATGTTAGAAGGCCTTTTGTGAAGTTTTATGAATAGTAATCTTTACTTCTTCATTACTTTATGCGAAGAGACACTACCATCTGAACCGATAATACTGATGAAATAAACACCATTGCTTAAAGCATCTAACGGAATATTCATTATAGTACTGCTGGCTTTGGTTTCTGATACCGTTCTGCCGTTAATGTCATATACTTTTATCCGCTCGCTGCCTTGTAAGCCTTGAATAGTGACTTTTTCGTTTGCAGGATTAGGGTAAATGCTAACCGTATTTCCTTTTCCAAAATTTACCACTCGCACAGGGCTGTACTCATACTTTCCGTCAAAGTCGATTTGCTTTAAACGATAGTAGTTTTGATTATTGTCCGGTGTTTTGTCTGTAAATGTATAATTCAATTCGAAGTTGCTGCTTCCGCTTTCTGATTGACTTTCTACAAAAGCTATTTTAGCCCAAGTGCGAGCGTCTGTACTGCGTTCTATCTCAAATCCTTTGTTTTTTTGTTCTGTTGCAGTAACCCAATGTAGAATGGCCGTATTATCGTGTCTGGTGATGGTAAAAGATATTAGTTTTATAGGCGTTGAGGTCGTTTTCAGTACTGTAACCGTATCTGAACAGCCACCATCTACTGACCATACAAACTGATACTCACCATCTACGGTAAGACCGGTTATGGCAGTGGTAGCACTTGTGGAATCTGCAATAGTAACCGTTGCCGGGTTGGTAGGCAGTGCCGTCCATGTACCCGAATACACAGCCTTGGCATCCATGGTTACAGAAGTTGCTGTAGTAGTTCTGCTTTCTGTTCCGGGGTCAGGTGTTACACAGGCACCGGTACAGCGGGCTCCATCATTATTTGTTGATCCGCTAGCACCTGTAGCAAAGAGCTCCATAGATATGTTAGCAAGGTCTGAGAGGTTAATTCTGTAAATATTACCAGTACCATTAGAAACTACGTACATATTCCCCACATTATCAAAATAAGCAGACCCAAACTGATTACTTGGCACGGTCGCCGCATCAGTAGTGAAGACTATAGTAGTTTCACCGGTGGTAGGGTTAATGCGATATACTTTGCGTTGGTTACCTCCGGCGTATGCATAGAGGTATCCGTCCATAGGATTGAATGCCCAATCTGCAATACCACTAATCGGGGTAGTGACACCTGTGACAGAAATAACGGATAAGGCAGTGGGTGGATTAGTATTTAAATCCACTCGGTATATATTTGACAACGGATTGCCTGCAACATACAATATCCCATCGGGAGACACATCGCCGATAATATCTGTTCCTGACAGGACAGAATCGGGATAGACGGTTACCGTACCCCCTTGCCCGATTCTTACAACTCGTCCACCATTAACCATACCCCAGATATACCCATCCACAGGATTGTACCCGAGACTGTTCATACTGTGTACGCTAGTGTCGGTGGTACCAAAGAGATCAGAGTTATACACAGTCTCTGCACCTGTAGCCAAATCCACTGCAATCATGGATAGGAGAGACACTGGCAGTTGTTTGTTTAAAAAGGTAGGCAAAACCATTACAGCCTATTGGCTCCGATTGTGCAGCAGCATACTCCACAGATGATAGTGTAACTGCTGCCGCAGCTATGCACAAAGATGCTTTTAATTTTAAGTATATATTTTTCATGCTTCATGAAATTTTAAAGTACATAATAACATGTGTACAAAAACTTTGGCAAGGATTCTTCCCGATTTTTTTGTCAATTAATGGTTATTTATCTGTCATTTCTTGCTATGACAACCACATTAAATTGCTTTCATGGTTGAATATAGATTGATACCCTATACTTAAAAATCTGGCATAAGGTAATACTTTTTTATAGATAACTTCCTAAATATTTAGGATCGAATCCTTGTAACAAAGCTGAATTCTTGCGAAGCAGAGGGAAGATTTGGCCTGAAATAATTGCCACTAACGGTTCGGGGCCTGGCATTTGGGGGGAATTTGAAATACGTCAGCCAAAAAATTTAGCACAAAAGTTTAATAGTAGTAGCCCTATTATGCACTGCTCCGGTGGCCCGGGTCAGCCGCCCTAATGTCAAACCGATGTTGCTGGCTGGGTTATTTTATTTTCTTGCTTTTTCTTCAACGTACGTCCTAAACTTTTCACCGTCTTGCGGCATTTCAAATTTTGTGTTTACTACATTGCCGTCAAGCAAAATATCGGAATATTGGGAATCAGGAGGGCAGATTCGCTATTTTAAAGGTTATTAAAACACGAAAGCCACCCTGAATAGAGTGGCTTTCGTAAAATAAAATCCATTAAATCACTATGGTAAAGCAACCCGAATGGCCGGATGAACCGAAGCATTTTCAAGCCGGATTATATATATGCCCGAAGCGAGTGAATTGGCGTTGAACTCTACCGTATTTTCGCCTTTTGCCAGGG
>JASGGE010000067.1:0-19767 GCA_047605205.1 Siphonobacter sp.
ACGGGACGCCAAATCAGGGAAAATGGTTTCCATCACACAGACGCGTACGGCCTTAGGTAGTTTTGTAACAAACTTAAAGCTGGAGATGCAGGAGGAGATGGTAATGAATGCCAGTGACTCAATGGTTGCCGATGGAACCGTAATAACACCCGATACAGCCGCTAATTTACTTGAAGCGGGGGCGGCGGCTGAAAACACTTCCGGTAACTTACTTTTACCCATTCTTTCAGGGTTGAGCTTAGCCGTTGCCGCAGTATTAGGGTATTTGTACTGGACGGAGCGGCAGAAACGTAAGAAATTGGAAAGCGAACCCGTAGCTGTCTATAAAACGGGAGCTAACGATGTAGAATTAAAGACTTTACAGGCTCAGGTTCCACAATTGATTGAAAAGATTAAACAGTACGAAAAAGCCATTAAGGAATATGAGCGTGTTCAGAAAGAAAATCAGGCTAATGTTGAGGTAGAACGAAAAAACTGGCTGGAAAAACTTCAGGCTCTGGAGCAGGCTTCTGCATCGGTTGTACTTCCCGGGCAATCTCCGGCACCCATAGAATCGGTACGGACAGAAATTCCTAAAGAAGAAATCTCTCACGATGTGGTTACGGAAGCAAAGCCTCCTGTACAGGAGGAATTCTACCTGGCTACACCTAATAAAGACGGATCCTTCCGGGATATTCGAACCGTGGAGTTTGATCCTTCTCAGTCGCTTTACCGGGTGAAACTAATCGGGCCAATGAGTGCCGAATTTGAATTTGTGGATGACCCTAACCTGGTAAGTGAAGCCCTGCGGTATCCCGAAACATTCCTGGATCCGGTTTGTGAATATGCCGGTAGTTTGCAATTCGGGTCTCGAAGTATCACGACCATTAAAAAGGGCCGTCTGAATAAATCTCCTATCGCAGATCGCTGGGAATTAATGACCAAGGCAATCATCCGGTTTGAAAGCTAAAATTCTATTGTTTCGGGTTTGGGTAAACGTTGCCAACGTTCACCCAAACCCGAAAACCATTTTCCCACACCACTTATGGTTCAGGTATTCGAAACACTGGTTATTCTGTTGATTATCATTGCTCAGATATGGGTGTGGATGGATACCCGCAGGAAAATTCAGCGATTTCGGGAATATATTCCGGAAGGGTTAGCATTTCGCCTGCAACGATATCGCTTGCTTCGGCAGGATATTGAGCAGCTTCCCACGCAGGAGGTATTAACGCAAATAGATAGTCTTTCGCAACGTAGCCAGGTTAGTAGCCAGCGGCTGGAAGAATTAACACGTCGGGAAGATCAGTTAATTGTATTATTATCCAGAGACCTGCATGAAGTAATGCGGGCTGATACGGAAAAAGAGCTTCAGCAGGTACGAGATGAATTGACTCAGTTTAATTTCAGCAATCCTAACCGTGAATTGCTGGAAATACCTATTGTTCGCAGTAAGGATAATCCAGAAGGCATAACGAAGGTATTGCAAAGCATTAATACCTACCTGATCCGGAACAGAACCTCTCTGGCCGATTTTAATTTGCTGCGTGATATCACGGAACGAAACCTGGACGCTGAAGAGGAAGGTATTAACCTGACCCTGCCCATACCCTTATACCTGGGGCTTATGGGCACCATGGCAGGTATTGTAATTGGCCTTTTTGCGATGCCCAGTGTTGGTTCAGACCGGTTTCTGCAGGGAGACGGAATTAATAACCTGATTGGCGGGGTAAAGCTGGCAATGCTGGCCAGTTTAGCGGGTTTACTATTAACGGTACTGAATTCCTGGCTATTCCGAAATGCAAAAGGACAACTTGAAAGCCGGAAACAGGAGTTTTTTTCCTTTTTACAGACCGAGTTATTACCCGTTTTATCCGAAGGAGTTAACTCAGGGATCTTCACAACCTTAAATCGAAGTATTCAGGACTTTAGCCAAACGTTCCGTCAGAACGTTCAGGAACTTGGGAGTATGGTAGATAAAAACCACGCTTCCTTAATGGCTCAACAACACGCTCTGGATATGTTACAACGCATGGATCTGAACCGGGTAGCAAGTTTTAACGTACAGGTATTAGGCCAGCTAAACCAGAGTCTGGATGCTCTGGAAAAATTTGGGCATTACTTGAGCCAGCTAAACGGCCTGATTGACAATACCCAGAAAATTGTTGAACGAACCCAGCACGTAGACGAAATTTCGGTTCAGATTGCTAAAACGCTTCAGCAATCGCAGGATTTATATCTTTATCTATCAAGTCATTTTCAGCAATTGGATGAGCACGGCCGTGCCTTCACCAATAAAGTAGGGCAGTATGATGATTTGATTGCTCAAAGCCTTCATTCGCTGGATCGTACCATTCATGACCAATTGAAAAGCATTGAAGACATTAAAATCCGTGAAATCAATGTAACAGATGCTTATTTTACACAAAACCGTGATAAGCTAAGCAAGCTGGACTATCTTGAGCTACTGGAACGAAACGCAAACCAGTACCAGCAAACGGATATACAAAAACAGGAGCAGATTCGTGCCCAACTGGAAATGCTAAGCCGCCAGCAAAGTCAGACCTTGCAGTTACTCGATCGCTTGGTTAAACGCATGGAAAAGGGAGCTTGGGGCCGAATGTTTTCGTCGAAATAATCGTTGGTTTTAATCTGTACTGATTAGTTAGTCTATCCTTGAAAACAAAATCCTCCGACTTTTTCTGGCCAAGTTACACGGACCTGATGACGAGTTTATTCTTCATCATGCTGGTTTTATATGTCCTGACAATCGCTATTTTAAAGTCAAAGGAGCAAGGCTATATCAACGACGCCGAGAAGTACCGGAAAATACAGACCATCGACCGGGCTTTGCAGGAACTGAATGGAACGTATTTTCGATACGATGAAAATAATAAACGTTTTCGACTGGGGGTAGACGTTAATTTCAGGCCCAACAAAGCAGATATCTCTGAATTGGATGAACGCACCCAGGAGGCTTTAAAAGAAGCCGGGAAAGTACTGTTTCGTAAAATCATAAATGTTACCAGAGATAACCCCGATGTGAGCTATATGGTTGTGGTGGAAGGAAATGCTCAGCGAGCCAATGATAACTGGCAGACCGAATTTGGCAAGTTAAATGGGTATCAGTTGAGTTATCGTCGAGCCCTGGCTTTAGTGGAGTTCTGGAAACAAAATGGTATTAACTTTGACCAGTTTAAGAATTGTGAAGTATTGATCGTGGGGAGTGGTCACTTTGGCAAATCCCGTGATCCGCGGAACGAAATTGCCAACCGTCGGTTTACTATACAGATCACATCAAAAGTAGGCAAATCCTTATGAGAAACGTTTTCGTTTTTCTGTTACTCCTTAGTGCTTTATCAGGCTGTGCGGGTTGTTCAAAATCTGGTAACCATCGGCATGAGCCAGATACCACCCAACGTAAATAAACACCCAATGCATTCAACAAAAGCCTTCGTTTTTAGAGCAACTGGCGTATATTATCGTTGTTATGGTTTCTTTCCCAAATGCTAAAATAAATATAGGGCTATCAATTACCGAAAAACGGCCGGATGGGTATCATAATCTGGAGTCTGTTTTTGTTCCGGTAGGCTGGTCTGATGTACTGGAAATCCTGCCTGCTACCCAGACAAGTTTCAAAAGTACCGGAATTAGTATTCCGGGAAACCACGCGGATAATTTATGTCTGAAAGCCTATACGCTCCTCAGTAGAGATTTTGAACTGCCCGCAGTAAGCATTCACTTGCATAAAGTAGTTCCGATAGGGGCGGGCCTGGGAGGAGGATCATCAGATGCTGCCTTTACATTAAAAATGCTGAATGATCTTTTCGAACTAAACCTGTCAGCTGGGCAATTAGAGAATTATGCTCGCCTTTTAGGAAGTGATTGTGCTTTTTTTATAAAAAACAAAGTAACTTTTTGTTTTGGGAAAGGGGATGAATTCTCGGAAATCAGTTTTAATTTGGCAGGAAAGTCAATCTTACTGGTTTATCCCGACATTCACAGCTCGACGGCCGAAGCCTATTCGGGCATTATACCGAAAAAAACAGCGGTGCCATTACAAAAAGCCTTAGCGGAACCGATAATAAACTGGAAACATACGGTTCATAATGATTTTGAAGAGTCTCTTTTTCCCAAACATCCTTTCTTAGCCCAAATTAAAAAGAATTTGTATCAGGCTGGAGCGTCATATGCAAGTCTTTCGGGTTCAGGATCAACGGTATATGGTATTTTCGAACAAAAAGCTCCAACGAGTTTATTTCCTGACCTGCTTACCTGGTCAGGTTCATTCTAGTCAGAGCTTAACAATATTTCACTTTTTTTAAAGAAGAATAATACCCGTAAAACGTTCTTGTTTCCTACAATTAATCAGAGTGGCACTTATGAAAATGGAAACTGAAAAACAGGAAACTACGCTTATGACCTGGCTTACCAAACGTCGAGAACCGTTTCAGTTTATGCTGGAGCTGTCGATGTTGGGAAGTGTGCTGATTTTTGCGTTTATACTACTGGTTTATCTCTTCCGCAGCCAGGAACCTAACTGGCAGGATATTGCTTTGCCCCGTATTTTCTGGTTATCTACGGCCTTAATCATTATTAGTAGTGGGACTTTGTATTCGGCATGGTCGGCCTTCCGAAATGAACATTTTCTGAATTATCGGATTATGCTGGGTATGACTTTTGCTTTAGGTCTTGCCTTTGTAGTGATTCAGATTATTGGCTGGAGCGATATGCTTCAGAGCGGTATTCGTATGGAAGACAACATAGCAGCGGCGTTTATTTACATGATTTCTGGCCTACATGTTGTCCATATTTTAGGAGGCTTATTCTTCCTTGGAAAAATTTTGCTTGAAGCTCTGCAGAATCACAGGTATCTGGATGCGTATGTTTATAGTGTGAATCCGCCTAATCAGTTGCGAGTGCGGCTGACGACTTTATTCTGGCATTTTGTAGATGGCCTCTGGATTCTGCTTTTCCTGTTTTTGCTCTATCATCATCGGCGGTGATGGGTTCTTATATAAAGCATACAAGTGTTCATCTTCAACAAGGTTATTCTTAACTAAGGCATTTTTTAAAACAGCCTCCGGTTGGAAGCCCGCTTTTTCAAGTACTCGCATAGAGGCAGGATTATGAGCGAATACGCCTGCCCAAAGCCGCTGGGCTTCCGGAAAATGATGCCAGATTTTCTCAATCCAGAGCCGTAAAGCGGCGGTGGCAATTCCTTTTCCCCAATACGGCTCACCCAACCAGTAGCCTACTTCGAAGCTTACCCGGTGAATATCTTCTCCGGGAATAACGCCTACACCACCTGCCAGCTGGCCATCACTCAGAATAGCCTGATTTAGAGTAGGGTGTTTTTGGCAAAATTCAATCCAGTCCTGAGCATGATCAAGCGTATATGGGTGCGGAAATGAATCACGGACATTATTGACGATCTTGACATTATTGGCCAGTTCGGCCAAGCGTTTGGCATCCTGTGCTGTATATACTCGTAATTCAACGTTCATAGTAATCAGAACATTCGCCAGAAAGTATGGTATTTTTTTGATAAGGAAAGTATTCGTCTTCGGGCACTAATACCCAAAAATAGGTCATGCACTCTGACGGCACCCAACTTCTTCCTGGTATTTTCGAGGAACTTAGGGGTTGCCGTCCTTAAAGATTCAATGTTTGTAAATCTTTACTCCTGCTTTACTAGTAAGGCTACGGCATGGGCCGCAATACCTTCTTTCTGCCCAACAAAACCCAGATGTTCAGAAGTGGTTGCTTTAATGGAAAGGTCTTCTTCCTCAATCCGCATTACTTCAGCAAGTTTGATTTTCATAATGGGAATATGCGGATTCAGTTTAGGTTCCTGAAGTACTACGGTAACGTCTATATTACCTACTTCATAACCTTTGTCCCGAATCATCTCCAGTACTTTTTGTAGCAAAATTTTAGAGTCAACGCCTTTCCATTGCGGGTCACGGTCTGAAAAGTGAAAACCAATGTTCCGCATGTTGGCTGCCCCGAGTAGAGCATCACAAATAACGTGGCAGATAATATCCGCATCTGAGTGCCCTTTTGCTCCGTGTGTATGAGGAATCTGAATACCGCCTAACCAAAATGGGCGACCTTCTTCTAATTGATGAACATCGTACCCATGGCCGATACGAAAGGGTAGTTTATTAGACATAATGCTTGAATTAGCCGAACAAAACTAAGCAGCATCCTTTTAAAATACCAGCTTAGGTTAAGAGCCCAGCCGAAACCGCAAATGAAAAAGTAAATAAGGCTGGGCATCGCCAAAATCTTTGGCGGAGATAGTAAATCATCTGTAGTAAACCGGGAATCGAGTCAATTTGAATGTATGGAGTAGCAGTTCCTTCCCATAAATAGAAAAGGTATATAATCCATCGCATAAACGTGAGCGGTGGATTACAACAGTCAAGTTGAAAAGACGAATCCTCTGTTGGATAATCTGGTCAGTTTTTATAAATAACTGATAATGAATCTGTTCTGATTAATTTACTAATACATGGAAAAGATATTAAATCACTCTTTTTAAGACAAGGCTAGTAATAAACAACTGATGATTTCTACGAACGGCCAGAACGAGCTCACGGCCTTCGCCTCTTTGCAGCACTTTATGTAAATCAGATATAGAAATAGTTCCGCAAAAATCACCATCAACACTTACCAATTCGTCCCCAGGTTGCAGGCCAGCTAGTTCGGCAGGAGAGTTTTTTTCTACTTTTTCGATTACATATTGGTGAAAATCTCTTCCCCGGGCAAGTACCTCCATACCGCTCATATTATGTTCAAAAGCCTCACGCATCCGACGTCGGATTGGCTTGAGCACAATATATCGATTCGGATAATTGAAGGTTACCCGGAAACGGCGTAATAATTCACAGCCAATATTGCCTTGTCGCTCAGTCGTTTGGGCTAGTTTCATACCATAGGCTATGCTATCTGGAAAAGAGGCAATAAGGTTGTTCATTTCCAGAGTACCAATGCGTAGTTTCGGAATCCTGCCTAAGCTTCCGTTTATAATTCCGCTCAGTCCGCGGCCAAGCTGAGCTCTGACTACTTTTTGCGGAAGCTGGATGGAATTTTTGGAATGAACATCTAACGACAGAGCATGACCGGCTCCGGTATCAATAACTACTTTAATAGGAACGGTTTTTTCCTTATCAACCATAGCCACTGCATTAAGGTACGGTTTCGCATCTTCAATGGTAATCGGGAATTTCTGTCCCTGCGATTTCCTGTATCGGTACTGATCGGGGTTCCTTAAGATGATTTCTTTTTTAGCGAAATCAATTGTGGTTACGAATTGATTAAATAATTCATATCCAAAAATTCCGTGAATAGTCATTCCGAGGTATTCAGATATATTCAGAATGTCCTGGTCCAGAACAACCATACTTTGGTTATACCCAGTGACCTTTCCTACTTGTATCTGGTTGCCTACTGTAACCGTTGCTGATAGGTTATCCCCCTCACCCACGCCGGCCACTTTAATTTTTCGGGCAGGTCGCATGGTTTTGATAATCGGTAGGGTAGGATCCGTAAGGATAACCGTAGACACGCCCGAATCAAGGATAAAGCGTAGGGTATCCGAATGGTTAATTGTAATAGGCACGACGATTAAGTTGGACTGCAGTTCGAAGGGAATACAAGTGGTTTTACTACGCCCATTAAGGATAAAACCAAATTTTTCCTGCCCTTGAGTTGAATGTATCAGGCCTAGAACCAGCCCGAACATCAGAACGAGTGGTAACGCGTGTTTCATGGTTGTCTGTTAGACAGAAGTACGCGTTTAATTTAAGGTATTTTAAATTGATAATCAAGGGCTTTTGCCAGGAGTATGGAGTATATTAGGGGTATATCGGGGATTTTTACTACCTTCGCCAGCCGCAAAAAGGCCTTCCCGATGGTTTTTAGAGGGTTTTTATTTGTGTAAAATATTGCAAAAAAATCTTTTGATTATTCTATTTTACTTCCAAAAATGAGAAAATACATTGTTGCCGGCAACTGGAAAATGAACAAAACTGCCGAAGAAGCATCGGCTCTGACTTCGGAGATTGTACACATGGTTGCCGATGAAGTAACATCAGACGTAGAGGTAGTACTTTGTGTGCCTTCCGTTTACCTGGCTACCTTAAGTCATTATACGAAACCGAATATTTCATTGGGAGCTCAGAATATTCACCAAAAAGCTTCTGGAGCCTATACGGGTGAAATTTCAGCTCCAATGGTTAAGTCATTAGGCATTCCTTACGTGATTTTGGGCCATAGCGAACGCCGCCAGTACTTTGGTGAAACGGATGAGATTTTGGCCGAAAAGGTAAATATTGCTCTTGAAAATGGGTTGAAACCTATTTTTTGCTGCGGCGAATCATTAGAGCAGCGTCAAAACGAAGATTTTCTGGCTATTGTAAAAGAACAGCTGACAAAAGCTCTCTTTCATTTGAGTGCCGAAGCGTTTTCTAATATAGTGATTGCATATGAACCCATCTGGGCAATCGGAACGGGCTTAACGGCCTCTGCTGCACAAGCTCAGGAAATGCATGCTGCCCTGCGTAGTCATATTGTTGAAAAATATGGTAATGAAGTAGCCGACAACACAACTATTCAGTACGGTGGTAGTGTGAATGCTGCCAACGCTGCTGAGCTGTTCGCTTCGCCCGACGTAGACGGTGGTTTAGTAGGAGGGGCATCATTGAAGTCTCGCGATTTTGTTAATATCATCAAAGCGATCCAGTAAGGAAGCATTTTTCTAACTTGGAAAAGACATTGAACATTTGCATGAAGAGAGAATGAGTGAAAGGAACTCTTTACTCATTCTCTCTTTTTATGGCTTATATCTTGTTTCAGATCGAAAAGTTAAGAATTAGGCTAAATTTGAAAAATGCAATTTTTAAGTTTTTGAAGAGTTCTTATATTATCTAATTTTGTTGCCAGTCAATTACAGTACGTGTTTAGCCAGTTCTGTACAATACAATATTAGGGGCTATTTTTTCGTCCTAATAGTAATATGTACTCTAGCTATCGTTCTGTCAAATGTTAGGCGTGCCATGAAGCCACTTAAATTCGTACAATTTATCCTCAGCCTCGTATTGGGTTTTACCGCTAGTGCCCAATCTGGAATGCAACTTATTTTACCTGCGAAATCGAAAACGATAGAGGAAGGGCAACCCTTTTCAATGCACCTGGAACTAAAACGAAATACCATTGATACTAGCAAAATAACCTATGGTATTTCAGAAGGGCAGCAGGATGGGATGTACGTCGATTCGCTCGGGAATTTCACCTGGACGCCTAGTTATCAGCTAGTTGATCGGATTCAGGGAATCAAAAATGTTCACATTATTTTTGAAGCAAACACAGGTACCGGTGAACAGGCCCGGAATGAGTTTGAGTTTCGGGTTGTACACGTAAACCGGCCTCCTCAGGTAGCAGATCTGAAACCATTCTATGTACAGTATAATGTTCAGAATATCTATCAGGTTGATGGAAATAGTGTTCGTGATCCTGATGGAGACCCCTTGGTTTTTATAGCAATGCCGGATCAAATGCCAGAAGGGGCTAAGCTTTCTGCTCAGGGAGAGTTTAGCTGGAAACCCTCACAGACGCAATTCAACGCTCTTAAAACGCAGCCATTATACGTAGAGTTTTATGTGGAAGATCAGCCTACAAAAACTCGGACAAAAGGTCGTTTGAAAATTGAAGTTACCCAGCTGGACTTACCCCCGGAAATTTCGATTGTTCCTAACATTCGTAATATTAAGGTCGAAGAAAATTCAATCCTTAGTTTAGTCTTCTATCTGACTGACCCAAATGGCGATCAGGATATTCAGGAATTTGGCTTCCTGTCGGATAACCTGAGTATTCCTAAAAGTGCACTTAAGCGTAATACCGATAATCAGTACGAATTCACCTGGAAACCTGATTATGACTTTGTGCGGGACCCACTGGATACATTAGGTTTCAATCTGACGTTTTTCCTGTTAGATAAATCGCAGAAAAGAGATGAGAAAAAGCTTCACGTTACGGTAAAGAATGGCGTGAACCAACGCGAAAAAGATATGCAGTTATATACTCAGTATCGTACGGCCCTGATTCGTGCCTGGGAACTCATTTCACAGTTGGATGAAAAACAGACGGAACTCCGGAAGTATTATCAACAGGCTAAAAGTGGTAAGAAGAATCGCTCGATTGTAAACGCAGGCTTTGGGGTTTCTACTGGGGTTGCTCCTTATGCAATAACCAATTCTACTTCAGCCAATTTAGTTACTGCTGTTGGTGGCACTGCCGTAGCCACGGTAGGAACACTGGAAGCAACCGAAGTAATCGGACGATCGATTACTAACTTGGTTGAACAGCTGAATAAGGTGATTGTCAAGAAAAACGAACTTCAGACCAAGGGGGACATTTTTGCCCGTAAGTATAATCTAAGATCTGCTCGGCAAGGTAGCTCCTTTTCTAATGATCTGGATACTTTCGAGTCGACTATGAAAGTGAATGACTTACTGGCATTGGAACTGGATGCTGGCTGGCAAGACCGAAATAAGGCTACCGATAAAAAACTTCAGAAAACCTTCCGGGATTTTGTGCCTTTTGAGGACTAATAAAACCGCCCGAAGGCGGTTTTATGTTTCAAGTATCTTAATTTTTTAGTCTGATTGAATATATTTGAAAAGAACCACCGAACGGTACGAATTTTATGCTTGAAACAGCCCGGCTTAGCCTGTTGCCCTGCGATGAAACGCTATTAGAAGCTGTTTTAGCGGGAAATAATATCTTAAGTCAGGTGATTGGAGCGAATGTACCCCGCCGCTGGACTGAAAACATACATGGGTTTCAATTCTTTTCCAGAAAACTGAAGGAAGACCATTCGCTTGAAAAGTGGGGGGTTCATCTAATTGTGTATCGTCCCGAAAATACATTAGTTGGCAGTTGTGGGTACAAAGGCCATCCTAATGAGGAGGGTACCGTTGAAATTGGTTATGAAATAAAAGCTGGTTTTCGCGAAAGAGGGCTAGCCACTGAAGCCGCCAATGCCCTGGTTGATTACGCGTTTACGTTTCCTGAAGTTCAAAAAGTAATGGCTCATACCGCCGCAGAAAGTAATGCCTCAGGAAGTGTTCTAACGAAAATAGGTTTTAAAAAAGTGGGCGAACACCTTGATCCGGATGATGGCCTGGTCTGGCGATGGGAATTGTTACGATAGAATTACAAATTGCGAATAACTGCTTCCAAATCTTCCTCAGGCTTAAGGCTCAGCCGTTTGCGTAAACGATACCGGGCGGTATTGGCACTTTGAGGTGAAATGCTAAGAATATCAGCAATTTCCTTGGTGCTTAAATTCATTTTTAAGAGGGCTACTAACCGCATATCATTTGAATTCAAACCAGGATAGCTGCTATGTAAGCGATTAAAAAAGTCTGGATGAACGTTTTCGAATATGCGTTTGAAATAAATCCATTTGCTTTCACCTTGCAAAAAAAGCTGAATCAGATTCGGGATTTTGCGTATTTCAGCAGTGTTTTCTTCCTGCACAATCTTTTTAATATCTTCTAAAAAACGGCTATACTTCAGCTCCTGAAGAGTATAGCTGGTTAATTCACGACTTCTTTGTTCCAGCTCTACTTCCCGCTGATGTTTGTCTTCCTGTAAGAGTTGGGCATAAACGCTGAGTTTTTTATTTTGTTTTCGGATGGTATAACTGTGTAGGAACTTCTCTACTTCCAAACTATAGAAATACGAAGAAGTGATAAATAAGGCTCCCGTAATGCCTAGGCATTCAAACAATTTATTAACTAAATCAGGATCGTTCGGTTCTGAATAAAACAGGATGACGGTCTCCATGCCTAATAAGCCCAATACTGAAATCAAGAGTCGGGGTTTCCACCCAACTAAAAACAAAAGCTGGGTAATAATAAGTGAAGCGATATAAAAAACCAGTGACTTGCGGCTAATGTAAATGAGTAGGGAAGTAACGAAAAAATACAAATAGGTAATAAAAACATTGAGATCGTAAATATGCTGCGTAAAGGCTGGGGATACTTTTCCTTTAGCAGGCCAATGGTTAATTAAGTAACCATTGGTTCCGATACAAACCACGAGAATCAGGTGTGAGTAAAGAGAAAGCCGGTAGTTGGCATTGGAAAATAAGGTGCCTTCAGCATAACGGATGCTGTTTAAGATGATCAGTTCAATAAGGAAACCAATAGCAGCCCAGGTTAAGATTCTAATCCGATAATAAGCAATGGAAAAAGAATGGGCTTTAAAAGCTTCCTGACAGGAAACGGGTATCGTTTTAAAAAGAGACACAAACGAAATAAACATAAGATAACAAAAGTGGCGGAATAGTTGCGTGAAGGTAGACTTTTACTAACTGTCTATACTATATCTATGTGTGTTTTTTGCCTTTACATATTAAAAAGTCACTCTTTTGCATACCGCCTATTGGCAAAACACGATAGTGCTAAACCCCTATATAACAGTAAAAACATGGTAAACAGTAAGTATATCTATAGAACCAGAGGTGCAAATCGAAAATGCCCGACACAGCCTTACTCGAGGAGACGTCAATTGTAACATGTCTATATTCCTCCTAACAACAATAAAAGAGATATGAGTACCCATACCTGTTGTCCACATTGCGACTCTCCCTCAATCGAGCGTCGCCGTCGTCCGGCCTTAATTAAATATGGACTTTTTTTCCTTCCGGTTAAATGGTTCTTATGTTTAAGATGCAGACGGCACTTTATGAAAATATAAAAGGCAGAACCCGGCTGAACAAGTCGGGTTTTTTCTTGTCCAGTCTATACTTTAATAAACCAGTAAAGGTAGATAACGACTAATTATTTGATTGCTCAAGTACTATTAAGAGACACAAAAGCAGCCTTTGTTAATGATTTTTAAAATCGAATAGAGCTTTTATTTCTAATTGTTTGTTGTTTTGAGAATCAAAATAGCAAATTGTTACGCAGGTGGTTAGGATTTATTATAAGGAAGGCAAGCAAATCCGCAAGGAGAACGATGTGAAAGAACTAGGGCATTTACAAAATGTACTCTGGGTTGATTTACAATCGGCAAGTCAGGAAGAGGAAGAATGGGTTGAATCGAAATGTGAGGTTAGTTTCCAGACGCCTCAGGAAATTGTAGAAATTGAAAGTTCTGCCCGGTTTTTCGAACAGAATGATACGATCAATGCAAACTCCAACTTTCTGAGGCTTGACTCTGAGGGATTTCATATTTATCCCGTTTCCATGATTATTCGGAACGGAACCTTATTTACCTACCGCCGCGGTGATTCAAAGACATTTGCCGACACCGTTAAGCGGATGAAGGTTACCGGAGATGAAACCTTTAATACGGGTACTGATATTTTCATTCTTCTTCTGGAAACGCGTATTGAAACGGATGCCGATTTGATTGAAACCATTTCACGGGATATTACGATCCTGTCCAAATCCTTAACAGCCGATCAGAAACCCAGGCAGGAAGTACTTTTGAGAATCAATTCCTTGCAGGAAAATACGATGATGCTTCGTGAGAGTATTATTGACAAACAACGGGTAATGTCAAACGTACTGCGAAGTGGGCTGTTTCCTGATACTCACCGGGAACGCCTTCGGCTGGTATTGAAAGATATTAGTTCATTGCTTGAGTATTCTACCTTTAATTTTGAGCGACTTGAGTACCTGCAAAATACCTTCATGGGTTTGGTAAATCTGGAACAAAACCAGATTATCAAGATCTTTACGGTAGTAACAATCATCTTCCTGCCTCCAACACTAATTGCCGGTATTTTTGGTATGAATTATGATGGTATGCCTACCACTCAATCGAATTGGGGTTTTTGGGTATCACTAGGTTTAATGGTTTTATCTTCACTGGCAGTATTGGGTTGGTTTCGACGTAAACATTGGATCTAGTCCTGCTATCTTTAAAGTAGACAATACTAGTGTACTTTTTAAGTTAGGTAACCGAACGAGCACTCTAACCCCTATAATTATGAAACGATTCATCCGCTGGGGAGTTCTGCTTGTATTAGGCAGTGGGATGATCTCACTCATGGCTTTGCAGCAGAATCCCGTTGCTCAAACCGTCAAGGCATTACTAGACTCGGTATTAACGGATGCTCAAAAACGCTTACCTGAACATGCTCTGGCTACTTTGAAAGTAAGAGATGGACTGGAAGTAAGGACTTACGCGACGGAGCCCATGTTGCAAAATCCGACCAACATGGATATTGATGAGCGTGGCCGAGTCTGGATTACAGAAGCCTATAATTATCGGCCCATGATTAATGGGAACCCTACCACGCCTAAAGGTGACCGGATTGTTATTCTGGAAGATACCAATGGTGATGGTAAGGCGGATGTCCAAAAAATATGGTATCAGGGGCCTGAACTTAATGCTCCACTGGGCATTCTGGTTTTGGGCAATAGAGCAATTGTATCGCAAAGCCCTTATGTATGGCTGTTTGAAGATACCGATGGTGACGATAAAGCCGATAAGAAAACGGTTATTTTCCAGGGAATTGAAGGCGAACAGCATGATCATGGGATGCACACATTTGTCTTTGGCCCGGATGGTAAATTTTACTTCAATTTTGGGAATGAAGGTAAACAGTTACTCGATGCCCGGGGAAACCCGCTGAAAGATGCCGATGGGGACCTAATAAAAACAGGTAATAAAAACAAGTACAAACAAGGTCTGGCGTTTCGTTGTGATGCTGATTTTACGAATATAGAAGTACTGGGCCATAATTTTCGCAATCCATTTGAGTTAGCCGTAGATAGTTACGGAACGGTGTGGCAGTCTGACAATGATGACGACGGCAACAAGGGCGTCCGGATTAATTATTTGATGGAAAATGGAAACTTTGGCTATTCCGATGAAATGACGGGTGCCAACTGGCCAGCCAACCGAGTGAATATTGAGTCTGAAGTGCCTCGTCGTCACTGGCATTTAAATGATCCTGGCGTTGTGCCTAATCTTCTGCAAACCGGGAGCGGTTCCCCAACGGGGATGATCATCTACGAAGGAAATTTATTGCCAGAAGTCTTTCACAATCAGATCATTCATAGTGAAGCTGGGCATAATGTGGTTCGGAGTTACCCCATTAAAAAAGACGGAGCTGGGTATACGGCTACCATTGAAAATATTCTGAAAAATGAAGGTGATAGCTGGTTTCGCCCCGCGGATGTTTGTGCCGCTCCTGATGGGTCTATCCTGATTGCTGACTGGTACGATCCCGGTGTAGGAGGGCATCAGGCGGGTGACCAGACTCGTGGCCGTGTGTATCGGGTTGCTCCTGCAGGACTTCCTTATACGGCTCCTTCGTATAATTATTCTGATCCGAATAGTGCGGTATTAGCCTTGCAAAGCCCCAATATGTCGGTTCGTTACCATGCCTGGACAGCTTTAAAAATAATGAGAGATAAGGCTATTTCGAGCCTTGAGCGTTTGTGGTATTCTAACGCTAACCCACGAATGAGAGCCCGTGCATTTTGGGTATTGGCCAAAATGAAGGGAGAAAAGTACGTGAAAGAGGCGATTGCCGATCAAAATCCTGATTTACGTATTACAGGGCTACGGGCAGCTCGCCAGATTGATGGCGATGTGTTGGGCTATGTTCGTCAATTAATGAATGATCCAGATGCAGCGGTACGCAGAGAGTGTGCTATTGCCATCAGGCATCGTGCCAATATTGCAGATTTGTGGGTAGCTCTTGCCAATCAGTATGATGGAAAAGACCGCTGGTATCTGGAAGCTCTTGGGGTTTCTGCCGATCGCCAATGGGATCAGGTTTTCGCGGCTTATCGGCATCCTGATCTGCTCGCTACTGCGGCTGGCCGTGATATTGTGTGGCGGGCTCGTACGGAAGCGGCTATTCCCTACCTGGCTCAATTAGCTACGGAAGAAAGTGTTGAACTAACAAATCGTTTACGATATTTCCGTGCCTTTGATTTTCATCCCGGAAAAGCGAAGTCTGAAGCACTGGTCAAAATTCTTCAGAAAAATCCTCAGCAGGAAGTAAATAATCTGGTTTTACGCACGCTTGATCCTGAATTTGTAAAGACCAATACAATTGCAAAAACGGCATTAAAGCAGTTAATGGCTAAAGCTCCAACGGGCGAATTTTTGGAATATGAAGAACGCTACGGTTTACCAGAAGAAAATTCACGGTTATTGAAAATCGCCCTAACTGAATCAGATGGGCAGGTAGGCCGTGCCGCCATGAATCTACTACTACAGCAGGGGGGCTTACCCCAGATACAGGCAATCTTAGCTGGTAAAGACGAAACAAAAATTCGTCAAACCTTAATGGCCTTACGTTACGTAGGTTCAAAAGAGTCATTAGCTTTATTGACTAAAGAAGCTCTCGACAAAACAAAATCCCAGTCAATTCGACAGTTGGCTACTCGCAACATTGGCAATTCGTATGCAGGGGAAGACTTAACGCTTCAGTTGTTAAAAGAAGGCAAAATAGAAAAAGCATACATTCCCTTTGCGGTGCAGGGGCTTGCCAATGCCTGGCGAAAAGCCATTGCTAAAGAGGCCGCTTCGTATTTGGGTGGAGAGAATACTTTGGGTAAACGCATGCCCAAAATCGAAGAACTCGTTGCCATGAATGGCGACGTAAAACATGGTATTCTCGTTTTTACTCAAAACTGCTCTGTTTGCCATCAGATCAACGGGCAGGGTACTGACTTCGGGCCAAAACTTTCTGAAATTGGCTCTAAATTTCCGAAAGAAGGGCAATATATGTCTATTTTATATCCATCGGCCGGTATTGGTTTTGGCTTTGAAGGTTGGGAAGTTCAACTGAAAGATGGGACTACTTTGGTTGGAATTATTTCTAGCAAAACCGAAACCGATTTGGATATGAAATACCCTGGTGGAGCTACGCAGCGAATTAAAATGAGTCAGGTAAAAAGCATAAAACAGCAAGCAGACTCAATGATGCCCAGTGGTTTACATGAAAGCATGAGTAAACAGGATCTGGTAGATTTAGTAGAATATCTGATGACTTTAAAGAAAAAGTCTTGAAGTGACTGAAAGGATTATTGTAGAGAAAACGGGAGCATAATAATCAGTCAGTCTTGTAGGCCCGTTTTCTAATTAAACAGGTATTCTTTGTGAATGGTGATGAATTCTACCGATCATTTAAGAAACCTTTTGTTTCTTTGCGGCACCAACACGTTTTTCTTCTTCATGAAAAGAATTTGGATTTTTACAGTATCACTTACCCTTCTTTCTATATCATTATTCGCTCAACGAGAATCAGATCCCCGCTGGGTTTTCCGTATGGGGCTTAACGGTACAGACATGAGCCGAAATCTAATACCTTATACGGGCTCAGTTAATTTCAAACCTGCTTTTTCAGTCGGTTTTGCCCGTAATCTGGAAATTATACCACAAATGCTGGGAGTGCAGGTTGGGCTACGGTATAACCCGCGAGGCTATTGGGCAGAACGTAAAATTGCTGATACCGAAGGTAGTACAAGAGTACGTAGCTGGAACTCACTGCATTATCTGGATGTTCCGGTTGATCTGGTCTTGCAGGTAGGTGGCCAACGTACAAAAGTGTATATGTCGGCGGGAGGGTATCTGGGAGTAGGTGTTTTCGGACAGAATAAGATAAAATCTATTGGCGGTGCCTATACAGACACCACTACTTCTGGATCGGGTATTGCGAGCTTGATATACGAAAAACAAACGCATGTAAATCGGCTTAAACCGTTTAAAAATGACTTAAGCCGATTGGATTATGGCGTGAACTTTGCAATCGGTATTCGCAAAGGGTATACCGTTTTTGGGCTTACTTATAGCCAGGGATTGGCCAATCTGGCGATGGATAATAAGGAAGCTATCAAAAACCGGGCTTTTGGTTTATTCTTATCTTATTACTTTGACGATGCTTTTTAATTGCTCGCATTTCTTTTTAGAACCTTTGTTCTACGTATAAACTATCTAATCCATAATGCGTCGCTTTATCTGGTTTCTATTTTTACTTCCATCCTTAGGTAGTCTGGCTCAAGGCAAGATGATGTTTAAGGGTGGCCTGAATGTTTCGAGTACTTCTCAAGCCATTAGCGACGAAATGGACAACCCGCTTTCTAAGGTGGGTTTCCATGCAGGATTAGGAGCCGATATCCCCCTGGGAAGTCAGAAGGTCACATTACAGCCTGCCTTATTATTTGCCCAGCGAGGATACATCGCCAATTATAAGACCCAAACGATTCGAAGCACCACAACGATTAACTACATTGATCTACCTATTAATCTGATGGGTAAACTTGGTGGTGAAGAGCGAAATACCAAATTCCTGATTTTTGCGGGTGGTTACGTGGCATGCGGAGTAGGTGGAAAAACAAAAGACAGAACAAATGGCGTGTTACAGGATCAGTATAACGTACGATTTAATTATGACCTGAAACGCTTTGATGTTGGTGTGCAGGGGGGAGTAGGCGTAGAGGTCGATTATTTCCAGATTACAGCTTTTTACCAGCAGGGGCTAATGAATGTTTCTCCTTACATTTCAGGAGTACATAATAAGATGTTCGGACTGAGCTTAAGCTACCTTTTTGACGCTGTTTTTTAATTCACCATAACGAAATATTCAACTTGCCTGTCTGGTGTGATGGGTTTATTACTAGTTAGTTAGACCCGAGGGTATGACTAACCATTCAGAATTATGTTATTACCTGACGTTTTTAAAGCCTTTGATCAGTTAAAAGTATTAGTGATTGGAGACGTTATGCTGGATAGCTATACATTTGGTCGTGTAGATCGGATTTCTCCTGAAGCACCTGTACCTGTGTTGGTTGCTCAGCGAAGAGACTGTCGGCTTGGAGGAGCTGGAAATGTACTGTTAAATATTCAGGCATTAGGAGCTGAACCCATTGCCTGTTCGGTAGTCGGAAAAGATACCTATGGAAAAGAACTATGTGATTTGCTGGAACAACGGGGATTATCCACAGAAGGCATCATTCATAGTTCTGATCGGATTACAACTATTAAGGAACGAATCATTGCCGGAAGTCAGCAGATAGTTCGCATTGATACCGAAACGGATAAATCCATTCTGCCTTCAGAACGGGAAGCCTTGCTCAATAAGGTATATGAATTAGCCGAAGGTTGTCACGTCATTATTTTTGAAGATTATGACAAAGGAGTTATTACGGCTGAACTGATTGAAGAAGTAGTGGTATTTGCTCGGGATAAAGGCATTCCTACGGTTGTGGACCCTAAGAAGCGAAACTTCCTGCATTACCACGGAACAACACTGTTTAAGCCCAACCTGAAAGAACTTCGTGAAGGGCTTAATATTAGCCTGGATATTCGTAATCGGTCAGAATTAGAAGCCGCCGCCGGGCAACTTAAAGATCGGCTGAATCTGGAGGGAACATTAATCACCCTTTCAGAAAATGGCGTATACATTGACTATCAGGAGCAGCGGCATCATCTGTCAGCCCACATCCGCCAGATTGCCGATGTTTCGGGTGCTGGTGATACCGTGATTAGTATTGCTGCCTGTTGCGTTGCCTTGGGCCTTTCTCCGGAGCGGATTGCCGGGTTATCTAATTTGGGGGGCGGCTTAGTTTGCGAAGAAATTGGCGTTGTGCCTGTTAACAAAGCCCGTTTGCTTGAAGAAGCTCTGAAAGAAAACTTATAAATATTAAAGCAAAAGGCCTCCATTCCGAGGCCTTTTGCTTTATATGCTGTGCACCGTCCTGAAATAGGTTGACATCAAGAAGATTAACTTATGGAAGAGCAAGA
>JASGGE010000068.1:0-19625 GCA_047605205.1 Siphonobacter sp.
GGAAATATATTTTTAAATGGTGATATTAATAGCCCCAGGATGTATATAGAAGGAGGACGTGAAAATAAATTATTACAACTTTATAGGGATACGATTGAATGGAAATTTCAAGATGAGATGGATACTAATATTGATTTATCTAAGGAAAACAGAAAAGCTATAAAAAACACACAGATATATTCTTTTATAAAACAATATTCGGCTTCTAAAACCAGTGCATGGCTTTTATATTTTCAATCTATTTTTGATTCTGATAACTATGAATATTTAAATTCAATATATAATAAACTGAGTTATAATGTTAAAAAAAGCTGGTATGGCAAACTAGCTAATACACAACTTTTAATATCATTTAATAAGCCTCAAATTAGCAAAAAAATAAAGAATTTTAATTTGCCTGATAGCCTTGGGAATTTATATTCACTTGATTTAGTGTCTAATAAATATGTACTTATCGATTTTTGGGGGCATTGGTGCAGTCCTTGTATAAAAGCTTTTCCGTATTTAAAAAAAATTCAAGCTCAATATCCTAATCAATTGCAAATAATTGGCATTGGAGCAGAGCATAAAATAGATCGTAAAAAATGGCTAAATGCTATTCGTAAAGCAAACGCAAACTGGATTCAACTTTGTGAATTTACTGGTGATTCTGGAGGAATATTAGATCTTTATAATATTAAAGAATTTTCGACATATTTTTTAATAGACAAACAAGGCATACTTCTTGAACGAGATCTTACTATTGATAAAATAGCGTCAAAACTTTCAACTCTAAATATTAATTAAAATAGCATATAAATAACTAAGCATGTCTATTAATAGACCAATAATAAATTCTTCATGCAATAGCGTGGACGCAAGTGTCTCATTATCAGAAAAGAAAAATAACTACTGTTTCACCATTAAGCACAATGTGAAAGCACCATTCGCTCAAAAACAATACTCACCAACCCCATGGATTCCCCTTCCATCTTCGTCTTCAGAATAGAATCTTTCATCCGGCAGTCAGACTCAATATTATATGTGTTTCAGTTAGTTACTCTGATCAATTTTAATGATCTTTGGGAATAGTGCTCTTTTATTTCACAAGCCCTTAATCTCCCATTCTATGAACGTTTTTTTTCGCATACTAGCTTTTGCCTTTCTAGTGTTAGCTGGCGTATTGTTAGTCAATACGTTCCGTTTAACGCCTCATCAGCTTTCTAACGTTCCGCCTCCTGAGCAGATCAATGTCCCTGATTCGGCTATTCATCGCCTGGCAGGAGCCATTCGTATTCCAACCGTTTCGTATACCGATTATACCCTAACCGACACGACTCAGTTTGATAAGTTTCTAGCCTATATCAAGTCTTCTTTCCCATTAGTACACCAGCGTTTAAATCCACAAACCTTTAATAACTACGGCTTGCTTTATGAGTGGAAAGGCAAGAATGCTGCCTTAAAACCCATTTTATTAATGGCTCATTATGACGTAGTTCCTGTTATTCAGGGTACGCAAAAAATGTGGAAACGCCCTCCTTTCGACGGAATTATTGATGGCGGATATCTTTACGGCCGTGGCACCCTCGATGATAAGTCAAGTGCAATCGGTATTATGGAATCAGTAGAGTATCTGCTAAAAACCAATTTTCAGCCTGATCGCACCCTGTATCTTGCTTTTGGGCAGGATGAAGAAACCTCTGGTTTTCTGGGAGCTCAAACCATTGCCGCAGCTCTAAAAAAACGAAATGTATCCCTAGAGTATGTATTAGACGAAGGTGGAGTTATTAAAAGCGAAGGAATTTCGGGCATTGATAAGCCCATAGCACTAATCGGAATTGGCGAAAAAGGTTACGTAAGTTTAGAATTGACCGCGTATGGAAAAGGTGGGCACTCATCCATGCCTCCCAAACAAACCAGTATCGGCATGGTAGCCGAAGCAGTCAGTAAACTTGAGAAACACCCATTCCCCGCCCGGCTGGATGGTGGCGTTAGTGGACTAATGGATTATCTGGCTTCGGAAGTATCCTTTGGCAAGCGAATTGCATTCGCCAATCAGTGGCTTTTTGCTCCTGTTATTAAATCAGGGTTGGAAGCCACTCCCTCCGGAGCAGCGACTTTACGTACTACCACTGCCCCAACCATTTTCAGAGCAGGAGCCAAGGATAACGTTTTACCAATTGATGCTACGGCTACAGTTAATTTCCGCATTTTACCTGGTGATACGGTGGAAGACGTGATTAAGCACGTAAAGAATGTAATTGAGAATGACAGCATTACGGTAACGGTACTTGGCAAAGGGAATAACCCAGTGCCTTTGGCAGATACCGAAACCCCTTCGTTCCTTACGATTCATAAGACGATCAAAAGCGTATTTCCGAATGTAGCGGTAGCTCCATACGTGGTTCTGGGAGCAACTGATTCCAAATACTATTCGGCACTAACTCCAGCTATTTACCGCTTTGCCCCAATGATTTTAACGGACCTGGAAACGCAGGCCGTTCACGGAACAAACGAGCGGATTAGCATTAAGGATTACAATAACATGGTTCGTTTCTATGTAGCATTGATCAAGAATAGTCAGAAGTAAAATCTGTTGGTAGAGAAGAAACGATTCTTCTCTACCAATAAAGTTTTAATCAAAACAGACGTTATTCGCGTGCATAACACTCTATTCCATGATTAGTCTTCGCACCGTCTTTTTCTTGCTTTTCTCCTCTATTACCTGTTTTGCTGCCAAGATTGATACCGTTGAAACCTATAGTGTTTCGATGAAAAAGGTTATTAAAGCCGCCATCATTACTCCTGATACCTACTCTGGTGGAAAGGCGTTTCCTGTCGTCTATTTACTTCATGGATATAGTGGTAACTACCAAAACTGGGCCGGAGAAAAAGGGACAGCCTCGGCGGCCGATCAATACCAAACCATCATTGTTTGCCCTGACGGTGGGTTTAGCAGTTGGTATTATGACAGCCCGCTTGATCCTACTTCGAAATACGAAACTTATGTATCAAATGAATTAGTAACCTGGGTAGATGGACACTATAAAACGATTAAAAATCGTAAAGGTCGAGCCATTACGGGCTTGAGTATGGGCGGACATGGTGCCCTGTACCTAGCTTTTAGACATCAGGATGTATTTGGAGCAGCCGGAAGCATGAGCGGAGGAGTAGATATTCGTCCTTTTCCCAACAATTGGGATATTTCAAAACGCTTGGGGACTTATGCCAAAAATCCAGAAAACTGGGAGCAGAATACCGTCATTAATATGTTGTATTTGTTAACGCCTGATTCCCTGGCATTAATCATAGATTGCGGAACAGAAGATTTTTTCTTTGGGGTAAATCAGACCCTTCATGAAAAATTAATGGAACGTAATATCCCACATGATTTCATTGCCCGGCCCGGTCGCCACGACTGGCCTTACTGGAACAATGCTCTCCCTTATCAGCTATTATTCATGCGAAATTACTTCGACCGGAAATAGTTTTGATTTGACCATTTGCAATTGAAAACTACACCAAACAGCCAAACTAATACGCTCTGATTCGTGTTTGGTCAATGCACATACACGCGTACCCGAATGATTCCGACCTATCAGGCAGCCCGAACCGTAGCAACTTTATTAGAAACCCATTTTGCCAAGCACCTCACCAGTACGTGTCAGCTCAAACGATTATCCTTGGCTCCTACACCTGGCTCTGCTATAATTGAAACGATTATAGACACAGCCTTTTGGGCTAGCCTCCGCCACGAAGAAGGGGCTTCCCCCAAAATTTCTCTGGCTTTTTTACCGGCCAGCATGGCTGACCACCCTTTATTGTTTGCCCAGCGTTTACCCTTAACTCCTACGGCATTAAATAAACTTGCTCCCGCCGTCGAGCGGCCGGGTATTCACTTAGGAGTAGATACAGACGAAGAAGGACTTTATATCTGGGGAACTACGCAGGAAATTCCGGGCAATTGTTTTGTACTCGAAGTTATTGAGCCTGGTCTTCTGGTTATTAAACACCGTCGCCTGGATGGCTTTGGAAAATTTGTGAACGTAGCTATTTTACAGGGCGATAATATCAAAATTATCGACGAATACATTACTGATTTGCCCGCTTACCTGTCCAGCCTTACCTCTATGGTAGGTTTTCATTTACCTTCCGCGGGGGTTAATTCCATGAATGTATTGGTCGACTTATCGATCTCCATGCGAGCTCATCGTCGGGGAGGCACCCTGTTAGTCGTGCCTGGCGGAACTAAAAATTGGCAGGAATCTATCATACATCCCATCACCTATCCCATTGTTCCTGCTTTTTCACAGCTCAGCACACTTATGAAAATGGAACAGAGTGATCCGCTGTGGTGGCAGGGAAATATTAGCCAGGCAGTAGAGAGCCTAGCCGGATTAACCGCCGTAGACGGAGCTACCATCATCAATGATCAATATGAATTACTGGGTTTTGGAGCCAAAATTGGTCGTTCTGACGGCAACAGTCGGATCGAGCAGGTTTTACTTACAGAACCTCTGATTGATTATTCAGCATCAATCATTCATCCTACTCAAACGGGAGGGACTCGTCATTTGTCCGCTGCTCAATTTGTATTTGATCAGCGGGATTCCATTGCTCTGGTTGCTTCCCAGGACGGCCGCTTTACCGTCTTTGCCTGGTCAGATCAGGAACAAATGGTGCGAGCTCACCGGATTGATGCTCTGCTATTGTAAGCTTATTGTTTGTAAGTTCGGATAACGTTGGATTGAACAGAAGCTCCGCCCCATTCTTTATTGGTAACCAAAGTGATAAAAAGCCGTATTCATTATTCCTACCTATTCCTTTTAGAAGAAACAATTAATCTATTCTAAGGCTCATCAATGAACAGGCTCTGGCGTTTGAGTTGGCTGGCGTGGATTAAAGAAATACATTCCTTCTGTTTTCAAAAAAGGTACGTGTTTCTGTAACCGACTTTCAAATTGCTGGTAATTCTTCTTTTCCGTCCAGGCTGCTTCGGCCAGGGCAAGGAGTCTGGGAAAAATCATAAAGTCCAGTCGCGTAGGGCTTGTGATGGTCTCGGTCCATAAATTCGCCTGAATGCCCTGAATCTGGTTCCGGTGCATTTTTACACCGGGATACGTATCGGCTGAAAAGTTATATACGGCTTCCAGCGGATTGAACTTACCCGCCCACTTACGCCCGACTATATGGAGGCTATCTTGCACAAAATCAAAGTAAAAAGGCAAACGCGGGCAAAGCACCACCTGAAAATTCTTTTCTAAAGCAGCCTGTAACTGTTCAGGATGATCATGCCGCCACCAGAAAACCAGCGTATTTTTTACGGGCAGCTTGGCTTGTGTTACTTCATCCCAACCTAAGATCTGATTATTCCGCTGAATGATTGTATCAGCCATTCTTCGCAAAAAATAATGCTCTACCGCCAGGACATCTTTCAGGTTTTTCTCTTTCATCAGTTTTGTAATCGAAGGATCTTTCAGCCATTTATCATTACCGAAACTCACCTCGTCGCCACCAATATGAATCATCTGGGACGGAAATAACACATCAACTTCCTTCAGGATATTAGTAAGGTATTGATAGGTTTCTTCCTTGCCCGGATTAAACGTAAACTCTGGATGAGCCATTGAGCCACCACCACTATAAGCAGGATAGGCTTTGTTTGCAGCCGTAGCATGCCCCGGCATATCAATTTCAGGAATAACCGTAATGTGCCGTTCGGCGGCATACCTAACAATTTCCTTGATTTCTTCCTGAGAATAATACTGAGCAGCAGCCAACGAATCAGTAGTGGTACCAATGCCCCCAATCAGAGTCAACCGAGGATATTGTTTAATTTCAATCCGCCAGCCGGGTTCATCGGTTAAATGCCAGTGGAAACGATTGAGCTTATAATAAGCCATCTGATCCAGCAATTGTTTTACTTTTTTTATCCCGAAAAAATGCCGGGATTCGTCCAGCATAAAACCTCGCCAACCATAGAGCGGGGTATCCTTAATCGTCCAGCAGGCTGTAGTCCGAGACTCCGCGAACAATTGTAAAAGCGAAATCACTCCGTAAAACGCACCTTCTTCGTCGCCAGCACTGATGGTAATAGTTTGGGGATGTATCGAAAGTTCATAAGAACCTTTTTTATCAAGGGTAGCCCGATTTAGAATGATAGCAGGGCGGCTAGTCGTTACCTGTTGGGCTAATCGTAAACCAGAACGTTTCAAAAGTTCCTGTTGAAGATAATTTCCAGCAGCCTGAAAAGTTGCTTCTTTAACGATAATCGGCGTATTGTCGGTTAGTGTAAACGTTCCGGCCACCGCCTCATACTGATTGGGCAAGGGTATAATCGGGGGCTGAGCGTAAGTTGTAAGCGTAACCAGAATGAAAAGGCATGTTAAGATTTTCATAAGCAAGCGTTTACGGATCGTTCTCTATTTTCGTTCTTAGCTGCGGCTGGTCATTTGCCGGGAGCTGACGATGTTTCGGTTAATTCCCACTCGCAGGTATCACGCAAAGTACCCGATTTCACTTCGATGGTATTCTTCCCTTTTTGCAGAGGCACCTTTGGCCAGATGATTCGTTTCAGGGAATCGGTTTTTTGCTTTCCCAGCGGTTTTCCATTCACCCATAATTCTGCTTCAGGTACGTTGGCAAATACTTTTACCGCTGTAATTGATTGAGTACGAACTGTATTCCGGCGTTCGGCCAGATATACAAAAGGCGTCGAACTCCAGTTCGCTTTGTAGAAATAGAAGGCATCTTTTTTCGTCGTCCGGTCATAAGTAACTAACCCCTTATCATTAATCGCATCATGATCGCCTTCGGTACGAATGGCAGAGCCAAAGTCTGTTAATACCCATACGTATTTCCCCCACACAAAAGGTCGTTTATTAAGTTCCTCCCAGTTTTTTTCATGATAAGCCGTTTGCCATTCTTCGGGGTGAAATTTACTGGTTGGATCAGCAGGCTTTAATTCTTCAATATGCTGGTTTACACTGGCACCGGCACCATATTCACTTACAGCAATAGGCTTATTGGGGAAAGCCCTATGTGTCTGATCGGCCCAGGAACCTATCTGCTCAAAGGTTCCCCCATACCAACCGTAGTATTTATTCCAGGCAATCAGATCAGATACACCATTGAAGGTATCATTATCCAGAAAAGTCGCACAGGTACTTAAGCGGGTATCATCTTCCTGTTTTACTAAGGTATTCAGTTCGTTCAGAAAAGGAACCGGATCGTCATAATCCAGCTTTAACTCATTAAATAATCCCCAGAAACAAATAGATGGATGATTATAATGCTGCCGGATTAATTCAGTCATTATCCGTCGGGCGTGGTCTTCCAACGCCTTGCTCTTGATATACCCCATACCGGTATAGCCCCCCGGCCCAACCATCGGAATTTCAGACCAGAGCACAATTCCATTTTTATCACTCAGTTCATACCATGGCTTTCCGTGTGGATAATGGGTCAGTCGCATAGCCGTTGCTCCGCTTTCCATCACCAGGTCCATATCCTTCTCGTAATCAGCTTTTGCATAAGCCGATCCTATACCCGACCTATCTTCGTGATACCCGAAGCCATGTAAATCAAGCTTTTTGCCATTGAGAAAAAATCCTTCATTGGCATCCACCCGGAAATAGCGAATACCCAGCGGCTCTGTGTTGGTATCAATCACCTGATTATTAGCAAGTAATTCCGTTTTTACCTGATATAAGTAAGGGTCACTGCGGCCATTCCAGAGGTGCGGTTTCTGAATAACAAAGGTTTGATCTTCGCCAGCCTTATCTGTTTTTTGGGCTATGGTTTTTCCCTCTGCATTCAGAATGCTTGTCCGAACGGCTATGTTCGTAGCCTCATCCGTCAGGGAGAGTTTTGTTTTTACGGTGATATTTGCTGAAGCTTCTGATACTTTATGCTGAGTAACATATACGCCAGATGAAGCATAGTCCAGCGGAGAAATGCAATTCTTTTCTTTGATTAGTAGCGAAACGGGGCGGTGTATTCCGCCATAAACATTGAAATCTCCGGTCAATGGTAAAACATCCAAACGATGTTCATTACTCACCTGAACAGTAATAAGATTATCGGTGTCTGGTTTTATAAAGGAAGTAATCTCGAAACAAAAAGCGGTATACCCTCCCTTATGATTGCCCACAAACTGATGATTAACAAATACATCGGCTACTGAGCTGGCCCCTTCAAAGTACAGAAAGAGGCGTTTATCTTTCCAAGCTGGTTCGGCTTTCAGAGTTTTATTATAAATCGCAGCCGTTCGGGTATAATCCATTTTTCCAGCTGCTACGTCTTCTGCATTCCAGGTATGTGGAACCCTGACGATTGGATTTTTCAGTCTCTGGCGGACATCATAGGCAAAGTGAAAATCCCAGCCTTCATTCAATCCCCGTTTTTGCGTACCCTGCCCCCATACGGGCACTGAGCAAATAAGCAGCAAAAGACACTTAATAACTAGTTGCATGTGTTACTCGCTTTTGGATTTCACGTATTGACTTTCATGGTAATTTCGGGTTAGAAGTAAGCTCGTTTATCGACTGTTACTGATATACTCTTACATAATCTATTTGATAGGTTAACGGTAAAATATGCTCATCGAGAGGCCCAGCCATTGTGCCTTCCCGGCCCAGAGCCAGATTGAGCATCAGGTAGAATTCCTTCTGGAAAATATTTTCGGAGCCATTCTGAGCTTTCGTAATATCAAAAACAAAATACTTCAGATCATCATAGTAAAATTCCATTCGATCTGGATACCATTCCAGGGCATAAATATGAAAATCCTCATAGGGAGCCCCTACCGATGGTTTCTTACCTTCATAGCGATACTTACCCGTTGAATCGGCATAATGAACAGTTCCGTACACTTGCGTGGAATCTTTCCCGGCAAATTCCATAATATCAATTTCCCCGCAGAAGGGCCATTTCACGGTTCGGTTATTTGCTCCCTTCATCCAGAAAGCCGGCCATGAGCCTTTTCCTTTGGGAACTTTTGCTCGCATTTCAAAGCGTCCATACTTCCAGAAAGTCTTTCCAAGAGTCAGAAGACTGGCCGAGGTATAAGCAGCAACCAACCCCACGTTGGGCTGGCTATTAGCGGATCCACTATTTTGTACGGGGTAAGACTCTTTACGAGCTTCAATAACCAGCATCCCGTTTTCAACCCGACAGTTCTCCAGCCGATCTTTCGTATAATACTGGGGCTCTTTATTTCGTACATAACCTTCTTCGTAGCTCCATTTTTTAGAGTCGGGCAAGCCTAGGTAATTAAATTCATCGGCCCATACTAATTTACGTTTGGTTGTGCCCCCCTGAGCGGATAACAAAGTGGGTAAAAGGATAAACAGCACCAGAGAATATCGCATGTGTTGGATAGACGGCTTACTTTCCATTGATTTACAGGTCACTGGGTACTTTTGAAGATATAATACATTACCAGATTGGGGGATTCTTCCATCCAGGAAAAATAAATCTTAACTCAATTTTGGAAAGCGGTTCATTAGAATAGAATCCGTTAAAAAGGGAAGGCCTGGCAGACAGACCTTCCCTACTTCTTTTTAATTGACCCAACCTTCGTTTTGGGTTAACAAAGAATTCATTTCAATTTCAGTCTGTGGAATCGGCCAGGTATAGATGTAGTCCCCCTTCCAGGAATAGGTCTGAACATTGGCTCCCCAAACCTGTTTAATTCCGGCACCAGAATAGAAGACTTTGTCTTTCCAGGTTTTCCAACGCATTTCATCGAAGAAATTAATTCCTTCATTAACAAACTCCCGACGGCGTTCATCCCGAATGCGTTCTCTCAGGTCAGCCTGCGAAGAAACCGTAGTAGCTGCCGAAGCGTTTAGTAACCCTACTTTAGCCCGTGCTCTTACCTGATTTACCAAGTCGATAGCATCAGCCGTATTACCTTGTTCATTCAATGCTTCCGCCCACATCAGCAACACATCAGCATAGCGAATAATTGGAAAGTCTGTCGGGCCATATGCCCGGTTAACGGTTTCAGAAATCCCTTCGTACACAAATTTCCGGTGTAAATAATAGAAATAGCTTTGAGTATCTGTACGTAAATCACCCCCTGTTGCTGCTTCTGACCGATAAGGCCAGCGACTGGTAACGGTTGCATTGAGACTATTATATGTGCCCAGATACGTCGAATAAGGTGTAATGACGTTAGCAGCCAGACGCGGGTCACGATTGGCATAGGCTTTCAGAATACGTTCTTCATTACCACTAGGCAAGTATTTAGACATATCTGCTCCACGGTTTGTAGCCGCAGTAATTTCAGCCGTCGTCAGGTTATCGCGTAAGAAAAATACTTCCCGCTGGGCAGGGGTCATGCTACTGTAACCAGGAATGACGGTATCCCAGTTAAAAGGAGAACCATCTGCATTTTCGTATAAATCTACTACGTTAGGAGAAATCAGGTAGGTATTCCAGCAAGAACCATAGGAAGAACGCGTACCGCAAAAGAACTGAGTTGTTGATCCGTAGCCACTAACAGCAATATTCTGAATGGAAAAAATCATTTCATCACATTGCTCATTAGCCTGTTTGAACAAAGTTATATAATCAGAAAAAAGTGAATATCCAGCATCTTTTACCTTACTAAAGTCGGCAGCGGCTTCTGCCCATTTTTGCAGGTACATATACACTTTCCCACGCAATGCATAAGCAGCCCCTTTGGTGACGTGGCCATACAGAGCATTGCCTTTTGCATATTTATCTGGAAGATTCGGCTCATTAATAGCGTCTGTTAAATCCTGAATAACAGCATTCCATATTTCGGCCTCGGTTGAACGGGCCCGTTTTGCATTTTCAGTTGTGATGGGTTCTAAAAATAAGGGCACCCCTTTATACAACTGATTCAGGCGATGGTAATAGTACGCTCGTAAAAATTTACACTCGGCAACCAAACGGGCTTTCTTTTCAGTTGCGGATGGTGATTTTAATGGAATATTGGTAATAGCATCATTTGCCCGATTGATGCCTTCAAAAAGCTGCTTATAATTATCACTAAACAATGAGCTTGATGTAGTAATTGTTCCCATTAACAGGGCGTCGGCATCTCGTCCCTGACTCCCTACCCCAAACCGATCTAAGTGATAGAGTTCATTCCCCGAAGCACCTGAAGTATTAATATTGATTCTTAACGCATTGTATACTCCCGTAACCCCCAAATCGGTAAGGTTATCAGTGGCCCACATAGTAGCTGAGCTCACCGAATCGTAAGGAGAAGTATCGAGAACATTTTCCCGACAACCACAAAGTAATAAAGTGGCGAATATGAATATCTTTTTCATTGAAAATCAGGATTTAGAAAGTCAGATTCAGACCTAATGAGAATTGACGCATGGTAGGGTAAGCTACACTTGCTCCGATTTCAGGATCCATGCCCGGGTATTTCGTAATTAATAGAAGGTTTTCCCCTGATACGTATATACGGGCCCGATCCAGGGCTACCTTTTTCACAATACGCTGTGGCAACATATAGCCGATCTGAAGGTTTTTTAGCTTGATGTAACCGGCGTTATAGATCCAGTAATTACTTGATACTGCTGCATTTTGGGCATCTGTGGTATTTTTCAGGCGAGGAGCTTTGCCAGTAATATTATTGTCCGGATCAGAGGGATCTGCATCATTATAATAATAGTGATCATTCGCGACACTTAGTGGGATCGAGTACCCATTCTGAACCGTCGAGTTATTGTAACCCGCTACATTCCACAGATATTGAAAACCCGTACTGCCCGACCACAGCATGGATATATCGATACCTTTCCAGGAGAGATCTCCCCGCATACCAAAATTATAACGAGGCGTTGAGTTCTTACCCAAAAATTTCTTATCATAGGTATTTCCATAGACTCCATCGCCATTGTTATCAGCATAAACCAGATCCCCGTAATAAATCTTGGCTTTCCCTACTCCACCAGCAGGCTGGAAGGTATAGCCAGCAGCAATCATTGACTGTAACCAGTTCATGTCATCGGTAGTACGGATCATACCGTCTTTAGGGCCGCCGTTTACATTTATGGTTCCGTCTGGGTTGGTATACGTTCCATCTCCCTTATAAACAGTCTGAACGTATAATTCACTGATTGTGTGCCCTTCCAACACTCGGGTGTCACTTCCAGAAGACACATCGCCGATATTAGAGCTATATGTTTTAACTCCATTTACTTCATTATATCCTTCAACGAACTTGCCCTTATATTTAGTAACACGGTTATAGTTATACGCAAAGTTACCAGTTAGGCCAAAATTGAAATCACCTGCCTTGCCCCGCCAGCCTAAAGTCAACTCAATACCTTTATTTAATACAGCCGCAGTGTTTTGGGTGGGTGCAGTAGCCGTGCCCAAAACCAGTTGAATTGGTGGGGTTGTCAGGATTCCATCTGTATATTTTCGGTACAGATCTAATTCAAAATTTACGGCCCCTTTCCATACAGAACCTTCAATACCCAAATCGGTAACCGTTGTGCTTTCCCATTTCAGGTTTGAGTTAGCAATTTTACCCTGCCATAAACCCGTAGCAGCTACCCCATTGTACGAATAGGTATTCGTATTGTAAAGCGACTGGTAATCATAGTTTCCCTGGCTGGCATCCGTATTCATAACATTATTGCCAAGCTTACCCCATGAACCTCTGATTTTCAGGTTCTGGATATGATTATTAATGCCAGCCATGAAGGGTTCTTCAGAAATCCGCCACCCTGCTGAGAACGATGGGAAGATTCCCCAACGATTGCTGGGAGCAAATTTTGATGAACCGTCATATCGCATATTGGCCTCCAGCAGATAACGGTCTTTAAAATTGTAATTCAATCGACCAAAGAAAGACTTTTGAGCATAATCATATTCGCTACCAGTCGTGCTCGTCATGGTAGTTGCCGAACTCAGCGTTGTAATGTCATAATCAACTAGCCCCATTTTGGTGGCGGAAGTATTATAATAGTCGTAATAATACTGATTAAACCCAGCAATAGCTCCAAAGGAATGATCCCCAATTTGATTATTATAGCGTAACACCAAATCCACTGTAGTCGCAAAATCCTTATTAAAAGAGTAGCTCGTACTTAACTGATCAGGTGTAGAAGCCGCCGACTTAAGCGTGTTGCTTAAAAAATCCCATCGAATAAATGGATTGGTATGCGAATTAGCTTCTGCGAAACGAGTCTGATAATTAAAGCGTGATTCAAACGATAAGCCTTTTACCAAATTAAGCGTAGCATATAATGTGGTATTAAAACGACTCTGTTTGCTATCGCCGCCAGTGCCATACAAATAGGTCAAGATATTGTTGGCCGTAGAAGACTCTTCAGGTGCCTGGGCAAAGCCATATTTGCCGTCATAATAAGGTACTAACCCAGGAGTTGTTTGACGCAGGTAGTTGAAGGCATTATCGGTATTCGCCATTCCGTACGATTGAATAGAAGCGTAGGTTTGTGTACCGACCGTCAGGAACTTCGTTACCTTACTATCCAGGTTAGCTCGTATGATATAGCGTTTCGTGCCCGTATTGGCCATTGTACCGGGGTTACCCAGGTAATTAGCCGAAAGAAGGTAACTTGATTTTTCGCTCCCACCGCTTACGGAAATATTGTGATTTTGTAATATGTTGTTCTCGAAAATGGTTTTTGCCCAGTCAGTATTCGGATATGCCAGCCAGTTTGGTACTCCGTTTGTACTTACTCCGTTGGGGTCTTTTTCCGCAGCAGTCCATGCATCGATGGTCGACTGAGCAAACAAATTGCTCTGGCCCAAATTCCGAAAGCCTTCATTAACCAGATTCATATGACGGGCGTAGTTCGTCACGAATTTGATGGTATTCATCGGCTGTGACATTGACATCATACCCGTATAACTTACCGTTACCTTATTCTTATTTCCTTTTTTAGTGGTAATAAGAATAACGCCATTGGCTGCCAACGAACCATAGATTGAGGCTGAAGCAGCATCTTTCAGAATCGACATACTTTCTACGTCGTTCGGATTCACCGCATCCATCGAACTAATGATTCCATCAACAACTACTAACGGATTGTTATTATTCAATGAGCCATTACCCCGAATTCGAATAGTAGCCCCGTCAGAGCCAGGTTTACCGGAACCTTGCTGAACGCTTACCCCGGCAGCCAAACCTGCCAGTGAAGAAGACAGGTTGGTAACGGGGCGATTTTCAATATTAGCTGCGGAAATAGAGGCCACAGAACCCGTCATGTTTACTTTTTTCTGCGTGCCATAACCCACTACCACTACTTCATTCAGTGATTTATCTTCACCAATCAGCGTAATGTTTAATTCAGTCTGAGAGGTAATGTCAATTTCCTGAGTCTTATAGCCAATCGAACTGGCAACCAGTGTACCAGGGCCATCCGGAATGGTTAATTGATACGTACCATCACTGTTTGATACTGTCCCACGTTGGGTTCCTTTCAGGATAATATTTACGCCCGGAACACCCTGTCCTTTTTCGTCGGATACTTTTCCGCTCAGTTTACGCCCTTGTGCGAACGCATTACTAACCACCGTTAGTAAAAGAACAAAACTCAGCAGTACGGTATAGAAGTGTGGTTGCCTGGGCCGTTGGCGAGGCATAAGAGGTATGCAACGAAATCCCTTTCGTTTCCAGATTCTTGAAACAATCATCTGATTAGTGTTAGTAAAAATGAAAATAGGCTTATTGACTAATGACAACAAATTTCAAGTAAGGCACACATAATCAGGGGGTATAATTTTAAAAGAAAAGGGTGAAAATCTTAAAACAGAGCTATTCCGAAGGCTTTTTAGCTAATAATCCACGAGCTTTTCTCGATAAGCATTACTTTTACTTACTGGATTTCTAATAAAATTCTCACCTGAATAATCCTTTTTATTCCTTAATATTTTCAATATTTAAAGACTATTATATTGGGGTATTCCCTCTAAGAATTTACCTTCACCAAATTAGATGGGACTAGTATGAAAAGCAAAAAGGTTTACTGGAAACGAAACAGTGAAAAGTCAAAACAACTTCTGACTGGCCTGTTTCTGTTTCTTTCTTTTTGGTGTTCGGGTCAGAATGTTGCCTTCAACCACCTGAGTGTTGAAAACGGCCTTTCTCAAAACTCCGTCCTGGCTATCACTCAGGACACCCAGGGTTTTATGTGGTTTGGTACACGGTATGGCCTTAATCGCTACGATACCCGGGCATTCAAAACCTTTAAAAGTGATCCTAACGACTCTACTTCTCTTTCTGAGAATTATGTCCTTTCCCTTTTTACTGATTCGCGTGGAAAAATTTGGGCCGGCACTACCATTGGTTTAAACTGGTATGACCCTAATATGGATGCTTTTCATCGAATCATTGGCAAAGCTGGCCAGCCACACGCATTAGGCAACAACTCTGTTCATTGTATCTATGAAGACAGGCGAGGGCGGCTCTGGTTTGGTACCTCGAATGGATTAAATTTATTGACGAATCGGAGTAGCTATACGTTTGCATCTTTCTTCAAATCTTTGCCAGGAAAAGAGCCAATAGAAGTACGAACGATTGTAGAGGATCATCGGGGTGATATTTGGGTTGGTACATCCAAAGGATTAATTAGGCTGAGATATCAAAATGGTACTTACTTATACCGTTGGTTTAAAAAGGAAAACGGATTAAGTGACGACTTTATCACAACCTTAGCCGAAGATACCAATCATACGTTGTGGATTGGCACTAAATACGGCGGCGTGAATCAGTATCAGAATCATACATTCTCACATTTCCAGCCAACCCTGATTAACGAAAATATCCGCAAAATTCTGATTTCCAAAGCTGGCAAGATATGGATTGCTTCACTGGAAGGGCTATATACCTACGAGCCCGACATTAAGGAGCTCAGTTTATACCGGCATGACCCGGAAAACCGAAAAAGTCTGGGGCAAAATTCTATTTATTCTATCTATCAGGATACGAATGGCTCCGTCTGGATTGGTACTTATTATGGTGGTGTAGATGTGGTTTATTCTTCAACAACGCCGTTTGTAGTCCACCAAAACCGCCGCCAGACTACTACCATTAGCAACGATGTTATCAGCTCCATTGTCGGTGACGGTCAAAATAACTTGTGGATCGGTACAGAAGGAGGCGGTTTAAATTATTACAATCCATCCAGTGGTTCATTTACTAGTTATAAGCACAATCCTGCAAACCGCAATAGCATTAGTTCCAATCTGGTTAAAAGTATTTTCCCGGATCGTTCTGGTAAGCTCTGGATCAGCACTCACTTGGGTGGCCTCAACGAATTTGACCCCAAAACAAATCAGTTCAGGCATTATCGGCACGATATTAAAAACAAACAGTCAATTAGTTCGGACAATGTCATTGCCGTTGCCGAAGATGCCAAAGGCAGGCTTTGGGTCGGCACTGATCGTGATGGGATTAATGTATTAGATCGCTCGACGGGCACTTTTGAGCACATCTCGGTTCATACTCCTTTAAAAATTAGTGGAAATGGGATACGTACTTTCTTCCTGGATTCCAGGAAAAATTTCTGGATTGGTACAGAGAATGGACTAAACCGACTCGATCCTTCTGGCACTAAAATGACCTGGTTTTTGAAAAGCAATACTGCCCATCTGAAATCAGACAACATCAACTGTATTCTGGAAGATTCGAAAGGTACAATCTGGGTCGGCACCTACTATGGTGGATTAAGTCGTTTGAATAAAGATCAGAAATCGGTAACTACATTCACCGAAAAAGATGGCCTTCCTAATGATAATATATTGGGCATTCAGGAAGACAATCAGCATTATCTCTGGCTCGGCACAGATGATGGTTTATGCCGCTTCGATCCTCAAAAAGGAACATTCAAGACCTATACCAGCAGTGATGGGCTGCCCGGAAATGAGTTCAGTACGCATGCTTATTATAAAAATGCGGCAGGTGAGCTATTCTTTGGCACATATAACGGCCTTGTTCATTTCGATCCAGGCAAAATCGTTGTAAACCGTTTTTCACCACCGCTGGTTTTTACCGCTCTGAAGTTATTTAACAAGCCCGTTACTGTTCAGGATGAAACCCATATCTTAAACCAGGACATCAGTATCGCCAAAGAAATTATTTTCAAACATGATCAATCTATTTTCTCAATTGATTTTGCCTTATTAAATTATATTAAGTCCAACAAAAACAAATACGCATATAAGCTCGAAGGGTTTGAAAAAGACTGGAATTACGTAAAAACACCTTCGGCCACGTATACAAATTTACCCGCCGGCGAATACACTTTCCTGGCTAAAGGGGCAAATAACGATGGCGTTTGGAATGATAAGCCAACACAGCTCCACATTCGGGTATTGCCTCCTTTTTGGGCAACCTGGTGGGCTTACTTGCTTTATCTGGCTTTTTTGAGTGGCTTGTTATTCTTTGTTATTCGTTTTTTCTGGTTGCGGGAATCCTTCCGCCGCAACTACGAATTACATCAATTCAAACTCAACTTTTTCACAAATATCTCCCACGAGATTCGTACGCATTTAACGCTCATTGCCGGCCCGGTAGAAAAGCTTCTGCTGGCTTTACAGGAAAACCCTTCGGCTCTGCGGCAACTTCAGCACGTGCAGAACAATACCGGCCGATTGTTAAAACTGGTGAGTGAACTTATGGATTTCCGTAAAGTTGAATCGGAAAACCTGAAGCTAAAAATCTCGAAATCAAACATTGTTGCCTATATAAATGAGATTTTTCAGACCTTTCAGGATGCTGCCGAAACGCGTGGTATTCATACTAGTTTTGAATCGGCTTGTCATACATTTAGTCTCTTTTTTGATCCGGAACAGCTCGAGAAAGTTATTTATAATCTGCTAACTAATGCGTTCAAATTTACACCAGATGGCGGGCACATAAGGGTATTCATTCAGGAGCAGCGAGACACCATCCAGATTCGAATCTCGAATACCGGCAAAGGTATTGCTCCTGAAAACATGAAAAAATTGTTTAATAATTACTTCCAGATTCAGGAATTTGGTAATCAGAATACAGGCTATGGCATTGGGCTAGCTTTATCCAAAAGTATTGTTGAACTGCATAAAGGAACGATAAGCGTTGAAAGTACACCCCCTACTGACACTTCCTTAGGTCTTACTTCATTCACCGTTTCTCTTCGACAGGGCTCAGCTCATTTTGAACCCGAACAACTTGAGCCAAAAGTAGAATGGGTAATTCGTCCCTTACCTAATGCGGTTCCTATAGAAGAGCTTATGCCTACTTTCGACCAGCCAAATAAGCCTATCGTTTTGTTAGTGGAGGATAATCCAGAAGTAAGAGGTTTTATTTATGAATCATTAGCTACGAATTATCAGGTTATTGCTGCTGAAAATGGTCTTGAAGGATGGAATACTGCGATTAATCAGATTCCTGATCTGGTTGTGAGTGATGTCATGATGCCAGAAATGGATGGATTGACCCTCTGTCAGAAACTAAAATCAGACGAACGAACAAGTCATATCCCTGTCTTATTACTAACGGCACGAGCCACGCAGGCATATGAGGTAAGCAGCCTCGAACTGGGTGCTGACTCTTACGTTACCAAACCTTTCAGCATTCAGATTCTGCAATTAAAGATCAGGAATTTACTGACCTCCCGTGAACGAATGCGTTATAAGTATACACGACACGTAACCTTAGAGCCGCAGAATACCCCGATCAATACAATCGATGAAGCATTCCTGAACAAACTCATCGCCATTACCGAACGTCACCTCGATCACCCTGGCTTTGGCGTAACGATGCTGGCTACCGAAGTAGCCATGAGTGCCCCAGTGCTTTACAAAAAGTTAAAAGCCCTGACGGATCTCTCCGTTAACGATTTCATCAAATCCATTCGGCTAAAAAAAGCAGCCCAATTGCTGGAGCAAAAACAAATGACCGTGTATGAAGTAGCTTACGCCGTAGGCTTCGAAGATCGGAAATATTTCAGCCGGGAATTCAAAAAATACTTTGGCAAAACGCCAAGTGAGTATACCTTGGGGGAAACAGCCGATTTCTAGATCCGTGTAATCGTTTTCTCCCATGCAGCTTTCCAAAGTTCTTATCTCTACGTTATTGTTCCTCCTCGGCTCCGTAGGACACTGGTACATTATGTACTGGCAATTCAAATCGGATAAATGGATTAAATCCCCTATTCCTTACCTACTTGCGGTGGGCTGTGCCTGGGTCTGGATGAAAGCATCCAAATATGGTGTGGAAGGTTTTAACGGTTCTATGTGGTCTAATCGTTTTCTCTTTTTTGCTACCGGCGTTATCGTTGCGGCTATCCTCTACCCCCTTCATTACGGCCAAGCCTTTACCCTAAAAGTATTCATTCAGCTCTTGCTGGCAGTTGCTATTATTTTAATTGCGTTAGTATAATTCGATGCCTTTTCTAAGGAAGTTGTGCTGGCAAAATTGTTGGTGTTGCTTTACTTAAACACCAATCATGGCAGAATCATTAATCTGGCCTTAAGGCTCAGCCTTTATTGCACTGATATCTAGAGTTTTATGATAGAAAAGAGTTGTTATCCCCTGACGAAACATACCAACAAAAAAGCCTGACAACTCGCGTTATCAGGCTTTTTGCGGTCCGGACGGGGCTCGAACCCGCGACCCCCTGCGTGACAGGCAGGTATTC
>JASGGE010000069.1:0-19461 GCA_047605205.1 Siphonobacter sp.
AGAAGACTTGTGGCGTCCTTGTTCTGGACGAGGGTTCGAATCCCTCCGTCTCCACACCTAAAAACCCCTCCAGGAGCATCCTGGAGGGGTTTTTAGTAGATACTGCTAAAAAAATGGCAGTAAAATGGCAGTACTTTGCACTAGAAATGGGCTTAGAAAAAGGAGAAAAGAAGCAGAAAGCACGTGAATTTCAGGTACTCTTAAAAAACAATGCATTACTCATTCTGGTAGAAGCTCTGCTTGTTTTCCACTTGGGTAATGGTGCGATACTGCCTTTGTATGGGCTAGCAGCCGTCACCAAAACACAGGCAACCCCACCGAATTTGTAGCCATGACAATCATTATCGCCCAGTTGGCTATGATTGTTGTTTCCATTATTGCCATGCGTATGGCGAAAAAGCGGTTATTGGCTCGTTATGCTTGTTTCATTACAGCACAGCTTTCGGCCCCTAAAAAACTCAATTATTACGGGGATCAATCAGTTGAGGTAACCAAACTCGAAACCACGAATGCTCGTCTAACGTATTGCCAGCAGAAGCATAATCACAAAGAAGTAAGGGAATAGGCTTGTTTTCTCCTTCCTTGTGAGATTCAGCTTTAAACATACCTTCAAACGCCATCCATATATCTTTCGAAGGAATCGAAACGGGTTTTAATTCCATAGTACTATCCGGGCTGAGGAGTGGCGTTAGGGCTTCGTCAATGTTTACTCCATCCAGGCGGGCATCGCGAGTCAATACAAGTGGGCCTCGGATTATTGCTAGATAGGCAGGGTTATCCCCTTCCTTCACAATACGCCCTTTCATGTCCAGTTCTAACTTAATTTCGTCACCAGATTGCCAGGTACGACTGATTTCCAAATATTCACCCGACTTTACCCCCTCTAAGGTCTTTCCATTTACCTGCACAAAGGTATGTTTACTCCAGGCCGGAATCCGAATGGAGACAGCAAAGGTTTCGGGTCTGGTTAGTATGGTTTTAAGGGATATCCTTCCACTTCGGGGATAGTCTGTTTGTTCAACCAGGGTAAAAGGAGCATGTGCTGGCGTTTTTAAGTGAAAAGAGCCATCAAGATAAAAGTTAGCCACTATTCCTTTTTTTTGCTGCATAACAGCCGTCAGTGGCAAAGTAAACAATCCCCTGGGGCCACTGGCAACGCAACAGTTTAGCCCCATACCACATTGTTCACTTCCCTGTAAACGTTGCCCAGCCAAAGGCGTGTATTTAGTCCAATCTGAGCCATCGGCTTTCATTGATCCTAACAGGGCATTGTAATAGGTTTGTTCGATCGCATCAGCATATTTAGGATTTCCCGTCAGGCGTAGCAGTTGTTGACTGAGTTTTATCCAGGTCGCGGTGACACAGGTTTCCTGATAATGGTTAATTAACTGGGTTTGTAAGTGTTTTCCCCCAAACCAGCATTCAACGCTGGAACCCGAACCCACTACATTTATTTCTGTAGTTCGAATGTTATCCCAGGTTTGTTCAACAGCCCTTTTGTAAACCTCTTTGCCGGTCAATCGGTATAATTCAAGTAAGCCCTCGTAGCAGGACATCATTTCGTAGGCTTTTTGTCCCTGTTGCCAGCCAAACCAATTATTAGGTTTCGGGAAACGATGAGCCACGTCAACCCCGGCTTTGGAAATTAACTGCGGGCCATCGGGCGTTTCCCACTGCCGGACAATCTCTTCGGCAAAGTCCAAATAACGTTTGTCTTTTGTCCGGGCATACAGCAGACTAATAGGTTCTAACACCGAGGAGGCGGCCATTCCACGATGATTCCCCTGTTTGACAATAAGTGCTTTTTTCGTTTGTAATTCCAGAATCAGGTGATCGGCTAGTTTTTGGGTAGCCTGTAAACTTTTACGATCCTTGGTCAGATCATAATAAGCTAGCAATCCCAGCATACAGTATTTTCTTCCCCAAATGTCCCATTGCTGTAAATGATTAGCTTCCGCATAATTGCCAATATACCCATCAGGGGTTTGGGTGGATATCAAATCTGAAACCGTTTGATCAAGTATGGCTTTAAGCCGAGGGTCAGGGTGGTACCGGTAGGCAAGAACTGCCGAAGTAAACCATTTCCCCCAGAATTCACTCTGCCAGCAAGTAGCCTCATCCCGATGGCGAAAAGGTTCTACCAATCGTTTGGTATCCTGAACCAGAATACGGTTCTGGTAAGCGGCATCAAGTCTTTCTCCCACAAAGCCATTGACCTGAGCCGATTCAGCAGCATTCAATTCGTCGCTTACAAGGCTCTGGGCTACCGATGGTACCAGACTAGTTACCCATAAAAGTCCTACTAATAAACGTTTCATTGGTTCAATGAGGTTATGTGTATATAGAATCCTAGGAAAAATCTTTAGCGGTACGCCATTACTTTCCATACTCCACTGCCTACTTCAAAAGGAATGCAATAAGGCATTGTATCCGAAGGATGTTTAAAATCTGTTGTTTGCCATCTCCCTTTTTTCCAGACTAACTTCCCATTCACGGTAATCCGAGTGAGCTCCTTATCAGGTATTCCGAGTAAGGCTTTACTTCCTGTGGGAATTTCCACGGTTAATTCAAAATAATGTTTCTCGTTTTTAAACGCACTACGAATCATACCCGCTACAGAGTGAACCGTGGCTGAAGCCTGTTGAATAGCACCGGGCTGAGGACAAATCTTAATCTTTTGGTATGCGGGTTCTAGAGGTACAATTCCACACAGATACTGAGATAAAATGGTTAAGCCCCCTCCACTCCAGGCATGGTTCACCGTACCTCCCCCAAAACCTTCTTTCCCAATACCCCAGCCTTCAAACAGCGTGGTAAAATAAGGATTATTGACCATTTTACTGAATCGACTTTTATACCGTTTGAGGGCTTCGTCCACATAATTCATTTGGAACATAGCTTCGAATACGTATTTTTCCATGTAAGGGCTGGCATGTTCTTCCGTTTGAAAAACACTCAGTAATTGAGGGTATTGCTCAGGATTGGCAACACCAGCCAGTACCGCCAATGCTTGCACACGGTCATCTGTCTTGCCCTGGTAGGAAGGATGTCGATAAGCTTTCCCAGTCCAAAACTGATGTTGAAAAGCAGGCTTAAAGGCTTCCATCCAAGCCTTATAGGAAGCAACATCTGCCCTTTCTCCTAGCTCAGTAGCCACATTGGCCATCCCCTTCACTGCCAAATAATACCATAGTTTGTACAAAAGCTGAATATCCCGGTTATCGCCCCAGTCGCCCCAAGTCCAATCTCCCGCCCGAAAAGTGATGCCACCCTGTTCGTCTGGCTTCCACAAATCCAGATAGCGTTTCATGGGTTGATATACATCTTGAAGCGTCTGCCAATCACCGGTATGCAAGTAATAGTTCCACAAACCATATTGTCCAATCGTGGCCAGAACCTGTTCTGGCAATTCCTTGTCCCAGGTAGCCGAAGGTATTGGAGAATACAAGCTTCCATCGGGCCTCTGCCAACTCACCAATTCATGCAGCCACTTTTTAGCCAGCAAATGGCTGGATGGAGACAAGGCATAAAAGGCTTCTCCTGATTCATTTACAGCATCTCCTGTCCACTGAGCTCTTTCCCGGTCGGGGCAATCCATATAAGTATCTCGCATCGTGACGTAAAGGGTACGTCTTGATTTTTCCCAAACTGAATTAAAAAAGGAATCCGACGACGCAAACGATCCCGTAAACTCTGCATTATAGCCGGTTTCGCGGTAACTCAGATCAAGAATTTTAATTCCTTTTGGAATTACATAATAGACCTTATGACCGTTCACCCAGGCTAGATTTTCGTAGGATTGTTCTCCTTTCCTAGTGATATATTCCGCCCGAATATTAGGCTCTCCGCCGTTAAAAGTCAGATAATTATCTGTAAAAACACTAATCTTTTCTCCTTCCGGAGCTTCTACTTTCAAATAAGGGGTCAGGTGCAAATTATACGGTAATTCACAAACCAAGGTATCCCCTGTGTTGACGGCCGGTAATGCAGGAGCTTTAGAATAACTTTGAAGCCCCCCATTTTTCCAAAGAGGAATGGGCCGCTTCACCAGGTTATTCCAAGGGTAGTCACCTGCTTTCCCTAACTCCATCGCCGCGGGTAACCGATTTTCATCGAAGTTGGCCGATTGCCAATCAAAAGCCTTACGGGCATCGTAGCAGATGCTGGACTCAGATAAACGAAAATTGGGATGAGGGGCCTCTGCCATCTGATACGCGTTGAGCAACACGCATTTCCAGTTTTTATCACTTACCAGGTGTAAAGCAGGGCAACTCCAAAGCATACCAGCCCGCCCACTGCTTTTATGCGAGAACCCGTCTTTGCCAAAATACCAGAGCAATAGAGCAATCCGGTTTTTGCCTTTCGTCAGGTAAGGCGTTAGGTCTACTTCATCATAGTAGCTATTGAGCGGACTAGGCCCACGTTTAAGCCCTCCTTCAAACACAACCAAACGTTCATTAATCCACAACCAGTACTTGCTATCCACAGCAATACTAGCTATAACCTTCTGCTCGGGTATCTGGCTTAGGTCTATTGTTTTTCGGTAAGCCAGCCAGGTGTTAGTAGCACTCTGACTGGCTTGCGTTGAAATCCAGCGGGCTTCGGGTAAAAAATCTGCTTTTACCATACGCGAAGCCAAGCAGGTAAGAAGAAGAGCAATCCACAAAATTCGATTCATGAAACAATCTCAATGGAGGTATTTTTACTAATTCAGCGTGATGATTTGCTGGTCTGAAAGTAATTGTTTTTGTAACTGTTGAACGTTTACCTGCTGGACACTGGTCTGGTTTTGATTTGCCAGCACGGCGGCCGTTCCGCAAGCCTGACCTAAAGCCATGAATGTAAACTCAATGCGAATAGCTCCAAAGGCAATATGGCTAGACGAAGGACAGGTAGGGGTTAGTAAATTCGTACATTCTGCCGGCCTGGGAACCAGAGCGTGGTAAGAAATGCCGAATGGTTTCCAGGAATTTCCACCGAAGACGAAGCCTTCATTATAGGCAAACCCGTCTTTTACAATTCGCCGGACACTATGAACATCAGGTGGCCAGAAGGCCATAGCTACCGGATCTTTCACTTCTACCGGGCTTTCCTTACTTACGTGGTGTTCAGTCATAACATAATCGGAAACTATACGCCGGGCATCTCGTACATAAAATTGCCGTGGCCAGCCTTCATTATCGATAAACTCATCCTTGGCAAGCCCCCAACCCGCCCATTCTTTTTGCAAATCCGGAGCCAGTTGCCCTACCTCTTCATCATTAGCTAAAAAATAAAACAAACCTTGTGTAAACTGTCTGTGCTCATCCAGTATTTTTTTCCGGACGGCATAGTTTCCGGCTGGATAGTCCGTATTCATTCCGTAGAGATTGTGCGACAAATCATGCCAGGCTCCCAGATCTGTTTTTCCGTTTGGAATACTGACCACGGGCGTGTATAATTTACCCCCGGCCCTCAAATACCGTAGATAAATTTCATAGGTTTCACGCTGATATCCTACGGGTTTTTCAAAAGGAATGCGGTTGGCCGGATTTTTAGTCAAACACATCCGAAAACAATAGGCCTGAATATGCTGATCGCCAGCTCCGGGCGTACCCAGGAGTTCACCCTGAATGGTTGGAATAAGTCCACTCGTTGGCTGGCCAGGTATGCAATAAGGATCCACATGAACAGCAAACTGAGCATGATTAGTTAGGGCCCGAATGCCATTTTTTGTTTCTCCATAAACGGCATTGGCTTCTCTCCCAATAACCGTGGTGATACCTGCGGCATGGAGTAAATCTCCTTCCAGGGTGGCATCAATAAAAACATTAGCCCGAAAAGAACGCCCATTTTCAAGGCTGATCTGTTTAATAAGGGCTCCTGCCTTACGAACAGCCCCTGGCTTTTCTGATAACCTGCTTTTTATAAAGACCTGAATGGGATATTCCTTTACCCACTGCTGGATGATCTGCTCTGCCACGTGCGGTTCAAACCGCCATAGTCCCGACTTTTTGAGTCGTTTTTGCAAAACCTCTTCAAGTTCTGCTGTTTTTCCATAGGCCTTAGCCACGCGGCGGTAAAATTCCAGGGCTAGCCCGCCTACGGCCGGGCTATTCTGAAATTCGGTGTGATTATCTATATCGGTTCCCCCCAACCCTTCTACCATAATACCACCCAAATGAGCGGAAGGCTCTAATAAAGCCACTCGCTGCCCCATCCGGGCAACCTGAATGGCAGCCGTTATTCCAGCCGGCGTAGCTCCGTACACAATCACATCAAAGCCGGGCTGGGCCTGCAGCGGCAGCACCAGCAGCCATAGCAGGCCGGTAAAACCAACTATCTTCATCAGTGTTTCTGCTCTAATAACCTTCATTCTGGACTAAGGCCGTATTCGCATCAATTTCCCGCTGGGGAATGGGCATATGTACGTGATAGGCTTGAATTGCACTGGCTCTTCCAAAACTAGTTTCAGCTTTTACGGCAGAAAGTAGCCGTCCCGTGCGAACTAAATCAAACCAACGCTGTCCCTCAAAACAAAATTCCAATCTTCTTTCCAACCAAACGGCCTCTTTGAAGGATTGATAATTCAAGCCGGTCAAAGATTCGAGCCCTGCTCTTTCCCGAACCTGATTCACGGCAGCGTATGCTTCTGTATTTGGACCATTATTGGCTTCATTGAGTGCTTCTGCATAGATAAGCAGTATATCGGAATACCGAAGGATGGGAAAACTCTTGCCACCAGCTCCGCCCACGGTAGAAGTCAGATCCGCCAGTTTCCAAAACGAAATAGCCTTGGTTGGATCGGAATCTGTTACCGACAAGGTAACCGTTTCCTGCGTAGTAGGATTAACAAACGAGCTTAGAAACGAGACCGATTTACGAGTGTCTGTCGTTGAATAACTAGCATATAAACTGGGAGAAACCCGAAAAATACCACTCCCGCTACCCGGAACAATAGGAGCACTCCGGGGGGCATAACCCGTAGTGAAGTTGTTGCCTGCCAGATCCGTAATGTATAATACTTCGAAAAGAGATTCTTTTCCACAGCGATTTGCCAGCGTAAAAACATCGGCATAGTTATCCCACAGAGCATAAGTACCTGAATCAATCACTTCTTTGGCCTTAGCTGCGGCTAGTGCCCAATAAGGCGAACTAGTAGTAGTTCCGGCCCAGGTTAGGTATACTTTTGCCAGTAAGCCTTTGGCCGCTCCCTGAGTGGCTTTGCCAATATCAGAACCCGTGTATTGAACAGGCAGACTACTCTCTGCTTCTTTTAAATCCGTTTCAATTTGTTGGTAAACGTCCTCTACACTGGCCCGGGCAATGGTGGCATTGGCCAAGCTAGTTGTTTCGTCTAATACCAGTGGAACGCCACCAAAGCACTGTACGAGTGTAAAATAATGCATTGCCCGCAGAAACCGGGCTTCTCCCAAATACCCTTTTTTAGTGGTTTCATCCATTGAAATACCAGGAATCCGATTTAAAATAATATTGGAACGCTGGATACCCATGTAGGCATTCGCCCAGATATTACCCGTAAACGTATTTGTAGGTACCCAGTTATAATTCCACAGAGCCAGTCGGTCGGCATTCCCCGTCAGGAAGGGAATCCCGTCGTCAGCAGCAACCGTGGTTGGGGTAACGAGTACTTCATCCCGGTACATGGAACGTAGCATACTGTACATGGAAACAACGGCAGCCTTGGCATCGGCTTCGGTTTTATAATAGGTTCCTACGGTTACGTTACTTTTAGAGGACAGATCCAGATCAGGGCTGCAACTGCTCATAAACAGAATCAGCAAAAGAGAAATATAGGTTTTCATCAGATTAAGAGGCTTAGAATTTGACATTTAATCCAACCAATAGGGTTTTCGCAGTAGGATAACTTCCATAGTCCATACCCTGACTAACGGCACTATTACCTGCATAATTTACTTCAGGATCATAACCCTTATAAGCAGTGAACGTTAGCCAGTTTTGAGCCGACACGTATACTTTTACCTGCTGAAGTTTCCACTTTTGAGTTATGGCGTTGGAAAGCGTATAACCTAGAGATATATTCTTCAGACGGAGATAAGAACCGTCTTCGATGTGAAAAGTAGAAAGAATGCGTTGGCCACCAGCAGCATTTGCCCGGGGAATATCCGTGTTCGTATTCGTAGGTGTCCAGCGGTTAAGTACCTCTTTGGACTGGTTATTATTTCCGTTAAGGTTGTAGAGATCAAACCGGCCGTAATTGAGAATACTGTTGCCGTAACTTCCCTGAAAAAAAAACGTTAGGTCAATCCCCTTGTAGGTAAGGGTGTTATTAATACCTCCGAAGAATTTCGGGTATCCGTTCCCAATGATGGTACGGTCCAGATCGTTAATTACACCATCGCCATTCAGATCCTTATACTTTAAATCACCGGGACTAGCCGTTGTCTGGGCCGAGTTGTTCACCTCTTCCTGCGTCTGGAAAAGGCCATCAGTCACGCGTCCGTAAAAACTACCCAGCGGCTCCCCCACTCTCAACAGAATCGTATTATAAACCTGAAGGTGGTCACTTCCCGTACCCGTAGTAAATTCAGGGCGGCCATCCAGCGTAAGGACTTGATTTTTATTAAAGGAAATATTGAAATCTGTATTCCACTTAAAGTCCTTTGTATCAATATTAACAGTAGAAATGGCAAATTCCCACCCTTTGTTTTCAACCTTGCCAATGTTCTGTAAAATAGAACTATAGCCCGTGGTTTGAGGGACATTCACGGAGAATAATAAATCTGAAGTAATTTTACGGTAGTAATCAGCCGTCAGACGGATTCGATTATCCAGAAAAGCAACATCTAGGCCGGCATCGAGTTGGGTATTTTTTTCCCAGCGTAAGTCATAATTACTAATAGCAGCAGGAACGCCCCCTGATTGAATACTTGGATTGGCTCCGCCTAATATGCCTTGTGTTATCGCGATATTAGATAGATAGGCATAATCACCAATTCCCTGATTACCTGCCACTCCATAGCTTAATCGCACTTTCAAATCGGTCAGTTTCTTCTGATTCTTCAGGAATTGCTCATTAATAACTCGCCAGGCAAACGCTCCTGAAGGAAAAAACCCGTATTTCCGGTTAGGGCCAAAGCGGGAAGAACCATCACGCCGGGCGGTAAGGGTAAACAAAAAGCGTTCATCAAAACCGTAGTTCAAGCGGGCTAAATACGAAATCAGAGCCCAGTCACTGGCCCCGGATGACGGATTTCGCAGAGTTGCTCCACTGCCCAGATTATTATAAAGTGCAAAATCATCATTGAAATTAACGGCATTGGCCGCCACTGTTTCAATTTTATACGCCTGAGTGGTATACCCCAGTAAAGCCGTTAGATGATGTTTGCCCGCAAATGAGCGGGTATAGGTCAGCGTATTTTCATTTAAATAATTAACATTGAACGTATTGGAAACCGAGGCAACACCATTTGAGCTGGCCCCAAGCTGAATCAGACGGGTAGCATAATAATTCTGCTTGGCCGCCAGCAAATCGGCTCCCCAGCTAGTACGAAAGGTAAGATGTGGCGTAATTTTAACATCTGCGTAAAAATTACTGAGTAAGCGAATGGTATAGTACAGGTTGGTTACCTCCTTGGCCAGCCCCACCGGATTATCCACGAGATTACCATTTAGGGTACTCTGATCTCGATAGTAGACTCCCGAAGAGGCATACACAGGAAAAACCGGAGCATAGTTTAAAGCCGCATTGGTCACCCCGCCATTGGCTCCGCCATCGGTACCAGCACCCGTGCGGCTACTATTAGATCGGGTATGGGCTCCCTGCATGGATAAGCCAATTGTCAGCCAGGGTTTTACTTCCCGGTCCAGATTAGCTCGTAAGGAAAAACGTTTGAAATAGGAATTAATAATAATTCCCTGCTGATCGTAATAACTACCCGAAATCGCGTATTTGGTTTTTGTTTCACCACCCGTAAACGAAAGCTGATAATTCTGAATGGGAGCGGTTTGGAAAACCTCATCCTGCCAGTCAGTGCCTTTCCCCAATGTTTCAGGTAAAGGTTGGGCAGCCGAAGAGCCATCGAAGTATGCGACTCCGCCTGCATTGATTCGGGCATCGTTAATAAAATCAGCATATTCCCGGGCATTGAGTAAGGGAATTTTACGCCGAACAGACTGCACGCCATAATAGGACTCAAAATTAATGGTCGACTGGCCAGCTTTGCCCCGCTTTGTGGTCACCATAATGACTCCGTTGGAACCTCGTGAACCGTAAATGGCCGTAGCAGAAGCATCTTTCAGAATTTCAATGGATTCAATATCACTGGGGTTAATGGAGTTCAAATCTCCAGTAGGAAACCCGTCAATAACGTACAAAGGATCATTCCCGGCGTTAACTGATCCTGTACCACGGATGCGAATGGTGGTTCCGCCGCCAGGAGCCGCCGAATTGCTAGTCACTTGTACGCCAGCCATTCGTCCCTGCATAGCCCGGTCAAGAGCAACGATTGGGGTGGCTTTGATACTTGTTTCGTCAATCTTGGCAACAGAGCCGGTTAAATCACTCTTCTTAACGGTTCCATAACCGATCACGACTACTTCATCAAGCGACTGATTCTGAGCCTTCATTGTAATTTCAAATGAAGTCCGATTGCCAATTGGGATTTCCTGCGTTTGATAACCAATGGATGAGAATAGAAGGTATTCAGCATTATCAGGAATAGATAGTGAGAATTTCCCTTCTCCATCGGTTGAGATACCCCGATTCGAATTTTTAACAATCACATTTACGCCCGGCAGGGCTTCTCCCGACTCACTTTTAACGGTTCCCGTAATAGACCGATCAACTGTTGCTTCGAGTGTCATATCTTCTTTTAAAACAGGTGGAGGACTGTTTCGAAGAATAATCTGTCGATCATTGACTACCTCTATGCTGATAGACGTATTTTCAAATAATTGAGCTAATACCGCCGCTAATCGTTGATTGATGGCGTTTAGCGTCACTTTCCGACTAGCCTGAATTTGTTGAGGCAGATAAGTAAATTTCACGTTTGCCAGTTTTTCAAGCTTCGATAGAACAATACTTACTTCCTGTTCTTCGACTGAAAGACTAATGGGCTGATCTAAAACACTTTGTGCATCGACGGGAAAGGCATAGCATAAATTAAGTAATGCAATGCCCAGAATCATTTGGAGCAAGGTAATACGCATAATGATCCGTAGGAATTCATGAGAAAGCCGCGGTAATTTCATACCTTCGATTGTTTTTGTTTAGAGGATTAGACAAAGACAGACTCCTCCCACTCGTCAAATCAGTGGGATCGGTTGGCCGTGCGAAAGCAACCCGGAGTCTTTTTAAACAGGTCAGTGATGCCTAGACTCATCACTGACCTTTTCTATTACCCTGGAAATAAGACCTGCTCAGGGGAAAATCAGTACATTCAACTACTACTGGTACACATGGTTTTTTGAGTCGGTAAAATGGTTAGAGGTTAAGAAAATTTTACGAGCATCCAGGGCCGCTAATCATAATCTTGGCATCCACGACCTTGTAGGTAGCTCCTAATAATTTACAGAGAATATCTAGTTTTTCGAACAGGCTTTCCTGTTCGAGTGAAGTAGTAACAAAACAGCTAGCCATTGCCTGTCGGTCGTAGAGGATCTCAATGCCATAGGAAGCTTCCATAGCCTGAATAATTTTCTCCAGAGAAGTATTTTGAAAGGTAAATGACTGTTTTTTTTCAAGGAGTAAGGCAGGGCGGGCTACGATTGTTTTAGTAAATTGTTCGGCGGCATAATTAACCTGCTGATTGGGTGTTACGATTACTTCCGCCGGTGTAGTATCTGAATGAACGCTCCTGTAAACCGCTACTTTTCCGGTTCGCACTTCCACTGAAGCTGTAGGAGCATTCTGGTGAGCTCGAACCCAAAAACTGGTTCCCAATACTCGGGCTGTCACTTGCCGGGTATGCACCAGAAAGGGTTTATGAGGATTTTTTTGAATTTCGAAAAAGGCTTCTCCTATTAGCCGTACTTCACGCGTGTGAGCCTTGAAAATACGAGGATATTCCAGGCTGCCTCCGGGCTGTAGAGTCACGACACTCTCGTCGGGTAATACAATACGTTTTTGATGAAGCGATGTATTGACAAATTCGATCCGTTCTTCAGCTGATTGGTAAGCGAATGGCTTAGGGGTTAACCAGTAGTATACCAGTGCCAATATCACAACTGCCAATGCGGCCACCATACCATAGGGCATCCATCGCAGCCGTTTACTCGTTGGGTTTTCAATGGTACGAACTCTAATTTGCTGCCAGTTACGTTCCAGAAGTTTTTGCCGGCTCAGTTCGTCTTCTACCGTATTTTCCTTCTCAGGTAAGGTCACATACCAGCCCTCAACCCAAGCTTTTTCGGCTTCGGTACACTCCCCCTTTAGATACTTTTGAAGCAATTTCTGGTAAAACTCTGGATTCATATGACTGAATTTTGCCGTTCATCATACATAAACGGGAAATGCACTCTTTACCCTAAAAGAGGAATCACATTTTTTCAAAACAGTTCTTCTTACCAAAGAGATACAATTACCAAAAGCATTACAAAGTCACGAAGATTCTCCCGCAATACGAGTAAGGAGCGGGTAATGTGATATTCAATTGCTTTTTCGGAAAGATTTAGCCGGTTAGCAATTTCACGAATCGAAAGTTGTTCATACCGGCTCATCATAAAAACCTGCCGGGTTTTCTCGGGTAGCTGGGTTAGGGTTTGTTCTACAAGCTCATTCAATTCTGCTTGCTGAATACAATCTTGCGTTGCAAGGGATTCTGTGGGAAAGAAATACCGTAGATGCTCCAGATACTGTTCTTCCTGAATGTGAAGCCGAATGTAATCAATGAGTAAATTACGAAGAGATACCCCCAGAAATGCCTTAAGGTTTATAGCCTGAATGGTTTTGCGTTTTTGCCAAAGCATTACAAAAAGTTCCTGTGCCAACTCTTCTGCTACCTCTTTCCGGTGAAGTTTACGATAAGCAATTAAATACATCTTATACCAGTAGCGATCATACAAAACCCGAAAAGCCCGCTCATTATCTTGAGCTAGCAACTGAATTAATTCGGCATCGGTTTGAGAGTCAGGCATTCGCGGAACAGAAAACACCCAACAAAGTACATAAAAATAACGTAATATTTCAAAAAATAAATTTCATTATACGTTTAACGAGACGATGAAGGTCTGTTTTGTTACGAAAAGTGTGGGGACGTTTTACTACCAGGCACCTCATTTCCATTGCCCAACTTTACAACATCCACAAAATAACATCAGCACAGAATCTGCTACAGAGGTTTTTACACTGTATTGTTTCGATTGATTTTTGTTTAATCTGCTTTTATGGAAAAAAAAGCTAGACGTACTGGCCCGTTCACCTTCCGGCATGGGTATTTTTAGAAAGAAACCTAATAATCAGTGAAGCTATAGTACCAATAACTGACTGGCCAATTAAAGCCTTTATTGTATAGAAAACGAGCCAGTTCTGTTTGAATAAATTCTGTATTTCATTGTGAGCTGTAAAGAGTGATTTTTGAATGTCTTGTAGCATAATACCTGTATATAAACCAAATTTTGTGAACGTTTTCATGTTACAAAATTGCCCTATCTGCCCTCTTTAACACATCACACTGATTCCGGTTAGCAGTCCTATTGTTAAAAATACTCAATATTTGCAGATAAAACAAGCTCTTATTCAACAGAAAAGCCTTCAGATTACTATGGTATGTAGTCTTTTTATGGATATTTAATTGAGTAATTGCTCTGATATTCCTTTTTCTATTAAGCTCCTAAATGTGTCTATTAATTTTAAAAAACAAACATAATCTTTGCTAAAGATTACAAATCAGTCATTTTATCCTACCTCTTACTAACCGCTTAATAAATCCTGAAGAACCTTATTTTTAATTACATGATTTATCTACATCTTAAAATGTAGTTTCATCATTATGATGAACGTTTTCAAATTTATATAACCGCTTTATTCCATGAAATTAATATTCGCAGTCATACTTTTCTTCTTTAGTATCAGCTTATTTGCCCAATCTACTGAGAATTTGGGGATTGCTATGGGAAAGGAAATTGTAACCCCACAACGTGCAACACAAAATGCTGGTAAAAAAGTCACCAGACGATATACCGATGTCTGGATTAATACAAAGGGCACCTGGCATTTAATTGCTCGACAAGCTACTAATAGTACGGTTGAATAGAGTATAGCCCACAATAAATACCATTCTTCAAAGAAAAAGCCCCTCGCAGGAATGTCTACGAAGGGCTTTAAGTTCATTCCTAAATTATCGGTGACCAGCCCGGCCACCACCAAAGCCACCACCACCAAAACCTCGTCCTCCGCTAAATCCGCCAAAACTCTGTGAACGGGTAGCCGGAGTAAAAGCAGGCCTTGACCCTGAGAAAGAGTGCATGTACGTTCCGGGGCTCATGCCAAAGTGCGAGTCTGCTGAATTCATAAAAGCACGATTAGCAGGTGAAAAACGTCCGCCGGCAGAAATTGAGCGATAGTAGTTTCTCAAACGTGGATAAAGGTGCGGATAATAATAATACCCGTAGTTGAACATCCAGTTGTAGAAACCATAGGCTGGAAATCCGTACAATCCGAAACTACCTAAGCCATAATAGATTCCAAAGCCACTCCAATAGGCTCCGGGATACCACAGAGCAGAACCATACCAATAAGGATAACCAAACCAGTAGGAATAAGGATATGCATATGGGTTTGAATAGACCCCATTAGGAAGAATATAGCCATTTGCCTGAGCATAATCCTGAGCAGCCTGTTTGAGTTCCTGCTGAGCCTGCGGATCCGAATCAAACTGTTTTTTATAGGCAGCTATTTCATTGGCATGTTGTATAGCAAGCTGATCGTGCAGAGTAGCCAACTGCTGATTAAGCTGATCAGGATTGGCAGCAAAATCCTGCCCCAATTTCGTAGTCAGATCTATATTATTACTTAGCAGCATTAAAGCATCGGGGTATTGTAATAATTGGCGAAATGCCGTTTGAGTAGCAGGATCGTAGGATTGAATAATATTGTCAAAAGACTGATTCGCCTTTTGATTAAGAGCATCAGCCCTTTTTAAATCCTGGTTATGATGTTTATACACCCGCCATGCAGCTTCTTGTAGGCTTGCTTCGGCACTGGGAACCATCTGTTTTACCGTTTCTTCTTTTGTACGACTGGGCAATTGGGCAAGCTTATGCAGAAAATCCGGGTAACGGGTTAATTCATAAAACCAGCCCTGTTTTTTCTGCTCAAAATTACTGATCAGCATTTGGAAAGAAGAGCTGGTCTGATCACGCACCTGTTGTAGTTGGGTAAGCGTATTCGGATACTGACTTGCTGTTAACATTGACTGGCGAATGCCAGGATCGTATTGAGCAACGGCATTTAGTAATCCTTGTTGAGTTTCCAGTTGAGTTGACTGGGCGTAAACGGATTGTTGAAAAATGAAAAGTAACATGAGAAGGCCTGTCCAAAAAACAGTATGAACGTCAGCCTGAGGTTTGATTGTTTTCATGGCTTTTTTACGGTTGGGTTTTACTATTTGGGATGATCCACTGACCGTGTTTTGGTTACTACTAAACATATCGGGTTTAATATTTTCTGTACTATGTGAACACTTACAAAACGAAAAGTTTAATGCTAAAAGATTCCGTGTTTTAGTATTTAATCGTGTTTTAATTTCTATTTAAAGCCTATCTCTATACGTAATTATGGGTCATTAACAAAAAAGGGGAACCCGATATCGGGTTCCCCTTTTTTGTTAATGACCTGTATTTTAGTGCCGTTCAATTAACCAGTTCCTGGCATTTACGAAGGCTTCGATCCAGGGAGATACTTCATCTTTACGCTCCGACGGATAATAAGGCCATTGCCATTGTAAAGAAGAACGTTCGGCGTGGGGCATCATCACCAGATGGCGGCCTGTTTTGTCACATAGCATGGCCGCATCGTAGTCAGACCCATTCGGGTTAGCCGGGTAGGTATGATAACTATATTTAGCCGCAATCTGGTATTCATTTTCTTCGTATGGAAACTCAAACCGGCCTTCTCCGTGTGAAACCCAAACACCCAGTGTACTACCTGCCAATGAAGAAAGCATCACAGAATTGTTTTCCTGGATGGTTACCGTTGTAAACAGGCTTTCGTGCTTATGGCTTTCATTAAGCTTCATTTTGGGCTTTAGCTCATGGCCGGAGTTAATCAGACCAAGTTCTATGAATAACTGGCAACCGTTACAAATTCCAACGGAAAGCGTATCCTTACGTTTAAAGAAGTTTTCAATTGCCAGCCTGGCTTTTTCATTATATAAAAAAGCACCCGCCCAGCCTTTAGCCGAGCCGAGTACATCGGAATTTGAAAAGCCACCAACAGCACCCAGAAACTGACTATCTTCGAGAGTCTCTCGACCTGAAATCAAGTCGGTCATGTGAACATCTTTCACATCAAAACCTGCCAGATATAGTGCATTTGCCAATTCCCGTTCTGAGTTACTTCCTTTTTCCCGCAAAACAGCTGCTTTCGGACGAACCCCGCTAACAACTGGTTTCTGGCCCGTAAACTGAGTCGGGAAATTATATTGCAACAAATGATTCTTGTAGTTTTCAAAACGCTCTGTTGCTTTCGCTTTGCCACTCTGTTTCTGATCGAGCAAGTAAGACGTTTTAAACCATACATCACGAAGGTAGTCGATGTCCAGACTCCAACTTAACTCCTGATCATTAATGAGCAAAGTGGGTTCGGAAGTTACCTCACCAATTTTATGGTAAGGAACGCCTCTGGCTTTTAAGATTTCCTCAACGGAAACATCTGCCTGGAAGACAATACTGATATTTTCCGAAAATAACTTGGCAACAGAATCCTGTTGACCTAAAGCCGTTAAGTCCAGCTTAGCTCCGAGATTTCGGTCCGCAAAGCACAGTTCCAGTAGTGTAGTGATCAAACCACCACTTCCTACGTCATGGCCCGCCTGAATTTTACCAGCTTTAATGAGTTCCTGAATACTATTAAAAGCTGTTTTAAATGCTTCAGCATCCAATACATCGGGCGTTTCATTACCAATCCGATTCAGAATCTGAGCGAAAGAAGACCCACCCAGTTTGTACTGATCACCGGAGAGATTAATGTAATAAATGGCTCCACCATCTTTTCGCAATACCGGCTCCACCACCGCACGAACATCATTACAAGGGCCTGCCGCCGAGATAATCACAGTACCCGGAGCCAGCACATCTGTATTGGAATATTTTTGCTTCATGGATAAGGAATCCTTACCCGTTGGAATATTGATTCCCAGGTTAATAGCAAAATCTGAACAGGCCTGAACGGCCTTGTATAAACGGGCGTCTTCACCTTTATTTTTACAAGCCCACATCCAGTTAGCAGAAAGTGACACGCTCTTCAGCCCTTCTTCCAGAGGAGCCCATACCAGATTGGAAAGGGCTTCGGCAATGGCATTACGACTACCCGCCGCCGGATCAATCAGAGCCGAAATTGGAGCATGACCAATCGAAGTAGCGATACCGTCTTTTCCCTGAAAGTCAAGGGCCATTACACCACAGTTGTTCAAAGGCAAGTGCAATGGTCCAACGTTCTGCTGTTTGGCAACACGCCCACCCACGCAACGATCTACTTTATTGGTCAACCAGTCTTTACAGGCTACTGCTTCCAATTGAAGAACGGCTTCCAGGTAGGTCTCCAAATCACTCACTTTGTATGTAACTGGCTGATAGGTACGCTCAACCGTTTCATCCGTCATGATCGTTTTAGGAGCACTGCCAAACATATCGGCCAATGCCAGATCCATTGGTTTTGCTTCTCTCGTATGCGAAGCAATTGTAAACCGATGATCAGCCGTAACCTCCCCAACTACATACATGGGAGCTCGCTCCCGATCTGCAATGCGATGCAGTATTTCAATATCGTCAGCACTGATTACCAGCCCCATCCGTTCCTGAGACTCATTACCAATGATTTCTTTGGCTGAAAGCGTAGGGTCACCTACTGGTAATTTATCCAGATCTATCGATCCGCCCGTTTCTTCAATTAATTCAGAAAGGCAATTCAAGTGCCCGCCCGCTCCGTGATCGTGAATCGAGACGATGGGGTTTGTATTGCTTTCTACCAGTCCACGAACAGCGTTGGCAACCCTTTTCTGCATTTCCGGATTTGATCGTTGAATAGCGTTCAGCTCGATACCCGAACCAAATTTTCCGGTATCAGCCGAAGAAACCGCAGCTCCACCTAATCCAATCCGATAGTTATCACCACCCATTACCACAATCTGATCGCCCTGGCTTGGATGATGTTTTTTAGCCTGATCTGCTTTTCCATAGCCTATTCCACCAGCTTGCATAATCACTTTATCATACCCAAGAATACGGCCTTCTTCTTCGTGTTCGAACGTTAATACCGAACCCGTAATAAGCGGTTGACCAAATTTATTCCCAAAATCAGTAGCTCCGTTAGACGCCTTGATCAGAATGTCCATTGGGGTTTGGTATAGCCATTTACGCTCAGCAACTCCTTTTTCCCAGGGGCGATCCTGCTCCAAACGAGAAAGGGCGGTCATGTACACGGCTGTTCCTGCCAGGGGAATAGCTCCCTGCCCACCCGCCAGCCGATCACGGATTTCACCGCCCGTTCCAGTAGCTGCCCCGTTAAACGGTTCTACAGTAGTTGGAAAGTTATGCGTTTCTGCCTTAAGGGAAATAACGGAGTCAAATTCCGTTACTTCGTAATACTCAGGCACATCGGGCCGCTTAGGGGCCAGCTGTTGTACGCGTGGCCCTTTTACGAAGGCTACGTTATCTTTATAAGCCGAAATAATTCCGTTTGGATTCGTTTCGGATGTTTTGCGAATAAGTTTAAATAAGGAAGTGGGTTTTGTCTCACCATCAATAACAAAAGTTCCGTTGAAAATTTTATGGCGGCAGTGCTCTGAATTAACCTGCGAAAACCCAAATACTTCTGCATCTGTCAGCTTACGTCCTAGTTTTTTGGATAAATTGTTCAGGTAATCAACTTCTTCATCACTGAGAGAAAGTCCTTCCTGATGGTTATAAGCAGCGATATCGTCTAACTCCAGAATGGGTTCAGGCTCAATATTGATCGTGAAGATACCCTGATTGAGTTGCTCATATTTTTGGGAGATCATCGGGTCATACTCCGTGGAGTCTTTTTCTGCTTTCGTAAACTCCTCAATCCGACTGATTCCCTGAATATTCATATTCTGAGTAATCTCCACTGCATTGGTGCTCCAGGGGGTTATCATGGCTGCCCGTGGACCGATAAATACCTGATTAATCGTGGTTTCTGGCGATAAAGAAGTTCCTCCGAAGAGCCAGTTCAATTTGGAAATGTCCGTTTCAGTCAATGACTGCTGGGTTTCAACCGCGTAAACAGTAACTTGATCGGCAGAAAAGAAATAAATCATG
>JASGGE010000070.1:0-19416 GCA_047605205.1 Siphonobacter sp.
GGGTACCTGTTATCCGTACGAGCCGTTGAGCTTATAACAGACAACGGATAACTCACTTTTTCAGAATCGAGCGGCAAAATTAGCCATATTTTTTCTTTTAACAAGGCCTCTTTCTGAAAAACAGGATTTTTTTCTAATGTTTCTCGTTTCAAAATGAAAAACAGTATTTTCTTGGTACAAAACATATGGTATTTTATCACTAATTAGAAATTTCTAGTGTATTATTAACTGTTTAAGGAAAAAAAGTAAGTTTGTTACTCTGAAGGCAAAATGAGTAAAACAGAGATTGGGAAGTATTCTGATCTTACCTAGATAAGCCATAGATATTATAAAGTTTTTGTAGATTCAAAGCAAAATCGATAAATCCCACCCGGATTCCTTCATCATTATGATTTCTAAAAAAGCCAAATATGCTCTGAAAGCGTTAAAGGTATTAGCCCAGGAGTTTGGTAATCAAAAACCTGTACTGATTTCGTATATTGCTGAACAGGAGCGTATTCCAAAGAAATTCCTGGAGGCAATTTTGCTTGATTTGCGTAACCACAGTATTCTTCAGAGCCAAAAAGGCAAGGGAGGGGGGTATATGTTACGTATACCTCCTTCGGAAATAAATTTTGCGAAAGTACTACGAATTATCGACGGGCCTATTTCTCCAACGCTTTGTGTGTCACTGTATTTTTATGGTAAGTGCGATGACTGTGCGGATGAACATACCTGTACCCTCAGGGATGTAATGCGGAAATGGAGAGATGCAAACCTGGAAGTACTGGAACAAACAACAATTGCCGATTTATTAGAAGGCAAGGTACCAGCAGAAGTCTGAAAAATAGTCTCATGCCTAATAAAAGCAGCCTAGTCAGGGCTGCTTTTATTAGGCATCCTGATGATACAGGGTTAGGCCGGCAATTGGGGTTTCCATGATAACGCCTACCGTTACCTGATGATCACGAGCTACTCGCCGAAGCATATCCGAATAGTAGAAAGCAACGGAGCCAGTGAAATGAACTCTATATCGTTGGTAGTCTGGATATTTCTGAACGTACTTTTCAAAGAATTTCCCGAATGATTCCCGAATAAGATCATAGGCAAAAGGGTGCGATCGGTTATCAAAAAGAAACTTTGAGAAACTAGCAAAATAGCGGCTTGGAAAGGGTTTTTGATAGGCATTTTCCAGAACACTATTTCGATTGACAGCTGGATAACGCTTTTCAAATTTCTGATTTAACTCATCGGGCAACTCCTTGTGTAAATAATACTGGATAAGCCGCTTCCCTAAGTCACCGCCGCTTCCTTCATCGCCTAGCCAGAAACCAAGGGTATCAACCTTATGCTGGATTTCACCATTTTCTATAAAGCAGGTATTGGAACCGGTGCCCAATATACAGGCAATGCCTGCTTCCCGGCCGCATAACGCACGGGCAGCCCCCAGCATGTCTGAGTGAGCTTCAATATGCTCAATTTCCGGGAAGACGCTCATCAAACTTTGCCGAATCAGTTCGGCTTTTTCAGAAGAGCTAATGCCTGCCCCATAAAAATAAACCTGCGTAACCGGCTCCTTTATGAGTGGTTTAATTTGCTGCTCAACCACCTGAGCTATTTCTGCTGAAGTCTGATAAAAAGGATTAAAACCCAAGCTGCGAGCTTGAGAAACACTACCATCAGAAGCTAGTAAACGCCAGTCTGTTTTGGTAGAACCGCTATCTGCAATGAGTTGCACGTGTGTATGGATTCAGGGTTCAAGTTTACGCCTCAAAGCTGATAGAAAGAGCATTTGAATGACTACATTTTCATCGATTCGAATTTTTTAGGGGCATATAAAAAGCCAAATGCCTGAGCCCCTTTTTTAGTGTGAACCTTATGATGAATGTAATGAGCCCGCATAATCCGCTTCATATAACGGGATTTGGCAACAAATTTGATTTTTACGCGGCGGTGAACAATGATGTCGTGAAAAATGAAATAGAAAATACCATAGCCCGTAACCCCAAGCCCCATCCAGAATAAAAACTGAAGACTTGAAATTTCAACCCCGGCTAAAATCAACAAAATTGCTACTGAGGCAAACACTATCGCAAAATAATCGTTTTTTTCAAAGAAGCCCTCATGGTGGCGGTGGTGGTCTTCATGCCAGCTCCAGAGCCAGCCGTGCATAATGTATTTATGCGTTGACCAGGCTACCGCTTCCATCAGGAAAAACGTTCCGACCATGATGAGAATATTCCAGACTAGTTCCATAATAACAAAACTCAGGTGTTATGCCGAGAACAGCAATTTAAGGGAAATTGTTTAAAAATAGTGAGCAGAAAAATAGCTCTGACAGGTAAAATTGTACTGGGAACTGTTTTTTGATTGAGGATATTTTTTAAATTTGACAAACCCTCTAATAATGTTGGTCATGAAGGATGGCTGGTTGGGGATGGCAGAAAAAACCGCCACCCGTAGTATTCGGGGCACAATGGATTACAGAGCCCTCAAGGAACTAGTCAGGCAGGGAGAAAATGAGCGGCTAGAGTTTAAATTAAAAGCAAATCATCCCGAAAAAATCATCCGTGAGATTGTAGCATTTGCTAATACCCTGGGTGGAACCTTACTCGTTGGGGTGGGTGATGATAAAACGATACCGGGCCTCAAGTTCGCTGATGATGATGAATATATTCTTTGTCGGGCAATTGAAAAGTATTGTTTTCCCGAAATAGAATATACTCTCGAACGAGTATTGGTTGAAAACGAACGTGAAGTATTAGTTTTTCGTATTGTACGCAGCACCCAACCGCCGCATTATGTTTCACTCGATGGTGGTGGCGAAAAGAAAACATACGTACGGGTAAAGGATCGATCCATTCAGGCTAGTAAAGAGGTTCGGCAGATTTTAAAATGGAGAGATCGGGTGCAGGATGTAAAGTTTAAATACGGCCGTAAGGAGGAAGTATTAATGAAATATCTGGGAGAAAATCCGGCAATTACGGTAGGGCACTTTTCCCAGTTAGCCCATATTCCCATGTGGATGGCTTCCAAGACCTTGATTACACTAACATTAGCTAATGTTTTACGAGTAAAACCAGATGAAGTGGCTGATCAGTTTGTTATGATGGACTAGTATAGTAAAAACATTCCTTTCACCGGCGTGGCTTGGAAAAGCTACGCCGGTTTGTTTTACAGATTATAAACTGGCTTTTAAAACGGATTTGTTATGCGTTTAACTCTCGTTGCTGCTATGGATCAGAATCATTTAATTGGTAAGGATGGTCATTTACCCTGGCCTTTTCTACCGGATGACCATGCTCACGTTCTGCAATTAATTGAGGGAAAAAAGACAATCATGGGTCGCAAAAGCTATGACACTCCTGATCGGATTTGGTCGCTGGCGGGGAATATTGTCGTAACGAGTCAGGAAAACTATCAGGTTGATCCTGGCTTTGAGGTAGTATCAGGTATTGAAGAGGCTTTAGAACGCTATCAGGACGAAGATGAAGTAATTATTCTGGGCGGTGGGCATTTATATGCGGCTACTATTGATCAGGCAGAATGCCTGGAATTAACCTTAATCCATGCCGAATATGAAGGCGATACGTATTTCCCAAATATAGATGAACAGGAATTTGAATTACTTCGCAGAGAAGATCACGCAAGTGATGCGGAACATGCCGTTGCCTTTTCGTTTTTGAGTTACCAACGGAAATAAAAGAATTTCTACCTGGATAGATTCTGGACGTGGAGTGAGTTTATTTCCCAGCTAACCAGCTCTCCGGGTCTAACTTTTTATGTCCTTTCCGTATTTGGAAATTAATTTCAGAGGCTCCGTTTTTAGCAGGCAAGGTGGTTCCAATAACATCGCGTGCTTTCAAAACCTGCCCTTCTGAAACGCTGACGCTACCTAGCTTACCATAAATGGTGAAATAATCTCCATGTTGTACGAATACCAGTTTTCCCATGGCAAAAAACGAACCAATACGTACCACTACGCCATCATAAACAACCCGCACGGGTTCTCCGGGATTAGTAGTAATATCAACTCCTAAATTTTCGGCCGTGATGCCAGGCATGGGCGAATTTATGCCAAAATGTTCAGAAATATAACCAGAGCGTACGGGCCAAGGTAAGTGCCCTCGTGACCCACCGAATGATGATCCGATGGATACATTAGCATTGGGTGTTACACTTATGGCTCTTGTGGCTGCCCGGGCTTCTTCAACTTCGGCTTTCGCTTCTTTTTCTTCCCGTTCGGCTGCCTCTACTGCTTTTTTATTAGGTTGCTCGGCTGATTTCACTCGTTCAGTAGCAGCTGCTTTTGCTGCCGCCAGGGCTTCGGCTTTGGCTTGTGCTTCGATGGCTCGTTGACGGGCGAGGCGTTCGCGGCGTGCTCGTTCTTCCCGTTCGCGGGCGGCCCGTCGAATTTCCCGCTCAATAACCTTTGCAATCATATTGTCGAGGCGATTGATGTTTTTTGCTCGTTGGCTTAGTTCTGATTTTAAAGAGGATTCCTGTTTACTTAACTCTGACACAACAGCTGCCTGCCGTTCTTTTACCGTTTTCAAGCCTTTTGCTTCGATTATCTGAGCGTTAATAACCTGCTTCTGCCTACTCTGTTTATATTGAAGTGTTTTTTGCTTGGTTATTAATTCTCCACGAACCTGTTCAATATGACGAGCCTGCATATGACGGGTTTCTGTGTATTGACGCAAGTACTGATATCGGATTACCAAAGCATTAAAACTGTTAGCAGAAAACAGGAAACTAATCTTGTTGTATGAATTAGCCGTCTTGGAAGCGGCATAAATCATAGCTGCGTATTCTTTTTTCAGGCTCGTTAAATCTTTTGCCATTTTACCAGAGGTAACTCGCAAATCATTCATCTCACCCGTTAATAGATTTAGGTCTTCGGAAAGGAGATCAATCTGTTTTGTTTTGGTTTCGATCTTACTATTTAATGCCTTGAGTTCGGTCAGGCTGGCTGTTTTCTGACTGGCGGTTTGATCTAAAACCCGGTTGATTTCCTTAATACGCTCTTGATTAGCCCGTTTTTCGGCTTCCAATTGCTGGCGAGTTAGTTTGTTTTCCTCTTCGGTGGAGGTTTCTTTAGAGGGGGAGGGCACCGTTACACGTCGCGAAGAGGTTCTGGTGGGTTTCTCGGTTCTCAGTTTGCCTTTTTTAGAGGAGGCCCCTTTTTTAACTACAGCCTTTTTTGTCGGGGTTTTCCTTGATGTGGGCTTTTGCTTGCTTTTTGCTGATTTTTTCTGCGGAATCTGTTTATGAGTAGCCGCTTTTTTCTTAGCCCGTTGTGCAAATACAGAAGGAGTCCAGAGTAGTAAGGTCGCCATAAACAGGACCTGACTCAACCGTTTTACAACAAACCAGCGAACCGCTATTTCATTGAATAAGTGGTGCCGGGAAAAAACTAGTGTACTACTCATAAATCAAATTCGGATTGAAAGTGGCGTATTTGTCTGATAATCAGAAATACGCATAAAAAGCATTCGGCAAAAATAAGGTGAAAAAACGGAACTACTTACGCTAATACCTAAACCTTTATATTAGATGAAGGGTAACTCTCTTTTTCATCAGGTCAGTTTTTACGTTCGTATCGCGTAGGAATACTGAATGGAAAGGTTTGCGGTTGGTCGGTTAATTCGACTTTCTTTTGCTTCAACTCAATGGTAGTTTCGTTTGCTGCTTGCAGGTTTATAGAACTCAAATACGGGAATAGGAACCTATTTACAGCCGTAAACTGATCGTACGTTAACGTCAGAGTATTGTTCGTCTGAGCCTGAACCGCCTTAAGTTTATGTAGTTTTCGATCCTGATCATGGATGTAATTATCAATCTGAATATCACCCGTATTTTGGTGAATAACCCAATAGGGCATTTCCTGTGTTATCTTTTGTGAAGAATCTTTAAAGGGTAAGTTTCCAATTAATAAGGATTGCAATAGATCAAAACTTAGCTCAATACCAAAACGGGCACTTAACTGAGTATACCCAAATGTAACATAACTACGATGAAGGACGTCTACAATGGTAACACTATCACGGGTAATGAGCCCGCGTGCTCCGGTAATACCAAATTGACCCGCATTGAACCAGATTATACTGTCTTTTTTGACTTTAATGTTCAGGTCAGCGTTATCAATACTATTTGCCTTTGACTTGAACGAAACTTTAGCCTTGGAAACCAGGTATTTAAAGTCAATATCCGCTACCTGAACGGTAACCGGAGCCGCCGGTACTTTTGATTCACGAGGGATTTCCGGTGGCCCTGTGGAAACCGAATCTTTTTGAACCAGGACGGTTTGTGATTTGTGAAGTTTATGTCGTTTGCAACCCGTTGCCAGAACAACCATCAGGCAGATAGACAGTAAAGAAAGATTCCAGTTCATTTCGTATGCTAAAAGGCAGCTTTAATAGGATAATTCTCTAAAGCGATCCCGTCGAAATTTTGCGTTCAATTCGGTCAGAAGTTTGGCCAAGTGATTTAGCTTTTCGCCACTGTTCCAGGGCTTTTTCTTTTTCACCTAACTGAAAAAGCACGTCCCCATAGTGTTCCCAAATTGTTCCATTAGAGGTATCCAGTTGCAGAGCTTTTTCAAGTAAAGTACGAGCAGTACTGTATTCTCCTTTAACAAAATATACCCAGGCATGGGTATCCACAAAAGTGGCATTGTTGGGATAGAGTTTAACCAGCCTACTTGTCATTTCCAGGGCTTTGTCCAGCCTGGTTTTACGGAGAGCCAGGAAATACCCATAATTATTCAAAACGTGTTCGTTATTGGGATCTGCTTTTAGGGCTTCTTCATAGGCAAGGTCAGAAGCTTCGTATTTTCCAAGAGCATTATAGGCATCCCCCAGTTGAGATTGAATAAATACAGCTAATTTCTGATCGCTGGAGAGGCGTTTGGCTTCTTCCAGTCCTTCAATGGCTTTTTCGTAATTACGTTTGGCCAGATAAGCAGAACCATTTGCATACCAAAATAAGGCCTGATTTGGGAATAGCTCAATGGCCTCTTCGGAATGGGCAATTACACTATCCATCTGGTTGAGATCACCGTCCAGCTGAATAATACGTTGCCATACTTCATGAAGGGAGCCATCGAGACGGGCTGCTTTGATATAACTGTTGCGGGCTCCGGCTTTATCATTTCGCTGAATTAACAAATCACCCAGAATAACATGGCCCTGTGCCTGTTCGGGATGATCTTTCACCAGCATTTTGGCAAAATTTAATGCTTCCCCATTTTGCGTTTCCTGGGGAAGCATGGCCATGTAACTCGTTAATACCCGGGCTTTTGTTGTAGGGTCAAGAGTAGGGTCTGCAAAGGCTTTGGCTAATTCTTCATTACACCGTTTTACATCGCCTTTTTTACGGTATAACTCTGCCAGCATAATATGAGCCTGGGCATTGCCGGGACGTTGCTCAAGGATTTTTTCCAGTAGCGGAATAGCCTGTTCAGAGCGATCATGCGTCATTAATAACTCGGCTTGTTCTACCTTGTATTCTACTTCCGCCGGGTCAGAGGCGATCAATGCATCTCCTTCCTTTACCGCCTCATTTACTTTACCCTGCTTTAGTAAAATGAGCTGTTTCTGCCGGGTGATTTCCTCAGAAAGGCCTACCGTTTTTTCGATATCTGCGTAAATTTTGAGAGCATCGTCGAATCGGTCTTGTTGTATAAACAAAGAAGCTAACTCAATGGCATATTCGCTGTTTTCAGGTTCGCGGGTTAGTAGTAATTGATATAATTTGATGGCTTCAGGAAAGCGACGCTGTTTTTCGTATAATTCAGCCAGAATAGTAGCCATATACTTATTTTCAGCATCGGTCAGGAAAGCCTTTTCTGCAAAAGGAAGGGCTTTTTCAAGCTCTCCCTTTTTGTTATAAATTAAAGCTAGGGAATAATTGGCTCCAGCGTCATCTGGATTGATTTCCAGCGTTTTCTGAAACTGGGGAATGGCCTTATCCAGCTCATCCAATACATAAAACTTCGTCCCCTCAGAAGCAAAGCGTTCGGCTTCGGCTAGCTGCTCAGTAGTGGGTGGTTCTTTCTTTTTTTTCTGGGCGGAAACAGGTATAAGCGTTGCACAGACCAACAGCCCCATGAGTATCCTAGATGCAAAAACTTTCATATTTGATGGGATTGGAAAGTCTGATGGATTACGCCTGATATGGTATTCTATTGAAAATCAATATACTATTTGTGGTTTAATTTTTGGTGAGAAACAGATTGATTTCAATAAAAAACGATTCTTTACTATCAAACGGTAATAACATTATAATCACCTACACTTAAGTCAGCAGGTTTGCTGGTTAAATGCACAAAATTACCAACCATCGAATTCGCTAAGTGTACGCTTTCAATAACGGTGCTTTCCTGAATAATGCTATTTCGTATGACAGAATCTTTTACGCTGGTACCCTTTCCTACCGAAACGTGTGGGCCTAACACTGTGTTTTCAATTACTGCATTTTCGCCAATAAAAACGGGGGGCATTACTACGGAGTTAACTAAACGAGCCGAAGGATGAATGAGATCCTGATCACGCAGAAAGTTCAGGTAACGACGATTGGTTTCAACAGTAGCTTGTTTATTGCCGCAATCGAGCCATTCCTGTACCTGAGCAGGAACGAACTTCAGCCCCTTTCGCCGCATGTTTTCGATTGCATCCGTAAGCTGATATTCGCCCGATACTTTAATATCATGATCAATCAGGTATTGTAATTCCTTTTTAAGGTTATCCCCGTCACGGAAATAGTAAATCCCAATAATGGCCAGATCAGAAACAAAGGTTTGTGGTTTTTCAACGAAACCGATAATCTCCCCTGCTTCATTTAACTGGGCTACGCCAAAGGCACTGGGGTCTTCAACTTCCTGTACCCAGATGATGGCATCTTGTTCGGTTTCCAGAGCGAAGTCAGCCCGGAACAGCGTATCGGCATAGGCAACAATAACATTGCCAGTAAGGGTTTTTCCACCGCATAAGATTGCGTGAGCTGTTCCCAATGGTTCGTGCTGATAACAGATTCGTCCCTTTGCTCCAACGGATTCGGCAATGCTTAAAAGACGGGCTTCTACTTCTGGGCCAAAATCTCCGATGACAAAGGCAATTTCATCAATTGGTGTCTTGCAAACTTTCGCAATATCTTCTACCAGACGCTGTACAATTGGTTTTCCGGCAATGGGAATAAGTGGCTTAGGAATGCTTAAAGTATGGGGACGCATCCGCTTACCCATACCCGCCATAGGGATAACAATATTCATGCTTTAAAAATACGCTTCTTTGCTAAAAAACAGATTTTGTCAGGAACGTCAAATCTTGAGAAAAACGAAAAGATTCAAGGATGCTTCCTAATGGCTGCAAACTTAGGCATTTGCTATCCCAACTTGTTCGCTGGTTCGTCTAATTTTAAATGCTCATGTTCAGGCACTTTTCATTGTTGAAGAATAATTTTTCAGATTTTTCAGAAAATTATGGGTCGTAATATTGCTTTTAGCTGGTTAAGCCACTACTTTTGCAGTCCTAAAACACAAGATTGTGTAAGGGGAAATGGTGAAGTAGCTCAGTTGGTAGAGCAACGGACTGAAAATCCGTGTGTCGGCGGTTCGAACCCGCCCTTTACCACATTAAAGGCCGGTAGATACCGGCCTTTTTGTTTACATTCTGGAACAGAACGTAAACCTTTCCTTTTTACAGGTTGGATTGTCTGTCATATTACGTAACATTTTTTGATGTTACGGGGGGGTATCTCTGGGCTACGATGGCTAAGAAAACGCATTAGATTAGATGTCATCCCGGGGGATTCCATTCGTTTTGCTGTAAATTGCGTTTTCTTTTACCGACCCCTTTGAAATGTGTATACGCCTTTACTTCTGTTTAATTTATTTTTTAATTCTTCAGAGTAATGCTCAGGTTGTTTCACCTAAGCGGGAAATGCGTGCCGTTTGGATTGCAACTGTAAACAATATTGACTGGCCAAGGCCAGAAGATTATCGCCCCTCTTCTCAGCAGCAACAATTTCGGGATATTCTGGATGCCCATCAGCAAAGCAAAATGAATGCTCTTTTTGTGCAGGTTCGGGCGGCTGCAGATGCGTATTACGGCAAAGGGGCATTAGAACCCTGGTCAGAGTGGTTAACCGGCAAGCAGGGAAAAGCCCCGGAACCTTACTATGATCCATTGGATTTCATGATTGAAGAAACGCATAATCGGGATATGGAATTCCATGCCTGGTTAAACCTCAATCGGGCGGTTTTTAAGGGGCATTCGAATGTAACCACTGACCATGTCAGTCGGATACACCCGGAATGGATGCTCACGTATGATGGCATGAAGCTGTTTAATGTGGGTATCCCGGCTGTCCGAAATTACATTACTTCTATTGTGATGAATCTGGTTCGTAACTATGATCTCGATGGAATTCATTTTGACGATTATTTCTATCCGTATAAAGTTGCTGGGCAGGTGCTGAATGATCAGGCCACCTTTCGGGAATACGGGGGCGATTTTACGAATATTCACAACTGGCGACGAGATAATATTAATCAGTTAATTCACCAGATTTCGGATTCAATTAAGGCTGTTAAACCTTACCTAAAGTTTGGAATAAGCCCCTTTGGAATTTGGCGAAATAAAAGCTCACTGGCTCCTGACGGTTCGGAAACGCGTGGAATGAGCTCGTATGATGATCTGTATGCCGATACCCGAAAGTGGTTACAAATGGGTTGGATTGACTACATCGCTCCGCAAGTCTATTTTCAACAGAACCACCGGTTTGTACCCTACCAGCCTTTAGTAGACTGGTGGCGAAAAAATTGTTATGGCCGGCAACTATATATTGGTCAGGGAGCGTATCGACTGAATGGGGAAAGTGGTTGGGAAAAAGCGGATGAATTACCCCGCCAAATACGATGGAATCGGCAACATGCTGAAATACAAGGAAGTATTTACTTTAGTTCTCGTTCATTAATCAATAACTACAAAGGATTTCAGGATACCTTACGGCGTGATTTGTATCGACTGCCTGCTTTTGTACCTACAATGCCCTGGAAAGACAATGTGCCACCATTACCCCCTCAGGAATTTAATTTAATACAGACAGAAAATAAGGTAGTGATGATCTGGCAAACTCCTGATCGGGCTACAGATGGAGAACTCCCACGACAATATATTGTGTATCGTTTCTTAAACAGCGAACCTATTAATCTTAATGACACCAGTCATATTCTGGCAATTTTAAAAGCTTCTCAAACGACGTATTCAGATATCCCACCGCACCGAGGGAGTTATCGTTATGTGGTAACGGCTATGGATCGGCTACATAATGAAAGCTATGGTGTAATGACCGACATCGCTGTTCAGTAATTTGGCTAGTTTGTGATATTCGTGTAGATAGTATCAAGAATGCGTACTAAATCATCAAAATCCTGATCGGATAAATTAGCCCAGCCGATTTGCCGGACTTCAGCCACAACCGGAAAAGCTGCGTGAAATTTTTCTTTTCCTGCCTCAGTCAGATGGATATTGAGCTTTCTCCGGTCATCTTCAGAGATACGGCGTTCTACTAAACCTTTCTTAGCTAATAAATCCAGAATACGAGTTACCGTCGGATTATCCTTCGCCGTCATTTCTGCCAGTATATTCTGGCTAATCCCAGGATAATGAAAAACATGGTCAAGCAAAACCCACTGGTCAACGGTTAGATCCATACCAGCTTCATCCAGCCGTTTTTGAAAAACATACCGTACTTTTTTAATCGTAGTATCGATTTTGAAAAAATAGGCTCTTTGATCAGAAGCGGTCATAGTACGTTTTAGAGTGTTGGGCTTAGCGTTCAAACATCAACAAGGTTGCCTTTTTGTAAGGCAAAGCGGAACGTAAAGTTATATACTCTTTTATCGATTGAAGATTGACTATCGGTGTATAACGGTTTTCTAAAGATGATTTTAATTCAAATAGCAGCCGGAACGCCACTGTAACGTAGCTTTGCAATTCTTACGAAATGAGCATGCAACAAACAGACGATTTAGTTTTGGCTAGTGTGGGTAACCGTTTTCTAGCCAATTTAATTGATAATATTATTATCGGATTTCTTTCGATTACAGGAGCTTTAGCACTAGGTATACCCGTATTGAGTTTAAATATGCAGGATATGGAAGCCTCTACTCAACTTTTTACCGATACATATACCAGGTTTTTGATGGTTGCATTACCCATTAGCTTCTTATACCGTTCTTTACAGGAAGGCTTGCCTGCTCAGGCAACCATTGGGAAGCGAGTAATGAAGTTAAAAGTTGTGAAAGTGTCGGGAAAACCTTTACAGCTTAAAGATGGATTAGTCCGTAATCTTGTAAAAGAATTGAGCGGATACCTTTACATGGTTTATTTAGTTGGTTTGTTTAGCCCCCTTCACCAGTGCCTGCATGATCTTGCTGCTCGTACCTATGTAGTAGATGCCATTCCGTATAAGGAGTAGGTTGTTCAATTTGTATGAAATGAAAGAACGGTGCATTGTTGGCCCACGGTTCGGTATGATTAACGGATTTAGTATTTGACTTTCTACATCAGAAAAGAAAAAAGCCTCTCAATTCATCATTTAAGAGGCTTTTTAAAGGTATATCTTTAGAATACTAGTCTCCAATACTTGCACTAAGTATGCTGGAGATAATAGAAACAATAAAACTGAATAGTAGAGCTACCAACCAGTCTCGTACGGCAAACCCATCTACTAAATAAGCGGCGATTTTAATAATGATTACATTAATGACCAGAAGAAAAAGCCCTAATGTCAGAATGGTAACAGGAAGACTCAGGAATTCTAAAATTGGTTTTATGAATGTGTTGAGTAAGCCTAATACAATTGCTACAATTATTGCGGTACCAAAACCGGCTACTGTGACACCAGGTAAAAAGCTGGCCACTAGATAAATGACCACCGCATTGATCAATAAACGTATAATAAGACTCATCTGAAAAGAAGGTTTAAGTGTGATACCAATGTAAAAAAAATCTGTACCAAATGAAATCATTTTGTCAGATTCTTACGCCACTTGGGTATTAAAATTCGCTTATTATTTTTTTTCGCGATGACGCTCTTCTAGCACTGCAATGATCTCATCTAGATCAATACCCCGATTTTCGAGAAGAATGAGGTAGTGAAACAGTAGATCAGCTGCCTCATTTTTAAATAAATGATCATTATCTGACAGGGCTTCGATGACCAATTCGACGGCTTCTTCGCCCACTTTCTGAGCAATTTTATTGGTACCACGGGCAAAAAGCGTAGCAGTATAGGAACTCTCGGGGGAAGCTTGCTTGCGATCCCGAATGATACTCTTGAGGTGATTTAAAAATTCAACCGACATAAATAAATGAGCGAATTAGTGGATGATGGAATGAGTAAATATCTGTTTGGTTTATTACCAGGTTTACTCAGTGTATAGTAATGTAGTGTTGATAAAATCAGCTGGCCAGGAAAGAGTGTCCCTCACTACTTAATAAAACGTTATCGGGGATTTTCTTCAAAAAAACAGGTATCTGCTCCGGTATGACAAACAGGCCCTAGAGGCTCTACCTTGATGAGAAGGGTATCCTGATCACAGTCTACCCGAATTTCTTTAACATTCAGGAAATTTCCCGACGTTTCGCCTTTTGTCCAAAGCCGATTTTTCGTACGACTAAAGAACGTTACTACTCGCTCGGCTTCTGTTTTTGCGTAGGCTTCTTCATTCATAAAGCCCAGCATGAGAACCTTATTCGTTACTATATCCTGAATAATGGCCGGAATCAGTCCGCCGGCTTTCTCAAAGTTTAAGTCCATTTGATTGAGGGAAAGGCGTTTTTCCATTAAATCCGCATGGCAATGCCTTTTTCTTTAAGATAGGTTTTCAAATCAGGTATGCCGATTTCCCGGAAGTGGAAAATACTGGCGGCCAAGCCTGCATCGGCCTTACCGGTTGTGAACACTTCATGAAAATGTTCCATGGTACCGGCTCCACCAGAGGCAATTACCGGAATACTAAGTTGGCCAGAAATGATTGCTGTTAAATCCAGTGCAAACCCGGCCTTGGTTCCATCCGTATCCATAGAGGTTAAGAGAATTTCCCCGGCTCCCCGTTCCTGAGCTTCTTTTGCCCAGAGAATTGTACGAAGTTCGGTTGCTTTCCGGCCACCATGTGTATGGACAATGTGTTCGGTTTTGAGTTGAACTTCACATGTGCTAACGCGTTCAGTTTCAAAGCGATTCGCTGTAATTTCCTGATGACTAACTACCTGATCAGGTACGGATATTTCCCGGGTGTCAATCGCTACGACAATGCACTGAGCTCCGAAGTGAAGGGATAATTCATCAATTAATTCTGGCCGACGAACGGCAGAGGAATTAATGGATATTTTATCTGCCCCGGCGTTCAACAGAGCCGATACATCTGCAATAGAACTAATACCGCCACCAACCGTAAAAGGTATATTTACATGACGGGCTACGTTACGTACCAGATCTACCAGTGTTTTGCGGTTATCTACTGTGGCGGTAATGTCGAGAAAGACTAGTTCATCGGCTCCCTGTTCTGCATATAGGGCTCCTAATTCAACGGGGTCTCCGGCATCCCGCAGGTTTATAAAGTTGGTGCCTTTTACGGTACGACCGTCCTTAATATCCAGGCATGGAATAATTCGTTTGGTCAGCATCGTTTAAAATTTTTGTAGATCGGCTAAAGTAACCCGCCCTTCGTAAATGGCTTTTCCTACAATCACTCCATAGGTATTCATATCTGCCAGTTTTTCCAAATCTTCAAGTGAACTAACGCCACCCGAAGCAATGACTTTTAAATCGGGGGATTGTTCCTGTAGTTTTTTATAAAGACCAAAACTAGGGCCTTGCAGCAAGCCATCTTTGGCAACGTCAGTGGAAATAATATACTGAATTCCTTTTTCCTCCCACTGTTTCACAAAATCATAAACCCAAAGCTCAGTACCTTCTTCCCAGCCACTAACCGCAATACGTTCATTCCTGGCATCGGCTCCTAAAATCATTTTCTCACCGCCAAACTGCTTTAACCAGCTTTCAAAAAGATTCGGATTCTTAACGGCAATACTACCGCCCGTTACTTGCCGGGCTCCGCTTTCAAACACAATCTTTAAATCTTCGTCTGATTGAACGCCCCCGCCAAAATCTACGTGCAGGCTGGTTTGAGACGTAATTTTTTCGAGAATTTTCCAGTTAATGACTTTTTTTGCTTTGGCTCCGTCCAGGTCGACCAAATGTAGTCGACTAAGCCCCGCCCCTTCAAACGCTTTTGCTACTTCTACTGGATTGGCATTATAGATTTTCTTCTGGGTATAATCACCCTGAGTCAGACGAACGGCTTTTCCTTCGATTAGGTCTATGGCAGGAATAATATACATGAATTACAGATTCAGGAAATTTTCAAGAATAAGCTGCCCCTCTTTTCCACTGATTTCGGTATGGAACTGGGCGGCATAAAAATTGTCTATTTGAAGCATAGCCGAAAACGGCACTACATAATCACAAGTTGCGACAGTATATTCACAAACCGGAGCAGCATAGCTATGGACAAAATACACGTAAGGGTTTTCGGAGAGGCCTTCCGTTAAAGGAGATTTCAAATCCCGTAAATTATTCCAGCCGACGTGTGGTACTTTTAAACTTCCCGCTGGAAAACGCTTGACATCAACCGGGAAAATACCCATGGCCTGGGTATCATTTTCTTCGGAAGACCTGCACATTAATTGCATCCCAACGCATGTTCCCAAAACGGGTTGGGTTAGGGTAGGTATAACCGTGTCCAATCCTTTTTCGCGTAAATAGGCCATAGCCGTAGAAGCCTCGCCTACACCCGGAAAGATCACCCGATCAGCTGAGCGAATTTCGGCTTCTTCGTCAGTCCAGACATAACTGGCCCCAATGCGTTCAAGAGCATACATTACGCTCTGAACATTACCAGCATTGTACTTAATAATGACTGTTTTCATTGTCTATAAAGAAAAACGCCCGATTCGCGTTGAATCAGGCGTTTGATTAAGATCCTTTCGGTATAAAATAAACCGATATTCCACCAGCCTGTTCAGCAGATCATTGCGTGATGTTGATGATGGAATGTCTTCATTCTGCAAAGTAGGCGATTTTTCCTGAAAGATGCACTATGGCCCCTGTAAGAAAAGGGCAGCGGTATTGGAAGCATAAATGAGTTTAGAATTCGTTTCGAGCAGTACGTTTTTAGCGGTAGCACTAGTTACCTGCAAAGTAACCTGGTGTCCTTCTTTAATAATAACCTGATCACAAATGGTGGGTATCCTGCCACAACTCCAGGTGGCGGGGGCATGCCAGTCACCAGAGGCAAGGCTTTCGCAACTACCCCTTGTGATGATGATGTCATCGAGTCGAAGCTGGGCTCTGGCACCGGAGGCTGAACTGGCTACGTAGTAATACTGCCACAAGAGCTGAATGTAAGGCTTATTAAGTAAAGTAGCTGGCAGAGCCGTCGGGCCGAAGGTTTGACTATGTCCGGCGGTGGCATTGCGAGTATATTCAATGGGATTATTGGAATCATCGAGCAGATCCTGAAAGTCCCCGGAATCGCCGATGCGGTATCGGAGTCGAATGCGGTATTCGCGGTTGTTAGGGGTAAGGGTACCGGCCGTCCACTGGACATAAGCCTGATTGAGGCCGATGGTACGCAGAGCGAGCAGAGCCCCTCCGATGCGGTTATTGCTACCAGTATTGAGGAAGGCGAGGCCTTGATCGGTGAGGCCATTGATGCGGGAGCCACTGGTGAGGTTATAGGCAGTTTTGAGGGTATCGGCGATGGTAGCGGAGAGTGGCGGTTCATCCTCACTCATGGTAACCAGGTGCATGTTGGCGGGATAGGTGCCGGCGGTAGCGGTAGGAGTCCAGGCTTCAAAACGGTAGTCACAACTCAGCAGAGCATAAGCAGGTGGATTGGAATTGAAGGACTCATCAAGGTCAAAAACCGCGGTAAGTGTTCGGGCGGCGGTGAGGTTGAAGGAATAAGCGGTGTCAGAGGAAACGGTAGTTGTTCCTTCTTTCCAGGCGGTGAATGTATAGCCAGGTTTAGCTTTGGCGACGATGGTGACGTTATTGTCCTGGAAGTAGGTGCCGGTCCAGGGGTAAGGAGTAGCTGATATGCCAACAGTGGTAGGTAGAATATCGATGGTGTTGACTTTGATGTACCCCTGAGCCGTATCGGAAACATTGACTGTTAGATTACGATCTACAGAAAGTCCAAACGTATTGCGAATAATATTACGCAGATAACCAGGGCGTTGTTGGACAAAGCTTCGAATCTTTTCCACATTGGTTTGCCAGCCACTATAAGTATTTCCAGAAGGCCATCGGGCAAAATGCTCAGCCATAAGTGGCTGATATTCGGCAATCATAGTGTTCAGGATACTTTCCGTTTGGGTAGAAAGGAAAGTTGTATTTAACAGATCTGCGAATCGATTAATAAAGAAATTTTTATAAGTAGGCAGGTCTAAAAGCCTTCGTAAGAAACGCGTATAATCAGAAGTTGCACCGGTGGAAGTAGCCGTTTCTAATGTATTATGATCGGGGCCATATGTATAACTTAATCCGTAGTCTAGATCTTTTAAAGCCCATCGCCATCTACCGTCTTGACCATAGGGAGCACTAGAGTTATAACTATTAGTCCGTTTACGCCACAGAACCTGATTATTGTGAGGCCAGTCAGTGTTTGCACTAAAAATTTCTGAAATCTGATAATCAGTAAAATTATTGATATCCATTATTGTTTTTACATACTCATAATTAACCGGATTGTTGTTCGCAAAATAGGTATACAGTGAATTATAACTTACAGCATCTCCTTCATCTACTTCCATACCGAAAGAAAGCGTGATTAAATCTAATGAATCAGTATCTACATTATAAAGACGATTGAAATAGTGTTTGTCGTATCGTTCATCCAGCGAATGCACTCCCCAGTATTCGCCATTAAGAAAAACTACAGCTGCTCTATTTGATTGGGTAATCGTATTCAGATGCCGTACCATCTTTTGCATGTATGAATCTACGATCATACTATAGGTGTAATCATTACCGCCATTTCTTAATATCAGTCGCTTATGAAAAAGGGAAGAGGAACGTTCAGAGAAAAAAGGATAATCAAACACATCCTGACTATATAAACGTAAGCTTTTCCTAAAGACACTACTCGAGCACCCTCCGTGAATTCTCAGCCCGATGGTTTGATTAATAAGAGAGGTATTGTTTAAAAAGAACTCTACATTGGCAGGACGTTCCCATTCTTCACCACTTAGATAGAAGTTTCCGGTTGTGCATACTTCTCCAGTTGTTGCCGAAGGATTATTTGCTCTCCAATCATCAAATGTTTTACCGGCGGTATAAATCCCGGTGGTGTAGTCAAATAGATGTTTTTCTGGTAAAGAGATTGATACCACAGGCACCGAATACCTGGCTGTACTGGAAGTAATAAAATAAGTGCTGGTAACAGTTTCACTAGAAATGGCATTGGCCTTGAATGCTTTAGCCTTGATTATTTTTCCCTTGAAAAGTAAGGAAGAAGGGAAATAGGCAGGCGTTGATGTACTTGATGCTGTAGACGTTTTTAAAGAAACTTTATTAGGAGCGGTTGATTGATCAGTTATCGAAAGAGGAGCACTGTAGGTATAAGATTGATAGGATTGAGTTAACATTGAGCCGTATGTGTCTGTTGGCTGGGCAGGGTATTGGTTTTTATACGTAAAGGTTTGAGCCGTTACGTTGGATGGATCTGGTTCAGAACCATCAGTTGTGTAATACATAGTTGCGGTAGTATCGGCGGAAGTAATGGTAAGATCAAATGAATTGGAATAAAAGCCACCCGTATGCGAAAAAACCGGTTTAGTTAAAAAAGATGAATAACCTGCTGCAGTATTATTCGTAGCTGAAGGAGTAGAGCTAGAAAAATAAAGCCAGGTAGTTGAGCCATCAGGTTTTCTGCCATAACTGACATCGGTACGCTGAGCCGGAAAGGTAACATTGTCGACTAAAGTAGATCCGTCGGGGCTGTAAAGGGCAACGGCTTCTCCATCGGCCGAAAGTTTAAAATTGACGTGATTGGCTCCCCGGGTTAATTCTTCACTAGCCCAAAGAATGAGATATCCATTGGCCGGAACACTTAAGGAAGAAGTCGTAGGGATCTGATACTTGGTTGGGTTGGCAAGGTTATCAGTTAGATAATATCCCGCAAGATTGACCGAGTAAGCATTAGGATTATAGATTTCAAACCAGTCTTCATAAGAACCAGAACCATCTGCAATGGTTTGGCTATTAGAAGCCATTATTTCATTGATGTATAGTTGCTGGCTGTAGCTGAAATGAGAAATAAAGAGAAAAAATATGAGTAGTAGTTGTTTTGTCATATATAGG
>JASGGE010000071.1:0-19280 GCA_047605205.1 Siphonobacter sp.
AGCAAACAAAGCTTTCTCACACTTCCGCTTCTAGTACTGAGGTATATATCTCAAAACAAAAACTCCAGCCGAATAAGCTGGAGTTTTTTGTTTTGAGAGTCTCTGATCTTACTTGAATTAGCGGGAAGGAATAGTATATCTTACTGGTTAACAGAACGGTTATCTTTATAATATCTGGATATAAAAAAGAAGCCATCCAGACGGACAGCTTCTTTTCAAAAAACTAAACTGGAAAATTATTTCTTTCTTCCTGCCGCAATCATGGCACAACGGAACCCGATTGTAGCAGTAGAAGAGTCCTGATCTAGGTAACGACGCGTTCCGGGTGAAAGCCAGTAGGAAATATCTGCCCAAGAGCCTCCTTTATAAACCCGCGTACGGTTATCAATCAGAGAATTATTATCTTTTTTATCGTAATACTTTTCATCATCAAGGAAGCCATCACGACGAATGGGGTTCAAATCGTTAAAGGTCTGAAGTGTAGTTGAACGATAGACGTCCCATACCCATTCATTTACGTTTCCGGCCATATTGTATAAGCCGAAATCGTTTGGTGGGTATGAAAATACTTCATCTGTGATAATTGCTCCGTCATTTGAACGGCCTGCGATACCCGCGTAGTCTCCACGACCGCGTTTGTAGTTCGCTAACATGGTTCCTTTCTTACGGCCAGAGCTTTTACGCATTGATGAGCCATCCCAGGGATAAATACGTTGATTCGACTGATTTTCATCCAGATACTGGGTACCGATCAGTGCTTTAGCTGCATATTCCCATTCGGCTTCTGTCGGAAGGCGATAATTAGGCAATACATAACCGGTTTCGATGGCGGCACGCCCACCCGAATATTGCTGAACGGCTACTTCAGCTTCTCCTTTTTTAGCTTTTTTCTTACCACCACCGGATGCTTTACGAGCTAAGTCAGCATTTACGGCAGCCGTACGCCAGTTTGAATAATCCTGAGCCTGCACCCAGGAAACCCCTACTACCGGGTACATCCGAAAACCGGGATACCGCAGGTACTGATCTACATAGGTATCATTAAAAGCTAATTCACCAGCCCAAACGGTGGTATCGGGTAATGCTTTTTCATAAAATTCCTGAGTAGAATCCCGTTGTACGGCATAGAGATACTCGAGATAGTGAACATTAGCAATTTCCGTTTCATCCATAAAGAATGATTGTACGGTAACGGTACGTTCCAGGTTATCACGAACGCCGGCCACATCTTCTTCTAAAGACCCCATCGTGTAGCGGCCGCCTTCAATGTATACCAAGTTAGGGCCAGTAGGCTGGCCTTTAAAGCTTTTAGGCGTCTGAAAACCCTCTTTGGCATTATATACAATACCCGTAGCTGTACTATTCTTTCCCATGTGGGCACTATCGGGGTTCTTCTTTTTCAAGCAACCCGTCAGTAGCACCGCAGCTCCTACGAGGTATGGAACTGACCTGAACGCAATTCTTATCATTGCTATGTTATTGGTTTGGAATACCTTATTCGTTTAACGTGACTGGATTGTGCAAAAATAATCGTTTCAGCGGAATTACAGTACTTCTGCACTCATTCCCCAAGTAATTACAACTGCTTAACTGTTTATGCATGCAAGTTCAGCAGGGGTCATCTGGCTTAAAATCTGATCCAGGTCAACAACATTATTAACATTATCTGCTACTAACATTAGCTTCCCTTTTATGTCTTTGAGTGATACTTTGCGTGAATTTGCCTTCACAAAATCCAGTACACGGCCAAAGCGTTCTGACTGATAATAAGCTTCATGCTCACCAGAAACGAACGTACCCTTTAAAGTATTTTGTTTAAGTGTAAGTTTTTCGAAACCAATTTGTTCAGCTTTCCAGCGAACACGTACTAAATCGATTAAATCGCGTACTTCCTGAGGAATAGGGCCAAACCGATCGGTTACTTCTGATTGAAAAGCCTGTAGCTCTGTATCGTCCTTTAAATTGTCCAGACGGTTGTATAAACTGAGCCGCTCTGAAATATTGGAAACATAATTTTCAGGAATCAGTACTGGTAAATCCGTTTCAATCTGGCATTCTACCCGCAGATGCCGGGCTGCTTTGGCTAGTTCATCCGCAAAAAGATCCTTAAACTCATTTTCTTTTAATTCCTGAACAGTCTCATCCAGAATTTTATGATAGGTTTCAAAGCCTAAATCATTAATAAATCCGCTTTGTTCGGCACCCAGCATATTTCCTGCTCCGCGAATGTCCAGGTCACGCATGGCTACTTTAAAGCCATCGCCCAGGTCACTGAATTCTTCCAGAGCTTGTAGACGTTTCCTGGACTCCGAAGTCATTAACGATAAAGCCGGTGTAACCAGATAACAATAGGCTTTTTTATTTGAACGTCCGACCCGGCCTCGCATTTGGTGCAAGTCGCTCAATCCAAATAAATGAGCCTGATTAATGATGATGGTGTTGGCATTTGGAATATCCAGTCCGGACTCAATGATATTCGTTGACATGAGAATATCGTATTCTCCTTCAATAAATTTCATCATTACTTTTTCCAGGCGGTCGCCATCCATCTGGCCGTGAGCAATGCCAATTTTAGCATCTGGAACTAATTTCAGAATCATATTCCCTAGCGATTCCAGGTCTCCAATTCGGTTATGGACAAAGAATACCTGCCCCCCACGTTTCATTTCCCGCATTACTGCGTCCCGAATCCGGATTTCATCAAACACCATCAGTTCAGTAGTAACCGGCTGACGGTTTGGTGGTGGGGTAGCAATAACGGACAAGTCTCGGGCACCCATCAACGAAAAGTGTAGCGTCCGTGGAATAGGTGTAGCCGTCAGTGTAAGGACATCAACATTAAGTTTAAACTCCTTCAGGCGATCTTTTACTTTCACGCCAAATTTCTGCTCTTCATCCACAATGAGAAGGCCCATATCTTTGAACTTCACGTCTTTTCCTACAATGCGGTGTGTTCCGATCAGGATACTGGTTTCGCCCGACTCTACCCGTTTGAGCGTTTCTTTTATCTGTTGAGTGGTTTTGAAGCGGTTAATGTATTCGACTTTTACGGGGAACCGCTCAAACCGATCCCGGAAGGTTCGGTAATGCTGCATAGCTAATACCGTTGTTGGTACCAGTACGGCTACCTGTTTATTATCACAGGCTGCTTTAAAAGCGGCCCGCATGGCTACTTCGGTTTTACCAAAACCCACATCGCCACACACCAGCCGATCCATCGGGTGTGGCTTTTCCATATCTTCTTTTACATCAACGGTTGCTTTGGCCTGGTCAGGGGTGTCCTCGTATAAGAAAGACGATTCCAGTTCGGCCTGTAAAAAGGTATCGCGTGTGTAAGCATATCCGGGAGCCAGTTTTCTTTTGGCATACAGTTGGATCAGCTCGGCGGCGATGTCTTTTACCTGACGCTTTACTTTGGCTTTTTTATTTTCCCATTCGGGTGAGCCTAACTTACTTAATGAGGGCTGGATTCCTTCCTTACCCGTGTATTTAGCGATTTTGTGTAAGCTTTGCACATTTACCAAAACGGTATCATTGTCCTTAAAAATCAACCGAATGGCTTCCTGACTGCTTTCTCCAACCTCTACTTTCACCAGCCCAGCAAAACGCCCGATTCCATAATCAATGTGGGTAACGAAATCGCCTGGAGCCAGCGTTTTCAGTTCTCGTAATGTCAAGGCCTTGGACTTACTGTACTTATCCTTGATCCGATAGCGGTAGAAACGATCAAAAATCTGATGATCGGTAAAACAAGCTACCTTCAAAACATCATCAATAAAACCTTCCCGTAACGAAACATTTACCCCCTGAAAACGTACCGCGTCTTTCGATTCCCCCACAATAGTTTCCAGGCGTTCAATCTGTTTTTGTGTTTCTGCCACAATCAGATTGGTATACCCCAGGTATTGCTGCTCACGCAGCGTTTCAATTAAACGGTTAAAATCTTTATTAAAACTAGGCTGGGGTTTGGAGGTATATTGAATTCGTAAGTCAGTAGTGGTTCCTTCGGCTGGTTTAAAGTAAAACCGTTTCCCAAATTCAACACTTGGAAATTCTTTAATCTGATTGAGGAAAGCCCGCCGGGTCTCAAAAAGCTGGCCAGGCTCCTGAATAACCTTAATACCGCCGCTACGAGCCAGAATTTCCTGGAAACTCTTCTCTACATTTTCAAAACAAATTCCAATCAGCTCCAGTGTTAATTCAACGTCTTTAAACCATAGGCGTGTATTTTCCGGGAAGAAGCTTAAAAAAGAATCCCGGGTTTCCTGAATGAGTTTCGTTTGAACGTCAGGAATGATATTAATACGAGATACTGATTCTTTGGAAAGTTGCGTATCCGGATCAAAGGTTCGGATTGACTCTACTTCGTCACCAAATAAATCAATGCGGTAGGGTAACTCATTTGCATAACTGAAGACATCAATAATCCCCCCATGCAGGGCAAACTGCCCGGCTTCGTAGACGAATTCCGCTCGCTCAAAATCCTGACTAATCAGAAACTCTGATAAAAATTCAGTATCCAGCTTTTCATTAACTGAAATCGTAAAGGTATTTTTTACTAAAGAACGGCGGTTAATTACCTTTTCACTTAAAGCCTCCGGATACGTAACAATGAGTGTGTTACGTTCAGGCTCATTTAATCGATTCAATACCTCCGACCGCATCAGCACATTGGCGTTATCAATCTCCTCATATTCGTATGGCTTTTTATACGACATTGGAAACAGTAACACATCTTCTTCACCTAACAAATTCTGAAGGTCATTAAAGAAATAAGCGGCCTCTTCTTTGTCTGATAAAACAAAGAGCGTTTTCTGAGGTTGATTTTGATACAGAGCAGCGGCTATTACAGCATCCAGACTTCCGGTCAGTCCTTTTATTTGCAGATGATAATCACTGGCTTGAGTACTATGCAGTCGTTCTCCGATCACACGGAGAAAGGCGTCATTTCGGTACAGCGTCAAAAAGTCTTTAATCAGCATAAGTAAAATAGAGCAAAACCAGCAGGCTTTTATTTAGGAAGTAACGCCCATATCCACGCACTAAACCCGGTCGTTTGCCAGAATTTCTGGTCCGACTCGGGAGAATTGTGAATAGAAAACGACCCTAACTTTTGGCAAAGTTCAGAAACTTTACCAAAGTTGCGGCCATAATGGAAAACTTTCTACAATACCTGAAAAACAACTGGCTGGAAGTAAGCGGTGTGCTTACCGGAATCATCTGTGTATGGTACAATACGCAACAAAACGTATGGGGATGGTTCTGGGGAATTATTAGTGTAACCATTTACATTTTTATTTTCTGGGAAGCCAAGCTATATGCAGATATGGGCTTACAGGTAGTTTTTGCTTTGCTAAGTATTTATGGATTATTTCAATGGCTATACGGAGGCAAAGAACATACTCCGTTACGCGTTAGCCAATTGCCCAGATACTTAATAGGCTGGCTGGTTGGTATTGGCTTAGGAGGTACCGCATTAGTAAGTTGGTTATTAAACCGGTATACCGATGCCAGTTTGCCAATTGTTGATTCCTTTACTACTGCCGTTAGCCTGATTGCCCAATGGATGCTAGGGCGTAAATACCTTGAAAACTGGTATTTATGGTTTTTTGTGGATGTGATCTATGTAGGTATTTACTCGTATAAAATGCTTTTTGGAACTTCCTTCCTGTACGCCGTTTATCTGGTGCTTTGCATAAAAGGATACCGCGATTGGAAACAAGAACCGTTTCAGAATCCTTAATCCATTTATTCATGGCACGCATCCTGGCGATTGATTACGGAACGAAGCGGGTAGGCCTTGCCGTTACGGATCCGTTACAACTTATAGCAACGGCTTTGGATACTATTCATTCCAGTCAGATTTTGACCTACCTGAAAGAATACTGTCAAAAAGAAGCAGTAGAGAGCTTTGTAGTGGGTATGCCTACTAACCTGGACGGAAGCGATACGTCAAATACACCACACGTACGAGGGTTTATTCGACAACTTCGCAAGCAATTTCCGGAAACTCCGGTTTTCGAACACGATGAACGATTCACCTCCGTGCTAGCTCAGCGGGCAATGCTCTCCATGGGAACCTCTAAAAAAGACCGCAGAGATAAAGGCACCCTTGACCGCATTTCGGCTACCATTATTCTACAATCTTTTTTGGAATCGAAAAATAACCTTTTCGGATAAGGGATTTTCATCGAAGATTTCTTTCCTTAGTAAAAGGAATCGTTCAAAAGGGCTATCATTTCTCACACTGACTATTTTCTTTCAGAAAATCTTCTTTAAGCACTGGCCCCTAGTCAAGATTTATTTTTTAATCGCCAAAAAATTATTTTTACAAAAAATATACTTGGAAAAGTACCAGACAATAACTTTGGTGATTCATCAATTCTAGTAGGTACGCGTTCTACTATTCATCTATTAACATGTATGCCTGGCTATGGCTCTTGAAGTTGAACCCGTAAAGCCCAAAGTACGCCCTCGTCTGTTGATTGAAATTGCATGGGAAGTGTGCAATCAGGTAGGCGGAATTTATACGGTTATCCGTTCCAAAGTTCCAGCGATGGTCGAAAAATGGGGTGAAGATTATTTCTTGATTGGGCCTTACTTCCCGGATAAAGCTCTTGCAGAATTTGAGCCAATTGAAGACCTGGATGACTCCATTCTGGGCAAAACCGTACGTAAAATGCGGGAAGCTGGCATGGAAGTTCATTATGGATACTGGTTGGTAACGGGCAAACCCCGCATTGTACTTTTCAATTTTTGGAACATGTACAATGATCTCAATAGAATCAAATATGCACTATGGGAGCATCATCAGTTATCAACGTTAAATACCGATGATTTGGTAAATCAGGTACTGGCCTTTGGCGAATGTGTTCGTATGTTTTTCATGGAATTAGCCAAAGATTACGGTGGACGTTATGATTTGATAACTCATTTCCATGAATGGATGGCTTCAACCGCCTTGCCGTCACTTGCAAAAGAAGGAGCTAAGCTTGCCACCGTTTTCACTACACACGCTACAATGCTGGGCCGCTATATGGCTCCGAACGTACCTAACTTTTACGAAAACCTCCCTTCGTTCAACTGGAAGGAACAGGCTCAGCATTTCAATATTGAGACTCAGGCAACTATTGAATATCTCGCAGCCCAGAATTGCCACGTCATGACTACGGTTTCTGACGTAACTGCTCGTGAATGTGAGTTTTTACTCGGTCGTCGCTGTGACTTAACCTTACCGAATGGTCTGAACGTTACCCGTTTTATTGCTACTCACGAGTTTCAGAATCTGCACGTTCAGCACAAAGAAAAAATTCATCAATTTGTGATGGGGCATTTCTTCCAGAGTTATTCCTTTGATCTGGACAAGACGCTTTATTTCTTTACTTCGGGCCGTTTTGAATACAATAATAAGGGCTATGACTTGACTTTAGAAGCTCTTAACCGCTTAAATGCGAAACTCCAGGCTACCAAATCGGATATAACGATTGTGATGTTCATCATTACAAAAAATCCGGTCTATTCAATGGATGCCGACGTATTACAAAGTCGTGCGGTAATGTCAGAAATTCGTCAGACTTGCGAGGCCATCGAAAAACAAATTGGTGACCGCCTGTTTACCGCTTCAGCAACCAGTAACGAACTTAAACTTCCTGATTTGAATCAGTTTGTGGATGAATACTGGCAGCTTCGCCTACGCCGAACCATTCAGTCCTGGAAGACTCATCAACTTCCCAAAACGGTAACTCACTACCTCAAGCAGGAAGACGCTATTGTAGATTTTCTTCGGAAAGCCAATATGCAAAACCATGAATCAGACCGGGTAAAGATTGTATATCACCCTGATTTTATGTCCTCCACCAACCCACTTTTTGGGATGGATTACAGTCAGTTTGTGCGTGGATGCCACTTAGGAATCTTCCCAAGCTACTATGAGCCATGGGGATATACGCCTTTAGAATGCGTTGTACGGGGTGTGCCAACCGTAACCAGCGATCTTTCTGGTTTTGGAGATTATATGAAACAAATCATGGCTGATCCGGAAAATTGGGGAGTCTATGTTTTAAATCGCAGTCAGCAAAACTTCCATCAGGCGGCTGAAACGCTTTCTGAGTTATTATTTAAGTTCGTTCGGGCATCGCGTCGGGACCGAATTATGCAGCGAAATCGTACGGAAAGTATTTCTGAAGTCTTTGACTGGAAAAATCTTCGTAGTTATTACGATACCGCTCACGAACTCGCTCTCAAACGCAAGAAACCCAGTTAATAGTAACATAAAAATGCCCGGCAAGCCGGGCATTTTTATGTTACTATTATATTAATCATTATCTATTTTTCTATATTTCCTGGCTTCTCTTAAATAACCATTCGTGGATTGGCGTTAGATATCTGTTTCTTGGCCTTCTCTATGATTAAATTACGCCTTTCTACGCTACTCATATTATCTACCTGCTTTGTGCTTCAGGCTTGTATACCTGATTTTCTGCTTTCTAACTCTGATTGGGTCGTAATTAAATCCGGTTATCATGAGCCACATCCCAAGCGAAAAGAAAGCATTTTAATAAGCCCGCATAACCTATCGGCAACCGTTACATTCGATAGTAGCTGTATTTACACGCTCAACAACGAAGATCAGGACGACTGGAATAAGGTTATCGGTGTCGGCTTTGTAGGAGCCAAAAATCAGGATTTTGATACGGCCCCACATCAGGTAGACGGAGCACGCGTTGGCTGGCGGTGGAATCCTACCCGAGGCGTAATTGAGCTTGCTGCCTATATCTATGTTTCGGGAACTCTAACCTCATTTAAGGTAGCAGAAACAGCCATTAATCAGCCAACTGAACTCAGTATCAAAATTGATTACGATCAAAAAACGTACCGGGTAATGGGCGGCGACCCCGTCTACTTTACCCATAATAAGCGACTTGGTTACCGTACTGGGCTATACTTTGGGGGCAATCAGGTAGCTCCTCATAACATACGCGTGAAGATTGATTATTGAACCCATTTTTCTTTTACAAGGGCAGATCAGCCTATTATTATTTAAGAATTCATGTAGTGGCTCTGGGCTGTGGTTTCCTTAATACGAAAGAATCTTTTTAGTTTGTTAAAAGGCAATTCAAGCATATGCCAGGATAAAGAAGCTACTCCAAGTAAAACAAGAAAAGTAATTGCGTTCCACAAGTGGCCCGTTAAGATCAGATTTATATGGAAAAAGCGTGAAATAATTTTTATCAATAATGGTACTACCAAGGCAGGTACTAGCATATGAAAAACATAAAGTCCATAGCTTATTTTACCAATATATTTAAAAACGGCACTGCTTAATATTTTTCCTGCTATATTCTCCAATCCCCGTTTATAACTAGCAAGAACGACGAAAAGCAAACATAAAAAAGACATTGAACCTCTAAAGAATAGTGCATATAACCAAGGCGTTCCTCCATAGATACAAAAAGAAACAAAGATAATTAGCCCTATTATAGCCAGAACTTTACATTGTCTGACGAATTTGGCTGGCATATCATTATAGAATTGAATATATGCCCAAAGAGCTCCCAAGCCAAATGCATCCAGACACTCCGGCATTAATACGTCTTCTCTTAGATTTAAAAAGTAAAGTAGCCCTCTGGAAATAAAGCCTAAACTGATCGTAATGAGTATCACCCCTTTTAAATACCGTTTAGGGGTCAAAAGCATCACTACTGGCCATAAAATATAGAATTGCTCTTCTACCGCCAATGACCAAAACGGTGATAGTATATCCCACCAGGCATGCATTTTTTCTATTAAAAAATTAGATAAATAGAAAATGTAGTACAGTGGGTTAGAATAAAACAGGGTAGGAATCTTAGGAAAGAAAGAGAAAAATTGCACTGCCCATACTGCGAAAAGTGTAACAAAGTATACTGGAAAAATACGTAGTATACGCCTTGCCATAAAGATCTTGTAAATCGCCACGAAGCCCTGACTTGGTAGAGAGCTACGATTATTAAGCAAAATACGCGTGATTAAAAAGCCACTCAGAACGAAAAACAATGTAACTCCTAGAGGGCCATTTGAAATGATATTAATTCCCTGACCTTCTGGAAGCCAATGAAATATTATTACTAAAAAGATGGCAATTGTCCTTAAGCCATCTAATTGAGCAATATACTCAGATTGCTTTTGCATATATTTATAAACTATCTAGACAGAAAGAGTTGAAACCCTTTGATATTATCGTTTCAAAACAAAAATGCTATTTAATGTCCTGATAATAAAGTATTTCCTCAGATAAGTATTATATGGTATGTAATCTTTGGTAATGAAAACCCTAGAAGTTCCTAATATTCAGTTACATAGTCTGAAGAAACCAGGTTTTAATTCTCCTGATGCCGCTACTCCACTAAGTCGTTATGCTTATTAAGTTAAGGTTTACATACGTTTGTAGCAGATGTACTAAAAATCAGATTGAGTCACCTTGTCCATAAGAAAAGGCCTTATAAAGTGTAATGTCACTTTATAAGGCCTTTTAAATTCAGAGAAAGGCTTCTATAATTTTCCTTTCAAGAGGTCAGGGCGTTCGTTGGCTACTTTCAACACTAGCTCACCGAATAATGTATTTGACCAGGCAAACCACTTTCGGGTAAAGTTGTTAGCATCGTCTTTATTGAATGATTCGTGCATGAAACCTGTCCCGGCATGTGTCAGCTTTTGTTGGCGTAACTGAGCTTTAATCTCAGCATCGTTCTGAGACGTCAAGGCTCGCATCGTAACAGCAATAGGCCAGATACTGTCTACCAGGGTATGAGGACTTCCAATGCCTTCGCCTGCTTTTCCTTTCGAGAAATAAGGATTCGCTTCACTCAGAATCAGTTTCCGTGTATTCTGATAAATCGGATCTTTCACTGAAACGGCATCCAAATAAGGCAGAGCTAATAAACTGGGAACGTTAGCATCATCCATAAACAACGCATTCCCAAAACCATCTACCTCGAACGGATATACTTTACCAAATTGAAGATGGTCAACAATGGCATATTTCTTCAACGCCTGATCTACTTCATCGGCTAATGCCTTGCATTCTGAGGCTAATGCTCCATCCCCAATTGTCTGACTGATTTCGGCAGCCTGACGTAATGAGCTAACCGCAAAAAAGTTTGAAGGAACCAGAAATGGATACGTAGTGGCATCATCCGAAGGGCGGAAAATGCTGGCAATCAGACCAACTGGCTTTACAGGGTTACCATAACCATTTCCGGGGACGGTATCTGTTGCCCAGGCCGTTTTACGGGTAAATGTATAAGGACCGCGATTTTCTTTCCGTTGTTGTTCCCGGAAGGTTCTGATCGTTGCTCGAATACCTTCTTTCCAGGCATTGTCAAATGGAGAGAGCTCTCCCGTCGTTTTCCAATATCCATACGCTAAGCGAATCGGATAACAAAGTGAATCGATTTCCCATTTTCGCTCATGCAGTTCAGGTTTCATCTTGGTATTATCTGAATACCATTCACTATGGCCAGGGCCGTTATAGAAAGCATTGGCATAAGGGTCAATCAGTACACATTTTGTCTGCCGGCGAATAACGCCTTCAATGAGTTTTTTGAGAGGAACATCCTTCTTCACTAACGATAAATACGGCCATACCTGGGCAGTACTGTCTCGTAACCACATGGCATCAATATCTCCGGTAATGACGAAGGTATCAGGCTTACCATCTTTTTCACTATAATGAACGGTGGTATCCAGCGTATTAGGAAAACAGTTGCCAAATAACCAGGCCAACTCTTCATCGCCAATCATTTTCTGAACCCGTAAAATAGTTTCTTCTACGGCCTTACTTGTAAAATTTCGTTTGGATACGGGAATACGTACCTCAGGAAAGCCTGCTGCCTGACTAGTAAATGGTATGCTCATTCCTATACCAGCGATAGCAGATTGTTGTATGAATGTTCTACGCTTCATTATGTATGTTGAAATGAATAAACTCTACTACTTTGTGATGATGCCGAGCTCGGCTACGTTTGCCCAAGTTTGTTTGTGATCCGTTGATTCCGTTGCAACAAAACGCAGATAGCGGCCGCCATGATTGGTTTTGAACTGAATGCGTTGTTCCAGCGGATTGTTCTGAATATTATCGAAATGTCCTTCTGCTGCTGGTTGCCCCCAGTTTTGTCCATCTGCCGAAACATAAACCTGGTATCCATAGACTGTTCCACTACGGTGATCCGAGGCATCAGGGGTAAAGGTGAAGCCCTTTAACTCTTTCGTCTCGCCCAAATCAAGTGTTAACGTATGTGGATACTTCTGATCACGAGATGAATACCAAACCGTTGTCGGGTCACCATCAATAGCTTTTTCGGCTTTTTGATCAATCGACCACTTACTGGAAGGAATATCGAAGATAACCGTTGTTACCGGCCCGGCCTGATTTACGCCAAACGCTTTGGCTTTAACCGTAGCTGCTTCTGCGAGAGAGAATGGTTGTGTATACTGCGGAGAATTAGCCGTCGGTTCTGAACCATCTGTCGTATAACGCAGGGTATGTACGGAAACAGGAGAAGTAATCGATACCATTCCTTTTGAATCACGCCGTACAACGGGAGCCAGTAACTGCTCCGGTTCGGCATAAATCCCCAATTCACTGATTGTAACCGCTACGGGCGATTTCAGAATTCGCACTCGTACCTGACTGGTAGTATAATAGTGTGGTAACCGAACCAGACGTAAGGCTCCTACACTCGTTCCAGTGTGTACCTCTTTCCATTTGCCATTCTGCATAACATCCAGAGCAAATTCTTCAATTCGCTGGCCCAGAGCAATGGCTTCGCGTAAGCCCAGAATATTGAACGTGACTGGCTTTTTCCAGCTAAGTGTTAATTCTGGTGTTGTTATTTCGTCTTTACTAGCCCAATAGGTTTTACGATTTGCATCAAAAGCATTTTTCACAGCAAAGGCATTACCCCGCGTTCCGGTAGCCGTGATCTGGGCTGAGGTAGCCAGGTTCTGACTATAGATTTTACGCAAGGTTTCGCCAAATGATTTCAGAATAATGACATCGTCTTCGTGTAGTAACCCGCGTTTATCGGGCGAAAGACCTAAATCCAAAGCCCCCCCGCGACCTACACTTTTGAAGTATAAGTCTAGCAGTTGCTGAGGTGTTTTGGAACGGCCATCCTGGCTAGCATGGTAAAACCAGCCTGGCCGTAAGGGTACATCACACTCTGCTGGAATCCACTTTTCACCATTCCGGCTTCCCGTTGGAGCATCATAATCATTAGCATTTCCAGGAACCCCTTTGCTTTTACCATCCGCGGCGGTAGGGGTAAACGTAGCCCAGGAAGTTTCATTCGCAAAGCCTTTTTCATTTCCAACCCAGCGTACGTCCCAGCCTACATCACTGAAGATATTAGCCATGGGCTGCATCTTTCGGGTAATCTGCCAGGTATTATCCCAATCGTAATAAACTAAGTTATTAATCTTCCGCGATTCACGAGCCCCCCCATAATACCCATCACCTCCATTTGCCCCATCGTGCCAGGACATAAACAGTTCGCCATAATTAGAATACAACTCTTTCAACTGTGCCTGGTAAATGGGTAAGTATTTATCTGTTCCATATGCTGCATTATTCCGGTCCCACGGCGAACAGTATAAACCAATTTTCATTCCGTTTTTACGACAGGCATCAACCATTTCCTTTACCATATCGCCCTTACCCTTGCGAAATGGACTTTTAGAAATGTTGTATTCGGTCGTTTTAGTAGGCCACAGACAAAAGCCGTCGTGGTGTTTGGCAACAAAGACAATTCCCCGAAAACCACCTGCTTTGGCAGACTTTACAATTTGTTCAGCATCAAAGTTACTTGGGTTGAATGTCTTCGGATCAGCATCCCCGTAGCCCCATTCTTTATCTTCAAACGTAGTAGGTGTAAAATGTACAATGCAGTACATTTCCGTTTCATGCCATTTCAGTTGTCGTTCAGAGGGTATCGCTCCATAAGGCTTAGGGGCCTGCTGAGCAATTGCGGTTAGGCTTAGAAAACATCCCAAAATGGGAATAAATAGCTGTTTCATAGATAATTTAGAGCGAAATAATGAATCGTTTTTATCGTTATAGAAGACTAAGATCATGCATTTGATCCTTCATTTTCATTGAATAACGTAGCTGCTGATTTAAATCCATATCCGATGATCCTGAAAATGAGTCTTTTCCCTATAAGCATAAGAACCATTTGCTCTTTTCAGACTCGACCAAATAATAAAAAATTTTAAAAACGTGTGAAGTTAGTCTTTTGAAACGTCTACTCTTGGTCTGTACTCGGAAAAAAAAGTTCAAATCGGTAACTTTACTTGTTTTTACGTTGTTACCCTTTCATGGCAGAATCAACTCTTTCTACTATATCCGCCGAACCCACCGGGCAGGAACTGATTGAAATTTTAGGGGCCCGCGAACATAATCTTAAGAATGTTGATCTAACGATTCCCCGCAACAAACTGGTAGTCATTACGGGAATTAGTGGTTCGGGAAAATCGTCTCTTGCATTCGATACTATTTACGCAGAAGGCCAACGGCGGTATATGGAAAGTTTTTCGGCTTATGCCAGAGGCTTTATTGGGTCCATGGAACGCCCAGATGTGGATAAAATAGAAGGTCTTTCGCCCGTTATTTCAATTGAGCAGAAAACCACTTCCAAAAACCCCCGCTCAACAGTTGGTACGACTACCGAAATCTATGATTTCCTTCGACTATTGTACGCTCGAGCTGGCGAAGCATATAGCTACATAACCGGCGACAAAATGGTGCAATTTTCCCAGGATCAGGTGATTGATCAGATTTTGAAAGATTACCAGGATCGGAAAACCATTTTGCTGGCTCCAATTGTACGGGGGCGGAAAGGGCATTACCGCGAATTATTCGTACAAATTGCGAAACAGGGTTATACTAAAGTACGTGTAGACGGCGAGATTCAGGACATTGTGCCGAAAATGCAGCTTGACCGTTTTAAGATCCACGACATTGAAGTAGTGATTGACCGGCTTATCCCGAAAGATGAAGATCGGTATCGGTTGAGTCAATCTGTCGGAAAAGCTCTTCAGATGGGTAAAGGGCTTATGCTTCTTCAAGATGATCAGAATCAAACCCGCTGGTTTTCTAAAAATCTGATGGACCCTGTTTCCGGAATTAGCTATGATGAGCCAGCCCCTAACGCATTTTCGTTTAACTCTCCTTACGGCTGGTGCCCCACCTGTCAAGGTCTTGGGGTGGTTGAGGAAATCACACAGGAATCCATCATTCCGGATAAGAAGCTGAGTATTAGTCGTGGAGCCATTGCCCCCATTGGCGAATACCGCGAACTCTGGATTTTCAAACAACTGGAAGTCTTACTAAAACCTTTTAAAGTAGGGTTAACCACTCCTATTGAAAAGTTTCCGCCCGAAGCAGTCGACATGATGCTTTATGGCACCGACGAGCCCGTTCCGGTTCCATCCAAGAAATACGAAGGCACCGAGTGGAATACGAAATACGAAGGAATCATTAACTTCCTGAAACGTCAGCAGGAAAGCGGTTCGGATAAAATTCAGGACTGGCTGAAGGATTTCATGGTAATTAAGCAGTGCCCGGAATGTGAAGGAGCTCGTCTTAAGAAAGAAGCCTTATGGTTTAAGATTGATGAGAAGAATATCGCTCAACTGGCCAACATGCAGATTTCTGAATTAGACACCTGGACAATAGGCTTGGAAGAACGCCTAACCGACCGGCAGCAGGTTATTGGAAAAGAAGTTCTGAAGGAAATTCGCAAACGCATTGGCTTTCTGATCAATATTGGTCTGGATTACTTAACCCTTAATCGCCCTCTGCGAAGTTTATCAGGTGGCGAAGCCCAGCGAATTCGTCTGGCTACCCAAATCGGGACGCAATTGGTGGGTGTTCTCTATATTATGGACGAACCGAGCATTGGGTTACATCAACGGGACAACGTTAAGCTGATTCAATCTCTGAAAGATTTACGGGATCTGGGAAATACGGTTTTAGTCGTTGAACACGACAAAGACATGATGCTTGAGTCGGATTTTCTGGTGGATATTGGGCCGGGAGCAGGGCGTCATGGTGGTAATGTGGTAGGATATGGAACGCCACAACAGTTCCTGGAGAATTCGTCTACAACTTCTGATTTTTTAAGTGGCCGTCGTGGTATTCAAATTCCAGCCGAACGTCGGAAAGGAAATGGTAAAACGCTTAAGATTAGCGGAGCCTCGGGTAATAACCTGAAAAACGTTACGCTTAAATTGCCCTTAGGAACGATGATTTCGATTACGGGCGTTTCAGGTTCCGGAAAAAGTACCCTGATTCACGAAACGTTGTTTCCCATCCTGAACCATCATTTCTATCGATCGAAACGGGAGCCCATGCCCTTCAAAAACGTAGAAGGGCTGGAAAACCTGGATAAAGTAATTGAGGTCGATCAGTCGCCCATTGGCCGAACGCCGCGGTCCAACCCAGCTACCTATACGGGGATGTTCAGCGATATTCGTACCTTATTCTCAGAATTACCCGAAGCCAAAATCCGAGGCTATAAAGCCGGACGATTTAGCTTTAATGTAAAGGGGGGCCGTTGTGAAGATTGCGAAGGAGCGGGGATGAAGAAAATTGAAATGGAGTTCTTGCCTGACGTATACGTTCCCTGCGAAACCTGCAAAGGCAAACGCTTTAATCGGGAAACGCTGGAGGTTCGTTTCAAAGGGAAATCCATTGCTGATGTGCTGGATATGACCGTAGAGCAAGCCGTGGAATTCTTTGAGAATCAGCCCAAGATTCTTCGTAAGGTTCAAACCCTAAATGAAGTTGGTTTGGGTTATGTAACGCTCGGTCAGCAAGCTACCACACTTTCGGGTGGGGAAGCTCAGCGGGTAAAACTGGCCGAAGAGCTTTCAAAAAAAGATACAGGTAAAACCCTTTATATTCTGGATGAACCAACCACTGGCCTTCATTTTCAGGATATTGAGCACTTGCTTACTGTTCTGAAAAAATTAGTGGAAAAAGGCAATACCGTTCTGATTATTGAACACAACCTGGATGTGATCAAAGTATCAGACTGGGTTATTGATTTAGGGCCTGAAGGCGGAAACGGTGGTGGTAAAATCATCGCCGAAGGCACTCCCGAAGAAGTCGCCAAAATAAAAGGGAGCCACACCGCAAAATTCCTGAAAATGGAACTGGCGTAATCAAATGTCTTTTCCTGGTAAAGCGTCGGATTGATAACAATCTGACGCTTTTTTGTTTGTCTCTTATGCAAAAACGCCAACGCTCTAACTTTCTCTCTATTTTTAAGCATTCATTCAACGTATTGAAATATGATCCTCGAAAACGATTTTATTAAAGCAGCTTTTCGTACAAAAGGAGCCGAACTAATCAGTATTTACAATAAAAAAACGCAGTTAGAATACCTCTGGAACGGTAACCCGGCTTTCTGGGCGAAACATTCACCCGTGTTATTCCCCATTGTCGGTTCGTTGAAAGAGAATCATTACCTGTTTGAAGGCCAGTCCTATTCCTTAAGTCGGCATGGATTTGCCCGCGATTCTGAATTTGAAGTCGAAAGTAATACCGGAAACAATCTAGTATTTTACCTGGGCGATTCGCCAGAAACACAGGCTGTTTATCCTTTTAAATTTGAATTTCGTATTCAATATACCCTGGTTGAAAACACGTTAATTGTCAGTTATCTGGTTGAAAATCCAGGCCAGAAAGACTTGCTTTTTTCAGTAGGGGGCCATCCGGCTTTCCAGGTTCCACTCGTTGGCGGAACGGCTTATGAAGATTATTATCTGGAATTTGATCAGACAGAGGATCTAAAACACTGGCCATTAGCCGATAATGGGTTAATTGAAAGTGAACCTGTTTTGTTGAGGGCCAATACCAGTCGGCTGCCGCTTACCCACGAGCTTTTCTATGAAGACGCCCTGGTATTCAAACAGCTAAATGCTACGCATATTACCCTTAAGTCAGACAAAACGCCCCACCAGCTTGCTTTTCACTTCGAGAATTTTCCCTTTCTAGGTATATGGGCCGCCCCAAATGCTCCTTTTGTATGCATTGAGCCCTGGTGTGGCATTGCTGACTCGGTAAAGCACGATCAGAATCTCGAAACAAAAGAAGGTATTAATCGTCTGGCTCCTACTGCTACATTTAAACGCAACTGGAGCATTAGCTTGACTTAGTCTTCTGTTTTTATATTTAAAAGCCTCGCTTATAGGGCGAGGCTTTTAGCGAATTTTTAATTCCTTCTCACTAATTTAGAATAAATTTTGAAGATTTTTCTATTTTTTTTAATCAACATATTTCCTGTTTCGAAAAAACAAACTACCTTTTGAATAAATTTAATACCCAAACAAAAAGTCGTCAAATCTCCGGATTGCTATGCAAAAAACCCTGGTTCGTACAAAAGAGGAATATCTTCGGTACATTCTCACAACCAGTCTGCAACATGAAGAAAGCTGGCCAGGTTGCTCAGTACCCGAATGGTTACCCGTACCTAAGCCTACCCATTATCCTTGTGTTGCGGTGGCTTCTGATGCTATTCGGGAAGGAGACGATCTTTTCTTTGAAGTTGAACTTATTTACTTCGCTGACTTTCTAAACGCAAATTGATACAATGCGTCTCTCGACATTGAGCCTCAAGCTTAGTTAATTACCAGGTTTGAGGCTTTTAAATGACACCTTAACAATGGAAGAACTTCGTTATCCCATCGGTTTTTTTGTATACGATGGTTTGTATACGCCCGAACAGCGAAAAAGCTTAATTAACACACTTTACACCATTCCTCAGGATTATCGAAAAGCAGTGGAAGGGTTATCCGAAGATCAGCTGAAAATCCCGTATCGTGAAGGTGGCTGGACCATCCGGCAAGTTGTTCATCACGTAGCAGATAGCCACATGAACGGTTATATCCGAACGAAATTGGCTTTAACAGAAGCAAATCCAATTATTAAACCCTATGAAGAAGCTCGCTGGGCTGAACTAGGGGATACCTTCGTGACACCAATTGAGATTTCACTCAACTTACTGGAGATGCTGCATATTCGCTGGGCAAATCTGTTCGCTTCCATGCAGGACGCAGATTTTACCAAAATGTTTGTTCATCCGGAAGCTCAAAAGACCTACACACTGGATATGCAACTAGGCAATTACGTTTGGCATAGCCGGCATCACCTGGCTCATATTACGGGCTTACGCCAGCGAATGGGCTGGTAGTTAAAGAAGAAGGTTGGGTTTGCTAGCAAACCCAACCTTCTTCTT